>JBLHGU010000216.1:0-8729 GCA_047615875.1 Parasphingorhabdus sp.
ATTCGGTTGCTTGGCCTTTTCAGCCTGTTCACAACGTCGTTTGATACTGGTGTGACCTGAGTCAGTTAGGCTATCCGCTAGTCCGGCTCTTATCGGGTTCAAGTCCACGTAAGCGGAACAAGCTGCTAGTGCTTTTTCATCAAGCAATGCCTGGCTGGAAAAACGACCTTCCCAGAAGCGTCCAGTGCAATCGTCTTCCCGATTCGCCATACGCGCTATGCCTTCGTTGACGATTCGCATAAACCAACTGATATCCATTAAACGCTCACGCCAGAGCGCTATGGAGGCATTAAGACTGGCTTGTTCTGCCGCCGTGAGTGACTCACCTTTGGCAAAGCGTTGACTATAAGGTGTGCCACTAAACAACAGATGCCAGCGTTCGATCACATCTAGTGCAGCCCAGTCATCAGCCTGAGATTGGTCGATGAATAGAACCACATGATAGTGGTTATGCATCACTGAATAAGCAACCAAATCGATAGCAAATACAGTAGCTAGTTCGAGTAGTTTATCTTCAATCCATTGTCGTCAATGCGCGAACGATTGGCCGGTTAATGCATCTTTACCACACAGAAATGCACGGCGAACACAACGTGAGCTGCAATGGTAATATGGGGTAGCGTCGAGAGAAACCAGTGTCTTGTCTAGCCTTGGCATCACAGTATTCTTTGCGAATTTGGGATCTGACAACATCAACATCCAATGTTAATGTGTCAATTTTATTTTATGGGCGTCTGATTTCTCTTTATATCTCTACAGCTCTAAGACAACTTACACCTTAGGAATGATGGCGGCCAATATCATCAAAATAATTCCAAACCGTTTACATAAGATTCATATGCCAACCAATAAAACACCAAATAACCCACGATAAACAGACCTGACACCGCCCGTCGGAACCTTGGTGACTGAAACTCGATCCGCCCTATTTTTATTTCTTCAGCCCACGCAAACACGAGAAAGAGTTGGGTGAGAACCAAAATCATCTGCACGACTAACACTAAATCAAATAAGGTCAAATATCCAACTTTGGCAACAGCGGACGAAGAAGCAAGGAACAGCGAGAATGTGGAGAACAAGATAACGCTACTCATGCGTATTGCGCGGTCACTGTGAGACAACGCATATGCTAAGCAAGAAATTAGATAAATCAGCAGCGCAGGCACTAAAAATTTGAGGACGTAGAACGTTGACTGGCGCTCAATTTTCCAACTTGTTTCAATCACGGGATAGGTTCCTGCCTCGTTAAATCGAGAGCGCAGACTTGAGCGTTCTGGCGACCATTCGGCGACAAACGATCCATAATCTTCGTGAAGATCAACTTCAATTCCAGCGAGGTTAAAGCCCTTTTCTTCCGTATAGAATTCGAAGTTTACGTCTACATTTTGCTTGTCAAAGGGAAACGAGCGAAGATCGAATTTTTGGGTCGTATCTCCCCGAAATGAAATATGAAAGACGGCCCAATCGTCTCCCTGAATATGCAACCATTCCGGTTTTTCCGCAAAAGAGACAAAATTCAAGGGCCGGAGGTCAAACGCTGACAGCTTCACACTGGACGAGGATAATGGGTACCAACAATCTAGAACTCCTCGAATACCATGACCGAGATCGATACCGATCTCAAGATCACCACTGACCTTTACGCTGTTATTCTGTGTGTTGACGTCGGTAGGCGTGCGAGACTGCATATAAAATTCCAACTCAACAGGTTCATCGACGTCGAAAGCGTTAGCCACCATTGCGTTGAGATTAATTTCATTTGTTCTGATTTTTTCGAAAAATGCTTCGCATTTTCCAGCCGCATTAGCCGAACCAGCACCCCACACAGGGAGTACCAAAATTGATATAAACATCACTGTTGCGCTGCAGGCGACAATCATCTTGCGACTGGTTTTCAAGAAATAACGGTGCAATTCAATCTCCAAATTTTTTGTGTACCATAGTCGAATCTAGCGTCCGAACTTATGATTTGATGCTGCGTATCAGGCCGGCATTCTGCGGTATTGTGGAGTATTTTGCAAAAGAAAGGTATAGCAAACCAACTATTAAGGCCTATATTTACAGGATAAACCAAAAGTGTGAGTGTCTAGGTTATTGTCCTTTGGATATCCTTTATGGTTTTTATCTGGGACTAAAGTCCCGGCTCCGCCTTATTGGCTTAATCCAAGTTGACTCTAGTTTCACCTGAATTTCTACGGGTTGACGGCGAGGGAATAAATAGCACACCCACACATCAAAACCCCAAAACTACTTATCAGCCTGCCCTTTACGATCACTATGCAACACACCATTCCTCCCCCAATCGTCATCTTCAAGATCTTGAAAGATAATCATCACGCCTTCGGCAGGGACATCATAGATATCCACAAAAGCCTCTGTTATTTTTTTCATTACTTCTGTCTTTTGTTTTTTGCTTCGACCAGCAATTTGCTGAATTGTAACGACAGGCACGATATCGCCTCCTGAAAGTGTAAATTATAAAAAATGTGCTGCCAGCGAAGAGTTACCCACTAGCTAATCGTTGCTTCCGCCTCCATCACCAGCGACCCGCTAGCATCCAACGCCCACAAACGTACGTTGTTGTCCTCTAGACACCCTTCAATTTTAAAAGCACCGGTATCGGTTAACGGTTTTACACCGCGAAACTTAAAGGTATTGACAGTGGCATCTGGCAAATTCTTTCGTAACAAATCCAGTAAGAGCGCAGCGGTCAATGGGCCATGTACTACTAACCCGTCATAGCCTTCAGTATCGACTGCATAACTTCGATCATAGTGAATCCGATGCGCGTTGAACGTCAAAGCAGAGAAACGGAACAATAGTGCTGGGTCGGGCTTAATGGTGTGGGACCAGTCTGGTTCAAGTGTGGGTGTTTTATTGGGGGGAACCGTCGAAGTAGAGGCTTCTCTATAGACGATATCTTGCTCTTCACTGATCGCGAGACGTTCTGTTTTAGAATCGTCTTCGATAACCAATATATCATGTGAAATAGTGACGAATACCAGTTGGCCTGAGCCACCTTGTTTCGATATTACATCTTTAATTGTGGAGACTCGCCGCGTATTGTCACCGATACGAATCGGTGTTTTAAATGCTATACGGCTACCTGCCCACATTCTGCGTGGTAGCGGCACGGGTGGTAAAAAGCCCCCTCGTCTGGCATGGCCATCCACGTCGAGTTCGGATGATTTCGGGGTTGGTAAAAAATACAACCAGTGCCATGGGCTTGGCAATATTTGTCCCTTGGGTTGGAGCGTGTTATCCCAGTCAAGGATAGCTGCCATCGACTGCGCCTGTGTCGCTGCAATGTTGGCATAACAAACTTCCTGCTTGCCAATCCAATTCTGTAAAGAAGCCTGTAAAGCTAGTGTGTCCAAATCAATTCCTCTTTACTGGCTCTATTTTTAGAGACGCCTTCGAGCTGCCGAAAAACTGTTTTAACAATGTCCGGTAAGCGATTGCCATCATCAGCCATCCCAAGAACTCCGTCTATGACTTGCTGCGCATCTGCTGTATTAAACCCTGCATGTGCTAGCAGCATGTTCGCTTTGATAATCATGTCTTCATTACTTAGTGCTGACTCTGGGTCGCCTTTGGCTGCGGTTCGTTTTGTGCAGAGGCTGTCGCCATCTGTCGTCACCACCGTTACTGCGGAACCCCAGGATACCGGATAGTTTGCGGCATAGGGTTCGGCCACCACCGAAGTTATTCGCTCGCGTAATTGACTGAGTCGATCACGATTAGCTGCCGAAAAAGAATCAAAAACCACTTCACCAGCATCGAGTGCTGCCGCCACACAGTGGTAAATGGAAAACTTGGCCGCGTACTCACTGTCGGGTTGCGGTCGGTCGCATACATCCATCGCTGCTTGATAGGTGTCTACCTGTACTGAGGCTATACCGCGCCCTGCCAATGCCTGATGCAATTCCAGCGCCGCATCAATTGCGGGGTGAGTATGCCTGCAACAGGGCCAAGGTTTTATCGAGGTTTGAGTGAGTTGCCAGGGTGCATCTGAGTCGGCGGTGACCTTCTCTGGTTCGGAATCTAAACAGGTTGCCGCAAAGAACCCTTTTGCTCCTTCTAGTATTTTGGGTGGGCCGGTAAAGTCCAGCTTCGCCAAGTCAGCCGCGACGATGCCAGCTTCGGCTGCGCGCCCAGCATGAAGGTGCTTACTCATCGCGCCGGTTTCCATAAACTCCCATAATCCCGATGATTGTGTACCCGCATTGCCTAGCGCATGCATGGCTTGATCGGCATTTAAGTCTAGCAACGTGGCGGCCGCCATGGCAGAACCGAAAGGCCCACAGGTGGCTGTGTTATGCCATACGCGATAATGAGATGGGCCGACACCGGCACCAACGCGGCACATCGCTTCGAAGCCGTGAAGGATGGCTTTGAGCATTTGCCTGCCATTACTTCCCTCGCGTTCAGCCAGCGCAAACACGGCTGGCACTACGACGCAGCCAGGGTGAGTAACCGAGGCTCGGTGCAGATCGTCTGTTTCTAAAATATGTGTCAAACCGCCAGCAACCAGTGCTTTACGCCCTGCGTCCTGCCCCTGACTAGCGCCCCATTGCAATAATTTTCTACCCGGATCGCTGTTACTACCCGCTAAGGTATTGGCGATAGCATCCAATGTGAAAACAGCAGCCCGATCCAGATCGCTTTGGCTGATTGGTTTATTGCGGATAATGCGGATTAGTTGCTGAGTTAATGTCATTACTGACCTCGCTTATCGGTAGCTTTATCCAACTTAAATTCCTCACGAATCTGCTCGCTGTGTTCGCCCACCGCAGGCACAGCGTTTAAAGACACTGTTTCATTATGCTTAATAACCGGTGGTGCGACCATTTCTACAGGGCCTGATGGCGTATCCACTTGAGTTCGGCGTAACTGCGGGTGGGTCGATAAATCGGCGATAGAATTGACTGATCCGAAAGCGATCTTGCCTTTGTTTAAACGTGCTATCAACTTGTCTTTTGTGAGCACAGAAAATACCGCATTGATCTCGTTGTCCAGCGCGGGGCGATTCTGACAGCGATCAATATTATTCCGGTATAACGGATCGTTTGCTAATTCTGGTCGTTGTAAAACCTGTTCGCAAAAATCCCGCCATTCACGATTATTCTGGATAGAGATGACGACCTGAGCAGTGCTTTCGTCTCCCGCTTGAGTTCCGTTTTGCGTGGCATTTAGGCAGTCATAAGCACCATAAGGTGCTATTGATGGATGATTAAGCCCGACGCGTTTAGGGGCGGCACCGGCATAATCTTGGTGCAATAGTGGCACTGCCATCCAGTCGGCAATCGCGTCAAATAGTGACACTGACAAGCCTTTTCCGACACCGGTTTGCTGGCGCTCAATCAAAGCTTCGAGTATTGCTGAATGTGCATACATGCCACAGGCGATATCACAAATAGAAACCCCGACCCGACCGGGCTGTTCCGGCGCACCGGTTACTGACGCCAAACCCGATTCACACTGCACCAGTAAGTCATAGGCCTTCATGTCTTTATAGGCACCATTTTCACCATAGCCTGAGATATCGACAGTGATTAATTTGGGGTTTATCTCACGCAATATTGTCGAGTCTAGGCCAGCCCTCGCAGCCGCGCCTGGTGCTAGGTTTTGAATAAATACATCGGCCTCCAGTAATATTTTCATCAGCAGCGCATTATCACTCTCGTCTTTTATGTTGAGGCAAAGGGATTGCTTGCCCCGGTTTACCCAGACGAAATAAGCGCTTTCACCATTCACGACATTATCGTAGCCACGGGCAAAATCGCCTTCTGCACGTTCCACCTTAATCACGCGTGCGCCAGCATCTGCCAGCCGAGATGTACAAAATGGTGCGGCAACGGCCTGTTCCAACGAGACAACCAACAAACCGTCTAGTGGCAACGTCATCAGAACGATTTCGGTAAATCTAATACACTGGTAGCAACAAACGACAGAATCAAATTAGTCGAAATAGGGGCTACCTGATAAAGCCGGGTTTCCCGAAACTTACGCTCTATGTCATATTCTTCAGCAAAACCATATCCACCATGGGTTTGAATACAGGTATCAGCTGCAGCCCAGGATGCTTCGGAAGCAAGCATCTTCGCCATATTAGCTTCTGCGCCTGGACTCTTGCCTTCGTCATATAATTCTGCCGCCTGGCGAACCATTAGTGCCGCCGCCTCAGTTTGAATATAAGCTCGCGCGATCGGAAACTGAACGCCCTGGTTTTGACCAATCGCTCGGCCAAATACTTCACGTTCTCGTGCATAGTTCGACGATTTTTCTGTAAACCAGCGAGCATCACCGATACATTCAGCGGCAATCAAAATCCGCTCGGCATTCATGCCATCGATAATACATTTAAAGCCTTTACCCTCTTCACCTATCAGGTTTCCAACAGGCACTCGCAAATCATCAAAAAACAGCTCTGTGGTTGCATGGTTCATCATGGTTTTAATGGGTCGTATAGTCAGACCGTTGCCTACCGCTTCACGCAGATCAACCAGTAGAACCGACATACCATCCGTCCGTTTAACACAGTCGTCTCGAGGGGTAGTTCTTACCAACAACACCATTAAGTCGGAATGTTCGGTACGTGAAATAAACACTTTCTGGCCATTGACTACATAATCATCACCATCTCGTACAGCGGTTGTACGAATACGTGTCGTATCAGTGCCACTGCCCGGCTCTGTTACACCAAAGGCCTGCAGGCGTAACTTGCCCTCTGCAATCTGGGGCAGATACTTCTCTTTTTGGGCCTCAGAGCCATGCCTCAACAGCGTGCCCATCGTATACATCTGTGCATGACAGGCACCTCCATTGCCACCACTGCGTTGAATCTCTTCCAAAATTGCACAGGCTGCACTCAACGGCAAACCGCTACCGCCATACTCTTCAGGGATTAACACAGAAAGATAACCATCATCGTTCAATGCCTGTACAAACTCCGAAGGATAAGATTTGTCTGCATCTAACTTGCGCCAGTATTCACTGGGGTAACGCCTACATAGCTTAGCAACAGCATCGCGCACTTCAGGGTGATCTAATTCAAAAGCCAAAACTCATTTCTCCTACTTCTGTTCAGCCTTTACAGAGACTGTATCTGGATCGATATCTTTGCTGCATCAAAAGCCAATCAGGTTATCAACTGGCAACAACATTTAATTCGAGTCATCCAAAATGGTAAAGGCAATAAATAGCCTGGCTCACGTAACAATTATGTCATGCCAATCATCGCTGACACAATTATTCGTGCAACTGACAAGTTGCTGCGCTAACTATTAGTGACTCGCGTCAAACCTATTTCCAAAGTTTAACTAGTTATTAGCAGCAATCATTGTTCCTTTGGCCAATCGCTCAGAGATAATTCGATCCATCCAATCTGGATCCATTTCTGGCACTGACGACAGTAATAATTCAGTGTAATCATGATACGGGGGGCTAAATATATCATCTTTAGGACCTTGCTCTACAATCTCACCCCTCAACATAACTATCACTTCGTCCGCTACTGCACGCACGGTAGCAAGATCGTGTGTAATGAACATATAAGCAAGATTAAGCTCTCGTTGAAGCCTGTCGAGTAGCCGCAAAATACCCTCTGCCACCAGTTGATCCAGCGCCGATGTAACTTCGTCACAAATAATAAAAGACGGCTCTGCGGCCAATGCCCTGGCAATGCATATACGTTGTTTTTGGCCACCCGATAATTCCGCTGGAAAACGATCTAAAAATTGATCAGGCGCCATCTCGATCATTTCCATTAAATCCCGCAGGCGTTGTTCTTTCGCAGCACCTTGCATGCCAAGATAAAACGTCAATGGCCTGCCAAGAATATCGCGAATACGATGTTGAGGATTGATTGCAGTGTCGGCCATCTGGTAAATCATTTGTGTCTGGCGTAACTGATCTTTACTGCGTTTACGATAATCAGCGGGCAACTGCACACCGTCGATAATCACTCGGCCTGCCTTCGGCTGCAATAACCCAGTAATTACTCTCGCTGTGGTACTTTTACCACTGCCTGACTCGCCGACCACGGCAACGGTATGGCCTCGATGAATTTCAAAATTTATATTTTTGAGTACTAGCTCAAGCCCACCCGAATACGATGCTGTGACGTTTTCGACTTTAAGTAAAGGCGTTTTTCCCACTACAGGGGCGATATCTTTTTTGCGAAATGAACGCACAGCCCACAACGATTTAGTATAGGCTTCTTTGGGGTCAGACAGCATACGTCGCGTATCCGCATCTTCGACTGTTTCGCCATATCGAAGTACTTTGATCTTGTCAGCCATTTGCGCAACGACCGCGAGATCGTGGGTAATGTAAATCGCCGCACTATTAAATTGCGCGACAATATCTCGAATCGTACTAAGCACTTCTATTTGGGTGGTCACGTCTAACGCTGTGGTTGGCTCGTCGAAAATAATTAAATCGGGCCGGCACGACAACGCCATCGCAGTCATAGCACGTTGGAGCTGCCCTCCGGAAACTTGATGTGGATAGCGAAACCCGATTAGATCCGGGTCTGGCATTCGAAGTTTTCTATAAAGCTCCTTCGCGTCGGCATACGCCTGTTCTCTCGTGCCGTGCCCATGAACCACCACTGTTTCTGAAAACTGATCGATCAATTTGTAGGCGGGGTTAAACGATGCGGCGGCACTTTGCGCGACATAAGCGATGCGCGCACCTCGTAACTTGCGCTTTTCTTGCTCCGATGC
>JBLHGU010000217.1:0-8712 GCA_047615875.1 Parasphingorhabdus sp.
GTTCTGGTAATGACACCAATGAGCTGATCCTCGGACTGCGTAAAGACTTCTAAGTTTTTTTAAAACTTAGTTAAGTCTGAAAAGGCGCCTTTGGGCGCCTTTTCTTTTGCCAGCCGTCGTTCAAAAAATTATTAAACGAAGAATTACTCTGCAAAGTAAGGATCTATACCTTTCTCAAGCAAAGCGTGTTCCAAAAGCGCAATATGGTCTGCGTAATTTCTCCATCGCGCTCGACTATGTTGATACAAGGGCCTTCGAACTTGCCAGGAGGAGAGTGTTTGCACAGTTCTTTCTTGTTCAAAAAACTGCAACATGCTGGAATCATAATCGAGCCCCAAAAAATTTACTACGGATTCTATAGTCTCACCTGGATCACCCACCAACGACTCATAACTCAACTTATGAATATTAATTCCGCAATTGTCTCGCCAATGATCCATAAGTTCTTTATAAATCGAATACATTCCTACAAGATTCTCAATACTGTAAGTAAAATCCAGGCCGCGTGGGAAGTAATTAAAATATGCAGACAGGCAAATATCTAAAGGTGTTCGAAGACACTGGATAATTTTTGCCGACGGAAATAAAAGATGCACCAAACCCAGATGAAAAAAATTGTATGGCATCTTGTCGCTAACATATCGAGCAGATGGAGTAATAATCTCCAACTCACTTTGATACTGCAAAGCAAGGTCATTTATTCCAGCTGCAATTAATTTTAAAACACACTCTGGATAGGCTCCAGAAGAGACATTTCCAGCCTCAAGCTTCTGCAATGTCTGATTAATTAACAACAACTCACCACCGCCATGAACGTCGTCATGGCTAGATAATATTTGCTCCAGCAAAGTTGTCCCTGATCGAGGCATGCCGACAATAAATAGTGGCTGACCGGTTGAATCGCTCCAGTCTTTTCGCATCTCTAGAAATTTTTTGGAAAAAACTGTTCTAATTCTATCAGCATGACTCGTCAATCCAGGCAGATCAAATGGAGTAGATTGATTACGCAAATTGTTCGCAGAAGCGAAGTAGCCAAACGCACTATCGAACTCACCGCAATCATCCAGCGCCTTACCTAAGGCAAAATCTAAATGGATCCTCTGTGAATCCTGCAGACTAGCATCAGACAAATGCACCATGGCACGAATATCATCATCGTTCTGATCGGAAAACTTGCGCATAGCTGACAAATTTCGCCATGCTTCTGTAAATTTTGGATCCTGTTTTAATACCTGTCGAAATTCATTCTCAGCCTCATCGCGGCGACCTTGAGCCGCCAAAACAAGTCCCAGATTATTCCTCGCGTCACAACGATTCGAGTTCAGTTGCAGAGAGCGCTGATAGTTGCCGATTGCATCCTGCAGCTTACCTTGCTTAACCTGCACGTTTCCCAGTTGATTAAGATAATCAGAGTTTTCAATTAACTCGGTAAGTTGTTTTAGGATCACCTCCGCCTGAGCAACCTGGTTCAAAGCATCAAAACAATTAGCTAGCGCTTCGAGAGCCCGAATATTGAATTTATCCGTGCCAATCACCGATTGAAAAACTTCAATCGCTTCATCAATTCGACCCATTGTCTCCAGACACTCCGCAAAATTCAGGCGAAAGTTAATGTTATCCGGCTGCAGAGTTAATACGCGTTGATAGTACGGATAAGCTTCGTTCGACTGATTTGCCAAAACCAATTGATTAGCCAAATCGTTTAGAGCAGGAACGTTATGTGGCTGTAATTGTAAAACTTTTTTATAACTTTCGATGGACTCGACGATATCACCAAGATCTCTCTGTACCGTAGCCTGACTTAGCCAACCATCACCATTATCCGGCTGTAGGTTAGTACATTTCAATAAGTAAGCCTGGGCTGTTTTCAGTTCGCCTAGTTGCTGGCATACATAGCCACAGTTAAAAAGAATTGAATAATTTCCAGGTACCAGAGAATCCAGCTCGATTAGTAACGGTAAAGCTTGCGTATAACTTTGAGCGTTGAGAGCAATCGATATTTGATCAGAAAGTATTCGGACCCTTTCTGGATTCCTGACTCGTACAGGCTTGCTTTTACTGGGCAAGCGGCCTTTTTGACCGCTGTTTTTACGTGCCACTAGATTGCTGCAATTTATATTGGTTAAGAGAAGCCATAGTCATAGCGCAATTCGGTATCACCTAGCACCTGGGCATGGAATGAGACAATTATTCTGTCGTCTACACCCTGATAAGGAAACACCATATGCTTTAGATGTGCGGGAAAAATAACCAGTTTGCCGTCTTCTGGATATGAGTCGAGAGTATGATCCTGCAGGTAAAGGTTACCCAGGTCACCATGCCCACCAGCTGCATACTCCATATGCGGCCCATAAAAACGCGTAATTCCGTTCGGCATACCACTATCTGTCACGCTGTCCGGTCCGCTGCTAGACTGCCCCGCCTGCACATAGTAAACACCCGACCATGAACAGTTGCCATGAATATGCGTTTCATGAAAACCAAAATCATTGGTTATTTGGAACCATATGCCGGTCACATTGATGTTTATATTTTGCGCTTTTTTCCAATAATCGCCATTCACCTCGGCAGCAAGCTCAAATACCCCATCGGTAATAAAACGGGAAAGTTGTTGCATAGCCGGATGAGTAATTTCCTCCGTCAGCGTATCTGGCGAGGAGTAGACCGACCCGGAGTTCCTGGGATGGGCTTTTTTATACTCATAGAATAGCGGTATTAGTTCCGCGTTCACTTTTTGATATTGTCCAAATTTCTTGGTTAATATCGGCACCGGCCAACTGTAACTGACATTATTACTGCGTTTACGCTGATTACGGGCCACTGATCAAACCTCAAACTGACATAATTATGGCTCGCATTATAGCGTCTGATGATAGGTAAGTGCAGTGGGTCTTGGTTGGGCTATTGTAGAATTACCAGGGGGTATAGGACTTTTCTTATTTCACCCAAAGTTAATTTTGCCGGCCAGGGCTCGTAAAGTGTTTTTACACAGCGCACCCGAAACACCTGAGGCTGCGCTTCTGATTGTAGAAAAATATCTACCTCCAGATCCACTGGAGTCGGGTCGTGCTCCTGTCGTACCAGACCCGGGAACAAACCCAGACCAGGAGCATGTCTGTTATGCACCTTATTAACATGAAAAATATCCGCACTCACTTTATCCTGATCTTCCTCTTTGGCAACATCTGCTACCTCAATGCTACAATAGGGCTCGAAGCGATCCAGCTTGCTATGCATTACTACTTCGCCTGACTGAATAAAGGCTCTAGCCCATCCCTGTTGAATATAAACATCTTGAGTTAATTTGAGTTCTAAATTTCTTGAATTCAGTGCAAAACCTAATTCGCTCAATGTCATTCCCAGAAGAAAAAATAGAAGTGCTCGACGGTGATACTTACAGCGTTTTATCATGCTCATTGACCGATCCAGTTTGAAGCCTAGTATAAATCTTGGACATTACATTTTTCTATTCAGTTCCCTAGCCCTGCCCAAAAGTCGGCGCGCCCTGGTTGAGCCAATTTTTCTCTGCCGTTGTATTGGTTCGACCTAAAATTCGATTTCGATGAGGAAACCGAGCGAATTCATGAATAATATCGCGATGCAATACCGCAAATTCTGCATTTCCTTTTAGCAGAGCTTCATAACCCGCGGGTGAGTTCTCAGCAACTGAATTAAATGCGATAACCGATGCTTCCTGGATTGAAATATCTTCCGAATGTTGCATAGGCATCAATGCGAACACCTTGCCGATACACCCCAGCTCTTCCAACTGGCCATTCAATTGCATAGACAAACTGATGTTTAATGCCTTGGCGTCAAACTTAAACGCCTCGGTTGTACCGCGATACATATTACGACTAAACTGATCCAGTAACAGTATTAAAGCCAGGCTAGCATCGCTTGTCACCTGCCAATGATCAAGCTTGCCTGATTCTGCTTGATCGAGCCAGGTGGTAAAATTTTTTTTGAGATATTGATCCAGATCATCCGTAGCGTTAAACCAAATTGCAGCTTGTTGCGTGGCCGATTCGATATTGCTGTCTGAATCCTTCATCCAGAATTCTAAAATGGAATCAATTATCGTCTGGTCTTTGTTCATTGCATTTCCTATTGAATCAGTCGGCTGGCTTTGGTCACATTGGGTATTTGCGATATCTTTCCCAAGAGATGACTCAGTTGTGATACATCCTTAACTTCAACCCGAATACGCATCATCGCACTATGCTCTTTTGCATTGCTTTGGGTTGCTGTTGATAAAACATTAACCGCAAGATCTTTAAGTACGCCGCTTACATCATGCAATAAACCTTTACGATCTATGGCATGAATCGCCAGATCCACGGGGAAAACCTCGGCATCCCTATCGCCCCATTGAATATGAATCAATCGTGCTTGCTTATCCTCAGGCAACCTTAGAATATTTCCGCACTCCTGTTTATGAATTGATATGCCGCGCCCTTGAGTTATGTAACCAATAATCTCATCACCAGGTAAAGGGTTGCAACAGGCCGCTGATTGAGTCAGGAGATTACCAACACCCTGAATCTCCATTCCTCTGGCACGCTCTAAAGTAGGCGGCCTTCTTGTCATGGTCCAGTCACGCTTAGGCTCTGCCGGCGCACGCAAACTACTCACCGCTTGTGAGATCTTGAGATCACCACTACCAATAGCTGCCAGAAATTCGTCTACTTTCTTAAACCCGGAGTGTTCAGCCAGTTGCTCATAAGCCGCCTCGACGACACCCAGTCGATCTAATTCACGTTCTAGATTACTCCTACCAGCGGACAGATTGATATCAAAGTCTTCACTTTTAAACCACCTCTGAATTCTTGCCCTTGCCCTTTGCGTGTGTATATATCCAAGATTTGGGTTAAGCCAGTCCCGACTAGGCTTGCCGCTTCGAATGGTCAGTATTTCAACCTGCTCACCATTTTTCAGTGCATAGGTTAAAGAAACCATCTTACCGCCGATTTTTGCTCCACGGCATCGATTGCCGACTTCCGTGTGTATGGTATACGCGAAATCCAGTGGGGTGGAACCTTCAGGCAAGTCGATCACTTTACCCTTCGGGGAAAATACATAAACCCGACGATCGTCTACTTCGTTTTGAAATTGTTCGAAGAGTCCAGCACTGTCTTCCAGCTCCTGTTTCCAGTCAAGTAACTGCCGCAACCACAGAATTTTCGAATCCATGGCCGCATCCTGTTTACTATTCTCTTTATATCTCCAGTGTGCAGCGACTCCCAACTCGTTATCAGAATGCATTTCGTGAGTACGGATCTGCACCTCAACAATTTTCCCATCCGGCCCTATTACAGCCGTGTGGATTGATTGATATCCATTATGTTTTGGCGTCGCAATATAGTCGTCAAATTCACCTTTAACCGGTGACCACTGCGTGTGCACCAGACCAAGCACTGCATAACACTCGGCAACGGTTTCAACTAAAATTCGGACGGCTCGAACATCATAAATATTTTCTAGATCGAGCCCCTTGAGCTTCATCTTACGAAAAATGCTGTATAGGTGCTTAGGACGGCCTGTAACTTCGCCCTGGATACCAGATTTTTCAAGCATCCCATTTAGATTATTTTTAAAGGACTCTATATATTCCTCACGATCAATCCGCCGTTCGGCGAGCTTGTGAGCCAAAGATTTGTATTCCTCAGGTCGAGTGTATCGAAGCGCAAGGTCTTCAAGCTCCCACTTAAACTGCCAAATTCCGAGTCTATTAGCCAATGGGGCGAAAACTTCTAAAGTTATACGACCCAGCTCTACTTGAAGCGACGGCGTAACATGTTTTGCCTCTCGCATATTATCCAATTGACAGGCAAGACGAATCATAACTACTCGGACGTCATCGATCATGGCAATCAGCATTTTGCGAACGCCTTCCGCATGAGAACCTGTAGCAGAGACTTCATTCATGGAAGAAATTGCATCCATGGTTTTTATACCCACAGCCAATTCAGTCAGGTGACCGCCAAACTGAGCTTGCAACTGAGTCTCACTTAAATCCATATAGTTCCATGCCGTATAGATAGTAATGGCAATTTTCGAACCTGCGTCGGCTTCCACCTGATCAAGAATATCCAGACGTCGTATCACACTGGACTTAAAAGAGGCAGTCGAATCAGAGGACGGCAATTGGTTACTGCACCAGACTCGACACTGTTCAAGCTCGGAGCTGGATTCAATACCTAAGCCCTGATGTTGAAGCGACTTCACTGCAGAGCCTCTTCTTCTAGAGAAAGGTAAACACTATAAGCATTGCGGCGGTTCGCTTCAAAAAATGCTGGAAACTCTATAAATTGCGCCCAATCAACTTCATCATAAGCTTGGTCAAATGGTATCCAGTTCTCTACCGCGTTTGCCATTTTCTGTCTGACGTAGAACAGATAGTCAAAAGTCAGCTTAATAAGTTTTAGCGGATCACTCGCAGCCTGACCATGCCCAGGAATTATTGCCTCGACATCCTGACTCTGCATATTCTGCAAAACTTCTAACCATCTAGCTGTATTGGTCGAGCCAAGATAAGGGATTCGCCCCTCAAAAATGATATCGCCGGACAGCAGTATTTTTTCATTTTCGATCCACATCACCAGATCCCCTTCGGAATGGGCACTGCCAACATTCAACACACGAAACTTTACACCTGCCAGTTCAAACGATTCTTCATCTAATAAGTATCGATCTGGTTCCACCAGTCTTGTATCGCTATTGACCCAGGGGCCAAGGCTGTTGCGACGTTCCTGTAGTCGCTCAATAGCAACATCACTTTGCAGATAATCTGACGAACCGTCAGGAGCAACTATTTCAGCGCCCAGCTCCTCAAATATCTGGGCGCCATATATGTGATCGGCATGATAATGACTTATATAAACCCGTACCACGGGCAAATCTGTTATTTTCCTTATAACCTGAAGCAGTTTGACTGCTAATGACGGAGATCCCAAAGTATCAAAAACTACTACGCCTTCATCAGTCACAATAAAAGCCGAGTTTGAAACAAAACCCTCGTTATCAGTAGCAATTCCCGCTGTACCACTAACATAATAAACATGCGCTGATACTTTTATGGCTTGCATCGATACAGACACTGGCGGATAGTTGCTGGCAAAAGCTGAGCCACAAAAAAGCATACTAAGACAAAGTAAATAAATTCCATTACCTGTCGACGATAAGGTGCTAAATTTTCCGGGTAGCCAGAATTTGCGCCCCGTTGTAATTATGAGACCGTGCATATAACGCTCAAAATAGTCAGTCATAATTTCGCCTCGGATTAACATTTTCTGCGTCGTTTAAAAAACTCATTCAACAGTTGACTGCATTCAGCTGCTAGCACACCACTTTCGACTTTACATTGATGGTTCAAAAACGGTGTCTGCAATATATTTGCCACACTGCCCGCGGCGCCGGCATGCGGATCAACGGCACCATATACTACTCTGGAAACTCTGCCATGAACTATAGCCCCGGCACACATCACACAGGGTTCCAGGGTCACATATAATGTGCTGTTTATAAGCCGATAATTACCCACCGCTTTACCAGCTGCACGTAATGTAACTATTTCCGCGTGCGCAGTTGGGTCGTTATCAGAAATATTCCGATTCACTCCAGAAGCGATAAGCCTATCTTCGTAAATCAGGCAGGCTGCTACTGGAACTTCATTGCATACTGTTGCAGCCTGAGCCAATTCAATACAGTGGCGCATCCAATGTTGGTCAGTTTTCTGGTCTTGCATAAATTGCGATCGAAAGTAAATTCCGCGCCGTTAAAATAGAAATACTTTATCATATGGATGTAATTGTAACTGTTGATTTACATCAATGAATAAAACACCCGATAGTTTATATGACGTTCTAACCCCTGAAATAGGTGTTGTGATTAGTGGCATAAACAAATCCTCTCTTAACGAAACTAAGCAACTGGTAAGAATACGCCGTGCTCTAGATTATCATTATGTGGCCATATTAAGAGATATAGACTTAACCGCCATAGAGTTAAAAGCCTTCACCAAAAACTTTGGCCCGCTATTCGTACATCATGCCGATGAAGGTGTTTTAGTGTCCGATGGAATACCTGAAGTTCTAGAGATGCTCAAAGAACCGGACGGGACACGACTCTTCGGAGGCTCAGACTGGCATGCCGATGTAACTTTTCGACAGCCAGCCGGCTATGTATCCATTCTTAATGCCAAAATCATTCCGAGCGTGGGTGGTGACACAGCCTTTGCCAGTACAGTCGCTGCTTTTGACGCACTAAGTACTGGCATGAAAAAAACCTTAAGAAAGCTTTCTGCAATACATAGTTACAATGGACCGGGTGCACCAGAACATGAGACAGAAACCGCTATCCACCCAGTAGTTCGCAGGCATCCAGTTACCGGGAAAGAAGGCCTCTATATCAATCGCATGTTTATTAGCAGACTTGAAAATATGAGTCTGGCGGAAAGTAAACCTTTAATAGATTTTTTGGACGAACATATGACCCGTCCAGAATTCACTTTTAGACACCGCTGGAGTCAGAACGATTTGATACTGTGGGACAATCGATTTTCCTTACACTATCCGATCAATGATTTCGTAAATCAGCGCAGATTGATGATTCGCTGCACTGCGATGGAGACGGACTAATCTAGAAAACATCAACTGTTAGAAACGATCAACTTATTTTCTACTACTCCCACTCAATAGTGGCTGGGGGTTT
>JBLHGU010000218.1:0-8601 GCA_047615875.1 Parasphingorhabdus sp.
TGCTCGATATAAGGAAACGACCGCCGTTTCTGTGTCAGCAGTGCAAGGCACCCATGTCGATTGTTGGGTTCAAAGCACCGCACCCAAGGCCTGGCTAGAGCGCGATGAAAATAAACATCCATTCACCAACACGGAGGGACGGGTAGTTACTGATTGAACACTGACGAAAACGGCTTCGCCAAAAACGCTGAGGCGTTTGTTCGCCCTTAGAAAATAGACCCGACTCACATCGGCGCTAGCCCCCGCATCTACAAATTATTTATTTACTATAGATAGATACAACCTGTCCGGGCTTGTTCAACAATAGGATAGGTCGCGGCAAGCGCGACATATCCTTATTCGTTATGAATATGTACATGAATGCATTTTCCTAACCTGGGATTTATACCCAGGCAAACCCTGCATAAATCAGAGCTTTCCTGGGTATAGAAGTTCTAAGAAGACCTATTTATATCAGCGTATGGAGAATGGTTTTTCCAATACTGGAGGTGGAAGGATGATTACTTTTTGCTTTGATAATGGGTTAACTAATTTAGCTAATTCTTTAGGGGGAATTTGGTCAATAGTTGATGATGGAAATAGCGCCTCCGGTACCCACTGTGCATTGATTTCTGCACCAGCAAGAGAAGCATGCTGGGACGGTGTTGCCATGTAGAAAACATCTCCGGGCAAAGTGTTTAGTGCAGTAATGGTCTTCTCAACATTTGCGGCATTCATATCTGTCGGCACCCTTAACAGGATGGGTAATGTCACATTCTCCGTTTGTAGCAATTGAACTAAATTAGACAGCGATAATGCTTGCTTTGATTCTGGTGCACTAATTTTAATGCCCGATTCTTCAGCCATATCAAAAAACAAGCCGATCTGAGACAAGTTTGCCAAATTGATCTGCCGGGGTAGAGTGATGGGTCCGAGAAATAATTGGGCATTGTTAATAAGCCCATTCGCTAATGAAAGATTGCGTCTGGCATGTAACTCTCGATTGCGTTTGTCTTCAACGCGAACATTGCCGCGAGAAGCAGTCAGCGTTGTATCGTTAAATTGCTCGTGGCTGATATCTAACGCAGGCACATATAAATCTGAACTAACCCCCAGAACACCTATTAACAAGTGGAATAAATTAGCATTGCTATACTGCTTTTCGCGATTCAGAGAAAAAGTCTCCGGCACCTTTGGATAATGTTTTTTATACTCATCAGAGAACCAGGCGAACAGTGGTACATCCAGCATATCGAATGTGAAACTAGAGAACCTGTGGGCAATGCCACGTACCACATCATCACCATGGTCGGCAAAGTAGACCAGAGCTGTGGGGCTGTCGGTCGATGAAAGCTTGTCGATCAGTTGTTTGACAAACAAGTCGTTGTATAAAATGGAGTTATCATAATGATCAATAGCAGCGGAGAAGTGACCATTGATATCCTTGTGGGTAGCCCAGCTGACGTAGTTTTTATCTTTATATGGGTTGCTTAATGAGTCGTCATAGCGATTATGGTAGCCCGTATGACTGCCTTGAATATGCAGAAATATGGCCTTGTTCTTGCCTGGATTGTCGCTAATGGCTTGATCTACGCTTGGCAGCATGCGGCCATCGACGCTGCCGGTGTTAGGATTGAGGAATTCTACATGTTTAGCTAAAGCACCCAGTATTCCTACCGCATTGTGTTGATTTACCTGATTGCTGATCCAGTAAGTCTCGAAGCCTGCCGCGTTGAAAACCTCGATAGCAGAGGCTGCAGTTCGATAGTTGATTTTATTTAGGTCGTTGGCTCCGGTTATCGCATAGCTCAAAGAGGCAAGGGTGCTGATATCGTTGGCGAAAGTTTCCGTAGCGACAATGAGTTCGCCGGCGGCCGCCAATTTATTCAGATTTGGTGTGGTGTTGCGTATGTACCCATATAACGACATATGGTGTCGGGTCAATGATTCACCGACCACTATAATGTAAGTTTCCCCCTTAGCATCTTTGCTTGCGCTTACGTTGCCAAGTTTTTTTCGTTTCTCAATTCCCGCTTTTAATGCCTGAACCTCTGTGAAGTATTGATTGAAACTATTCAGTGCAGGTACATAGGAAATGTAGGCCGTTGGAGCGAATGCAGAGATAAGCAGTGGTATTGCGAGTAGCGCTGTAATCCGCCAGGAATTAGCAATGGGTTTAATAGCCTGTTTCGAACGATAACGATGCAGAAATACCCCTGGTAAAAAAATCCACAATGTGGGAATTAAAAACCAGGCAAGATTAGATACAGAATCAAAATACTCCAGTGATTCATAAATGCTGGATTGAAAGACCGCGACCCAGTCGTGATACTTGATAGCACGATCAAAGATCTGGAAATATCCCAGCTCGATAACGGGTACGAGAAGCAACACAAAAAGCAGAATCGTGCTTAGCGTGAGTATTAGTGCATACAGCCATGACTTAAGCCGGTTAAGTATTGCTGATAACCCGATGCTTATAATTAGCACGGTCAGAGCGAAGTTAGTCTCCGATTGCGCCAGCTCATCAAGCCTGAAGTTGCCAAAGTCCAGTAGTGGAATACGCGCAGTATCATTGTAGGCAACCAGTGCGGTAAAGCCCAAAGTGTAAATCAGAGCCCCGGGATTTCTGAGTGCCAGGGGTACAAAGAGAATAAAGAACCAGGTGCCTAACAGACGCAAAATTGTCATCTTGTTAAGGTGTTTTTTCTCAAGGATGGCTCGGGCCCCAGGTGCGCAGGCTTTGGCATTGTAAGAGTCAACCCACATTTCAAGCTGATCATCTTTTTTTAACTTGAGATTAAATCGGGGAGTAAATCTGGGTCTGGCTACATGGTGAATTAGCTCGTTGTTATGCCTGATATTTAGTCTGACAGCGTACTCCTGCCCGGTAGTTGCCGTGCAGTGATCAATATTGCGGTACTTAAAAGTAATTCTCAGATTAAGGTTTGTATGAATTACATATTTGAGGCGTGTGTCGTGCAGCGAAGTATCAAAATCTACTCGGTGCGGCGTCAGAACGGTGACTTGACCATTCTCAGAGCCCAAAATTTCGGTGCTGGCATCATCTGCAAGCAGAAGATAGCGGTCGCTATATATATCCCGATTATTTATTAGTGCTGCAGTAATTATGATCGTGAGCACAAATGCTATGGCGATCTGCATCGTGAATTTTTTATTAGGCAAAAAGGAACTCTTCAAATGGGTGGTATGTGGTATTGAGTGAGAAAGATGGCACGGGGATTAGGTAGCTGTATTTTGCCACAGACTTCAGAAAAGCCAAGTGCAGAACCAGGACAGTGCCAGATAGTTTCACCCCCGCATGGATATTCTGCAAGGTTGTATCGCCAGGTTTTGGATAAAAAGGTTGATTCGGGCGGGCAGTTTAGACCGCTTAATGGAGCTACAGCCGGAGAATCTATTCTATACTTATATCGCGTATACGAAGCCAGGCGATCCTTTGTAATAATTCAATAGAAATAGCCCGGCTTAATGACAAGCGGAGAACACCTATGCATCCCAATGACATTGACCAACGTATCTATGATTTATATGACGAATACTGCCATAGTGAAATGCCACGCCGTGAGTTTTTAAAACGAGCTAGTGCGATGACGATAGCCGGAATTTCCGGGCTAGTAATGGCTCAGGCATTATTGCCTCGCTATGCCGAAGCGCAAACAATCCAGTTTACCGATAAGCGTATGAAGGCCACCTACGTGGAATACGATTCACCGGGTGGTAGCAGCGACCACATGCGTGGCTATCTCGCCGAGCCTGCGTCAGATGGTCCTCACCCAACCGTGATTGTTATTCATGAGAACCGTGGCTTAAATCCCTATGTTGAAGATGTGGCGAGACGACTTGCGGTGGAGGGGTATCTTGCGCTCGCACCTGATGGTTTATTTCCTGTCGGTGGTTACCCCGGTAACGATGATGATGGAAAAATATTACAGAGGTCTCTTGATCAATCGAAGTTAAAAATAGACATGCTAAATAGCGCTCAGTTTGTTTTGGGACATGCATCTTCCAATGGCAAGTTGGGTGCCGTGGGGTTCTGTTGGGGAGGCGGTGCGACTAATTATTTGGCCGTACAGATGGGTGGTAATCTACACGCTGGTGTGCCATTTTACGGGGCGGCACCGAAAGTGGAAGAAGTGGTAAATATCAAAGCACCTTTGCTTATCCAGTCTGCAGAAGAGGACAAACGTATTAACGCACTGTGGCCGGATTTCGAATCAGCACTAAAGGCTAATGATGTCAACTATGAACGGCATGTTTATCCCGGAGCAAAGCATGGGTTTCATAATAACTCAACCCCACGCTATAACGAGGATGCTGCGACACTGGCATGGCAACGAACCCTGGCTTTTTTCAAAACCAATTTGGCGTAGAATAATTGCGGTTTGTAACGAGGAAATGTTACCTGGCGACATAAAGTGTGCTAGATTAATTTGATTATTGATAGCTTCAATAAAAATTATAACTTCGTAAATCCACAGATAGCCTAATCTGAACGGGCCCAGCCAAGGACCCAAACTACAATCAACAGAGGAGACAAACTAGTGAAGAAACTAGCGTTAACAGCAGCAACAACAGCATTATTAATGGCCAGTGCGACCACCTATGCGGCCCAATGCACGAACGACACCTGGAATAAGGTAATGAGTCGTGGCAAGATGGTTGTCGGTGTAAAAGCCGACTATAAACCTTGGGGTTATCGAGACAGCGATGGCAGTATTGTCGGTATGGAAATAGACATGGCAAAAATGGCTGCAGATGCCATGGGTGTTGAAATTGAATTGGTCGCAGTGCAGTCATCGAATAGAATGCAGTTTCTCGAGAACGGCAAAATAGACATGATGATTGCAACCATGTCGGATCGTCCTGACCGTCGTTTGATTGTAGGTATTACCCAACCTAACTACTACACATCCGGTACCAATGTTATGGCACCAAAAGCTGTTGGTATCAGCAAATGGGAAGACCTGCGGGACAAGCCTGTTTGTGGCAAACAGGGCGCTTTTTATAACAAAGTAGTATCTGAGCGTTATGGTGCGAAAATTGTTGCGTTTACCGGTAATGCTGAAGCCAAGCAGGCTCTGCGTGATAAAAAATGTATTGCCTGGGTTTATGACGACTCATCCATTATGTCTGACCTGTCTTCCGGCAATTACGACACTTACGAAATGCCACTCAGCAGCGAGGATGACAACCCCTGGGGCTTGGCCGTACCGTTAGCTGAAAAAGACTGCATTTTTGGCAATTTCATGTCAGGTCTAACGTTCAACCTGCACCAGTCTGGCCAGATGATGGAACTGGAAAAGAAATGGGGAATTCAGGCAACTCAATATCTGGTGGATCAAAACAAGCGTCTCGCCGACTGGATTGAGTAAATCTATTGGTCTAAAGAGAACTGTCGGGTATATCCCGGCAGTTTTCATTTAGGGCTGAATAAATAATGAATTCCTTTCAACAGTATTTTTTCGATCTGGCTCAAGAATATCCCAGGTGGAATTTCATTTTCTTTTACGATCCGGTGCAAGCCGATCGTGTGATCGAGGGCTTGTGGATGACACTGGAGCTTTCGGTTATTTGCGTTATTCTCAGTGTTATCATCGGTGTTCTCGGTGCCTGGTTACAAAACGCACCTTCAAAAACAGTACGCATCATTGTTCAGGGCTATATCCAGTTTTTCCGTAATACCCCACCTCTGGTACAACTGCTATTCTTTTACTTTGCACTGGGCCAGTTTACGCCAACCTATTCTCCTGATGGCTGGCTGGAAGTGCCGGTCATCTCCAATGTTGGCTGGGCAATAATTTCTTTATCGTTTTTTGCTGGCGCATTTAATGTGGAGATATTTCGCGCCGGAATAGAGTCAGTTCCCGAGTCAACCCAGGAAGCTGCTGAAGCCTTGTGTATGAACCGCACGCAGGTGTTTCTTTATGTGGTGTTCCCGCTAGCTTTTCGTGTCAGTTTGCCAGCACTTAACAATAACCTGGTTAACCTGGTCAAAACGACTACTCAGGCGCTGGCGATAGCCGTGCCCGAATTACTTTACCAGATGATCAGCATTTACAACGACTACTCCACTGCGCAGTACGCCTGTATGCTGGTGTTGTTTTTTACTTACATTATTCTCGTCGGAATTCTGGTGATGGGAATGAATCGCTGGGAACGCAAGTTAAAGGTGCCGGGTTATGGCAATTAAGCTAACAACCAACCAGACCGATTTGCCGGTATTAAAGCCCTTTAAATATAGTGCGGGGGGGCAGGCGGGCGATCTGCAGTTTAGTCGCTGGCTGGCCGAAGTTCCGCCGCAGGGTTTTATCCTGTTTTTGCTATTGGCGCTCTTATGGCCGGCTATCGCCGCTGCACAATCTAATTTCACAACCACCCAGGCCTTTGAAGCGCTTTGGCGCTGGATGCCTTTTTTGCTGACCAAGGGATTCATGCTCAATGTGGTTGTCAGTTTTTTTACCATGCTGATCGGAACAATTGCGGGAGTTCTACTGGGACTCGGCCAAATTTCTCCCATCGGTTGGTTAAGCAAGATCTGCTGGTTTATTACGCAATTATTCCGTAACTCGCCCTGGTTGGTATTGTTATTCATCGTTATGCTGGCCTTTCCCTTTGAAATTCAGATAGGCGATACCATCATTCCTATCCCAGACTGGATGAAGGCCGTATTCGGATTATCCTTGCCCATTATGGCGAATATAGCAGAGGTTGTACGGGGTGGTGTGCAATCAGTACCAACAGGTCAGTGGGAAGCGGCTGAATCGCTGGCTTATACACGTCAGCAGACGTTATGGATGATTATATTGCCTCAGTGCTTTAAACGCATGATCCCACCCTGGATGAACTGGTATGCAATCCTAACTATGGCAACACCGTTGATTTCGTTGCTCGGGGTTGAAGAAATCATTACGCTGTCACGTCAGGCGATGGAATCCGAAGACAATCATCCAGAGCTGCTAGTGCCATTCTTTGGTTTCGCTCTGGTCATATTTTTTATTTACTGCTACCCCATTGCTCGCTTTACCATGAGTCTGGAAAAGCGATTTAATGTTAAAGGGTAATACCGGGAAATCGTAATGACGACTAACGACTGGACACCGGATCAACCACTCATCTCGCTGAAAGATGTGCATAAATCTTTTGGGGATTTGGAAGTTTTGAAGGGTATTTCACTGGATGTCAGTAAGGGCGAGGTCATTTGTATTATCGGGCCATCTGGTTCAGGTAAATCTACGTTGATACGTTGTATTAATGCCCTTAATCCGATTAATAGTGGATCGATTAAAGTAGAAGGCCAAGAGGTTAATGACCCGGATCTAGATAAGCTGGCACTACGCAAAAAAGTAGGCATGGTGTTTCAGCAATACAACTTGTTCCCGCATAAAACCGCGATTGAAAATATCATGATGGCGCCACTGAAAGTTTTGAAAGAATCAGAGGCTGAAGTTGAGCAACGTGCAAGGCGTCTGATAAAACGCGTAAACCTGACTGGCAAAGAAGATGCCTACCCCGGAGAGTTGTCTGGTGGTCAGCAGCAACGAGTGGCTATAGCCCGATCAATGGCTATGAATCCCGATGTTATCCTGTTCGATGAAGTCACCGCTGCTCTTGATCCAGAGACCGTCAACGAAGTACTGCTCGCTATCAAGGATCTCGCCCGCGATGGTATGACTTGCATCCTCGTAACACACGAAATGGGCTTCGCCCGCGAGATTGCTGATCATATTTATTTCACTGATCGTGGTGTAATCGTGGAGCACGGGCCGCCGGCCACCTTCTTTACAGAAGCCACCGATCCTCGCACCAAAGAGTTTCTTAGCCAGATTCTTTAGACCAAAGCCCTTAGACCAGATCTTTTAGAGTAGTTACTATGTCTTTACCATCGCACGCGTCAGTGGTCGTCATTGGCGGCGGCATCATGGGTTGTTCTACACTCTATCACCTGGCCAAAATGGGCGTAGGCGATGCAATATTGCTGGAAAGGAATAAGCTTACCAGCGGCACTACCTGGCATTCTGCAGCCCAGGTAAGAGCACTTCGCAGTTCGCGCAATTTAACTCGTATGATCCAGTATTCAGTGGATTTATACTCCCAGCTTGAAAAAGAAACCGGCCAGTCTGTGGGCTGGATTCAAAAGGGCTCGTTATCCATTGCCACGTCGCCGGGACGTCTCGATCATGTTAGAAGGCAGGAAGCTCTAGCCCATGCCTATGAGGTGGATGCCTGGTCTATTTCTCCAGGCGAGGCTAAAGAACGCTGGCCATTGATGAATATCGATGACGTTATCGGCGCGGTATGGTCGCCTGATGATGGCAGAGTGAGTCCTTCAGATGTATGTGCCGCTTTAATGAAGGCAGCTAAGCAAGCGGACGCAAAAATATTCGAGAATACCGGCGTAACCGGCATCCTTACCGAGAACGGTCGAATAAAAGGTGTGGAGACCAGTCAAGGCACCGTTATGTGTGATGCGATTGCACTGTGTAGCGGGCTTTGGTCGCGAGAGGTTGGTGCCATGGCGGGAGCCGAAGTGCCGCTGTTGGCATGCGAGCATTTTTATCTGCTAACCAAACCAATTGACGGTATCGTAGGCAATACCCC
>JBLHGU010000219.1:0-8601 GCA_047615875.1 Parasphingorhabdus sp.
AAACTCCAGATTCGACTCCTTCTATTGCCTACTTTTGAGTTAGATTTATCAGCATATGTAATGAAATGACTGTTTGGCGTGATATGTTGATTACTGCTAGATTCTCTTAAGTCAGACAACCATTTTGTTCAAGAATGAGAAAGGTAAAACAATGTGCTCACAAGCCCGCATAGCCGTTGGTGGTTTTCAACATGAAACAAACACGTTTGCCCCCCATCAGGCATCACTCGATGAATTTCTTAGAGCTGATGGCTGGCCGGCACTAACTCAGGGAGAAGCATTGTTTAAGGTTATGGCTGGGTTGAACATACCGCTCGCAGGGTTCATGGAATTAGCTCAAACAAAGCACATGCCTCTACCTCTTTTATGGTGTTCCGCTGAGCCCAGTGCGCACGTAACACATCATGCTTTCGAAACTATCTGTGACATGTTTTGCGAACAACTCGCTGGCATACCTGACCTTGATGGGGTTTATCTGGACTTACACGGTGCCATGGTAACGGAGCATTACGAGGATGGCGAAGGTGAGCTATTAGCTAGAGTACGCGATATCATCGGGCCGGACTCACCCTTGGTTGTGAGTCTTGATCTACACGCCAACATCACTTCGGCCATGATTAAACATGCGTCAGCCATTACTGTGTTCAGAACTTATCCCCATCTAGATATGGCAGAAACTGGTGCACGGGCTTTCACACTCATGCAACGACTGTTAG
Source organism: Parasphingorhabdus sp. (assembly GCA_047615875.1). Classification (GTDB taxonomy): domain Bacteria; phylum Pseudomonadota; class Gammaproteobacteria; order Arenicellales; family CAJQKF01; genus JBLHGU01. The sequence goes on from JBLHGU010000219.1 coordinate 717, forward strand.
CAGGCGAGAAAATTTATAGTGGCATGCGAAGAATACCTTTCCTTATTCCTCTCAGTGGTCAGTGCACCGATTTTGAACCTTGTCGTTCGATTTATCACGCAGTAGCCGATTGCGAAAAGATTCAAGCAGAAATACTGAACGCAGACTTTGCTCCTGGATTTCCGCCTGCAGATATAGCGGAATGTGGCCCAACAGTGTTGGCTTATGGAACGAACCAGGATGCCGTTGATGAATGTTTACAGTCACTTCAACAATTGGTAATTGCCGCGGAGTCTGAATTTCGCAACGATTTATTCAGCGCCGATGCGGCCGTGCGACTTGCCATGAGCCATTCTTCTGGAAAGCCAATGGTGCTTGCGGATGCCCAAGATAACCCCGGAGCCGGCGGCACATCAGACACAACTGGACTACTCAAGTCATTGGTTAACAATCATGCAACTGGGGCGGTTATTGCCATACTGTATGACCCTCAAGTCGCGCAACTAGCTCATCAGGCAGGCCTGAGAGGTATTTTTCAAGTTGAACTAGGCGGAAAGTCAGGCTATGAAGGCTCACCACCCTACAGTGGACGCTTCGAGGTAGATGCACTAGGGGACGGTCGTTTTGTATTCACAGGTGACATGTATAAAGATAGCCACGCAAATCTCGGTCCTATGGCTTGCCTGCGAGTTCTCGATCATGTATGTGATGTACGAGTGATCGTTGGTAGCGAACGCATGCAGTGCCTCGACCAGGCCATCTTCCGCCATCTAGGTATCGAGCCCGCAGAACAGTCCATTCTGGTTGTAAAAAGCACGGTACATTTTCGGGCAGACTTCGACCCTATAGCCGAGCAAACCCTGGTGGTCGCGTCACCTGGTGCACACCCTTGCGAGCTTGTTGATCTACCCTACCAGAATCTTCGCCATGGCGTCAGGCTGGAACCCCTTGGGCCGGTGCATCCAAAATCTGACTTTTGAGGATCGGGTTAAATCAGCAAAGCAGACAACTGAACCATGACTAAAGGCTAGATGCTGTATTTTCCAGAACATTCACCACACTTGATCGTCAAACCGGCGCATGAGAGAAAGTGGAAAAAGGCCATTATCAGAACGATTCACAGTTGATCTCTCGAACACTATTGGGTTGTAATAGCGGTTTTTACCCAAAATCTGGAATCTGGCATTCATGATCAATAGTATTTTAGTGGCAACCGATGCGTCGGCGGCTTCAAATCGTGCACTAGCAATGGCGGCTCAACTTGCAGAATTTCACAAGGCTGAGTTGCATATCATTCATGTTATTCGTGATATGCAATTACCGTTTGAAATTAAGGAAATTCCAGAGCTGGAAACTACCACATTTGAATCATTCAATAATGCACGTGAAGAAATTATGCGTAAGATTGCCGAGACTGTCTTAAAAGCCGCCAAGGCAAAAGCGCAGCAAATTGGCGCTGACAAAGTGCAAACTGTGATCGGAGTGGGTGATCCTGCAACCAGCATTCTTGGCACTGCCAAGCGACGAGAAATCGACATGATCGTGATTGGGACTCGGGGACTGGGCAAGCTCAAAGGGAAAATTTTGGGCAGCGTCTCACGCAAGGTTACTAATAATGCAGAGACCAATTGCCTGATTGTCAGATAATCTGAGGTCAAAGACTCAAGTCGCAAGGACTAGTGCTAGCCCACCTCAAGTAATAGTTTGTGAAGAACTGCCAGAACCACCAAGGCAGTCGGGCGAATCGTGACTATCAGCACGATCAAACCATTCGTCAGGTGTTTTTGTATGTAATGCCAGAGCATGGATTGATCCTGCTAGTTCTTCGCTTAACAGGGCATTAATTATCCGATGGCGTGCAAGCAGATTCAGGCCATTGAACTGATTGGTAACTACAGTCACTTTGAAGTGAGACTCTGAGCCGGCTGGCACATTGTGCTGACTACTCTCATTCAAAATTTCCAGGTGGTCCGGGTGAAGAGTTTGCAGTTTGGTTTGGATAAGGGATTGTGTATTCATCATTGTGTTGCTTGATTGAATCAAAGAAAGTACCAGGTAAATACTGGCTCATTGCACTGAGGACTATGCTCAGTACCGCTTATACCCGACCGCTCTTCTCTGGTCCTGAAAACAGTCTTTTGCCTTGTTCGTCGATTATTTGCTGGCCCTTCTTTACCGAAAAGCTGCCGGCCTGTTCCTTGCTGGAAAAAAGATCGGCGCGAATAAAATCCCTTTCTTGCTCACCTTCCGCGGTTCGTTTGACTATTTTCCCTGCCAGTCGCCACTGACCTCCAGTCTCCTGGGGAATAGCCTGTATCAACAATTCACAATATTCCAGAGATTCCACCACATCATCAGAAACCTGGGCTGAATCTGAATTTGCGGACTTTGTGCCAAATAAACGAGAGAATATAGAAGCCATTGGTAAATTGTAGCACCTGATCACGAGTTCTGGTATTGGATTTAGTGGAATATCTGGTAAGTTTGGTTACTAAATCAGTTTTATTATTGTTCGCCTCTCATGGTTTATCTACAGGGTAATTTGTTAAAAACTTGACATTGCATTGACATTATCTGTGTTGAGCCCAAGAATTCGCCCGCGTGTAATACATGTAATGTTCCATTACAAAATTACCGACAAATTTTTCACAGAGGAGCCAAGTATGAAGTTATTAAAATCCAAAGCAGTACGGACGGCAATTGCCGCCGGTTGTATCTCACTAATGTCAGTAACCGCCGCCAAGGCAGCTGATAGTACTTCACCCATCGTTATCCCAATTCACAATTGGTCCAGTCAAGTGGTAATGGCCTACGTAATTGGCGGCATCTTCGAGAGTATTGGAGATAATGTTGAATACGTACCTGCCGATACTCAGGCGGTTTACGAGTCTATTCGTAGTGGTGATGTCACCATTTCTCACGAAGTATGGCAGTCGACATTCGGCAAGTCCTTCTATGCAGCCATGGCCAAAGGTGGCGTGATTGATGCAGGTTCCCATGCGGCGACTACCCTTGAAGAAATGGGTGTACCAACTTGGGTAGTTGAAAAGGATTTATGCCCCGGTCTGCCTAATTGGGAAGCACTTAAAGATTGTTCTGCAAACTTCACCACACCTGATTCCGGTGGCAAAGGCCGTTGGCTAGAAGGTCCACAAAGTTGGCATGGCGATTTGATGCCTGAGCGTATCGAAGCACTCGGTCTAGCCGACAAGTGGGTGGTCAAGTTCGCTGGTGGCGCCGATGCATTGTGGGCGGAGCTGGCATCTGCCAAGAAAGAAGGTCGTGGCACTGTTATCTTTAACTGGACCCCGAACTTCACCGATGCCGACGGTTTCACCTTTATCGAGTTTCCTCCATACACTGATGGTTGCCGTAAAGCCGATGGTGGTGATGGAAGCTGTGGTTCACCGAAAGGCTGGTTGAAGAAAGCCGCCAATTACAAGATGCCTAAGACCCATCCGCATGCTTATACAATTTACTCCCAGTTGTCCTTCACGACCACCCAGATTGGTCAGATGGCAGCATTGGTTGACGTTGACAAGCTAGATCACAAAGAAGCTGGCAAGAAATGGCTAGCTGACAACGAAGCGGTATGGATGCCCTGGACTAAGACAGGTATGTAATCTGTATGCAGGTATGTAATCTGTATAATGTTTGAAGATACCCCTCCTGGCTCGCGCTACGGGGGGTATTTTTTTACCATAAACTTCTTGATATGAGAATTGTGTTAGATTTGCCCATATTAAGAATCAACTAGTGAATCAGTTATGCCTTCTCAAGATGGGACACAAACCGGTCAGCCTGTAATCGAGTGCGACTCGGTTTATAAAATTTTCGGCGACAATCCAAAGAAAAAACTGGCCGAAGCCAACGGTGTTGTTGACGCGACAACATTTGGGGAAGATGGTTATGTGGTAGGCGTTAACAACGCGTCTTTTGCCATTTATCCAGGCGAACTGCTAATTATCATGGGTCTTTCAGGCTCTGGCAAATCTACCCTGCTTAGATGTATATCAAGGCTGACTGAGGCCACAGCTGGTAAAATACTCATAGAGGGTGAAGATGTTTTGGCCATGAATGCCAAACAATTGATGGAGCTTCGCCGCACCAAGATGGGCATGGTGTTCCAAAGTTTTGCTCTCCTCCCACACAAAACAGTTTTGGAAAATATTGCTTTCCCGCTACAGGTCAAAGGGATCAGTACCGCTGACAGCATGAAGCGCGCCAAAGATATGGTCAACTTGGTTAGCCTTAATGGCCGCGAAAATTATTTCCCCCGGCAATTGTCTGGTGGTCAGCAACAACGGGTGGGAATCGCGCGATCCCTCGCCGTTGAACCCGATATTTGGTTCCTGGATGAGCCCTTCTCAGCACTTGATCCGCTAATTCGAAAGGAAATGCAGGATGAGTTTTTACGCTTACAAAGCGTGTTGAGCAAAACAATCCTGTTTGTTACCCATGATTTTGACGAAGCCCTGCGATTGGCTGATCGAATCGCCATTATGAAAGATGGTGTGATTGAACAACTCGATACACCAGCAAACATCGTACTCAATCCGGCCACAGAATATGTGAGCAAATTTACCGAGGAAGTGCCAAAGGAGAAGGTGCTTCGAATCAAGTCAATAATGGATCCATACGATCCTGCCGAAGTTCTATCTGATACCAGGGTTTCTGAGGATGCGATAATAGAGACCGTCGCTGAAGCTGTACTAACTGCAAGTAAACCCGTGGCAGTTATTGACAGCAATGACAACATTGTGGGTTCTTTGCATGCTTCAAAGGTAATTCATATCTTATTTGGACGTGATTCGAAAAATTAATCCAAAGTCGGATAACTAATCAAGTGGAAGCCATGGTCGATATAATCAAAAATCGAAAATCTGTTCAGTTTGTTGCACTGCTGGTAATATTTGTTGTGTTGTGCATGATAATTGCGCCATCAGATTCGAATATTCTGTGGCGGCTTCCGCCGCTTATCCAGGGCTTGCCCTACCTGATCACAGACTCAGTAAATTTCCTGATGTACGAGTGGTTGCCTATTGAAGTCTATGATCCCGAAATTGAAGAGTTTGAGCAAAAACCCCTCTTAAAGGAAATTACTCGTTCTATATCTGGCGGTGTTCTTTTTCTGATCACCCTCATACGTGAGATACTTCTTGGTGGTGTAAAAACCATCGTTACGTTCAGTAGCTGGGATTGGGTCAGCAACAACGAGTGGGCAAAGTGGCCCGCGCTACCTTGGACCGTTGTTACTGCGGGCGCTGTTATCCTGGGTTACAGCCTAAATGGTAGATCGCTGGCTTCTTTGGTGGCACTGGCACTGATTTATATTGCGGCGTTCGGACAATGGGAACCATCAATGGAAACCCTCTCCTTTGTCCTGATCGCTGCACCCGTTTCCGTGGCACTAGGCATAGTATTCGGTGTGTGGGCATTTAGGAGCAAGACCGCTGAGACGGTAATGATGCCGATTCTCAATGTAGCGCAGACCATGCCGCACTTTTCCTACCTGGTTCCAGTGACCGTGTTTTTTGGCATTGGTGATCATGCAGGTGCCATAGCAACAATCATTTTTGCCACGCCGCCAATGGTTCGTTTGACTCTACTGGGCCTTAAGAAAGTCTCACCAGAGGTGATAGAGGCCGGCCAGATGAACGGCTGCACCAACCGCCAATTGATGTTCAAGGTGCTGATTCCGACCGCACGTCGGGATATTCTAATTGGCGTGAACCAGGTCATTATGCAGTGTCTAGCGATGGCTGTAATTGCATCGTTTATCGGCGCTAAAGGATTGGGTCACAATCTCTTGCTTGCACTGAACCAGCTGCGTATAGGCCAGGCACTTGAACTGGGCATTTGCATCGTATTGATTGCAGTGGTTCTTGACCGCATGTCACTGGCATGGGCAAACAAGCAAATCGACTACTTTGCAGACCTTTCGTTTCGGGAAAGACACAAACATAGCATCTGGTTTCTAGGGGCTTTTGTAATCGGTGTGTTATTGGCCATAGTGGGTGCATTCATCTTCAAGGAAGGATTCAATTACCTTTATATCATTCCCCATAATAAGGGCATCACGACAGAGCTATTCTGGCAGGCCGGGGTTGACTGGGTTTGGGATACATTTTTTTACACAATTAAGGATTTTAATGCGTGGCTAATTGTAGAGGTGTTAGTACCGATTAAAAGTGCCTATCTTGGTATGCCGGTTGTGGCAACCTTCTTTCTTACCATGGGTCTGGCGTATATCATCGCAGGATTACGTTCAGCACTCATCGTTGGCGGCTTTCTGCTGTTTATTGCGTTAACAGAGTGGTGGGATAGAGCGTTGATCACCGCTTATCTGATGAGTGTGAGTGTCGTCATATCAGCGACTATTGGCATAGTAGTCGGAACACTTTGCGCGCAGAATAAATATTCAGCGCGGATTATTCTAACGGTTTGCGATACTTTTCAGACATTCCCCTCTTTCATTTATCTCATCCCAGTAATCATGCTGTTTGGTGTTACAGACACGTCGGTGCTTATTGCGGTCATCGTGTATGCAACGATTCCGGCAACCCGTTACACGGTTGAAGGGCTGATTAGTGTTCCAGATACACTTCACGACGCCGGCTCAATGTCTGGCGTGAATCGCATGCAACGATGGGTCATGATTGAGTTGCCGATGGCCCTGCCGCATCTAATGCTGGGCGTTAATCAAACCGTAGTTTTTGCACTATTTATGGTAATAATCGGTGCGATGATCGGTACTGACGACCTTGGGCAATATATTCTCAAGTCCTTGTCCGACAGAAACGGTATCGGTAACGGCCTCACCCTCGGTTTATGTGTTGCCTTTATCGGTCTTGCCATCGATCAAGTATTAAGAACCTGGGCCAATGAAAGAAAGAAGATTCTGGGTTTAAACTAACCATCTGCCACACCAATCTTACAAACCTCGTCTAGCAAGCTGGGCGAGGTGAAGTTTATTACAGCTCTATTTAAATAGAATCTTACAACGCAAACTTGCACGAATATTGTTACCCGGGTTTGGTAGTGTTAAGCGCACACCCATAGTACTGCTCGAGGCATCTACCACGCTATCCAGAACACTGATTTTTGCGTGAATATACTTACCAGAAAAGTCCTCTGGGTAGATAACACTAATTCCTCCTTTTTGGAGTTTTCTGGCGATTGCGGTAGGCACAATCACTTCCACATTTATTGGATCGATTTGTGCAATCTGTAATATTTTCGTGCCATCTACATATTCACCTGGAGCCATGAAACGACTAACCACAACGCCTCGTACCGGGCTTCTAATGGTTAAACGATTGAGAATCTCTTTGGCCTGACGATATTCAACCTTCGCCACCATCTCCTGCAGAACCATTTCATCTTTTTCATTCACAGAGATAAACTTTTCCTTTAGAAGTTCTTCACTACGTTGATTACGTTTTTCTGCGAGTTTAACTCTGGCTAGAGCCAACTCTACTGAGGCCTGCTCTACCTTGGATTGTAATCGAGCTAATTTCATTCCAGGTTTTACCTGATCACCCCGGTCAACGTTTATCTGATCGATAATACCTGGTTGGGGGCTGGAGATATTCACGACCATCGAAGGCTCAAGCAGGCAATCAAACTGTTCCTGGGCATTAGCCGCTGGTAGCCATACGCTTGCTAGTAAAATAGCTACGGATAGTTTGCCAGTCTGGCCTGATCGAACTGAGATCGGTATATGGTTTGTAATTATTGTTTTAATCATTTGTCTCGATATAGTTTTGTTCATTTCTCAGCAGTTCCCGACCAGGCCAGAAGGTTAGATACCTGACGATCAGATTTAAGTAATTGTTTACGGATTCGGCTATTTAATCGCTCCGCTCTTGATTGACAAAATGACAAATAACACAGGCCAAAAATA
>JBLHGU010000220.1:0-8589 GCA_047615875.1 Parasphingorhabdus sp.
GCTCTTCCGATCTATAAATGACATGGCAGGCGTTAAAAGCCGTATTTTACTGAAGCCCGGCAAAGAAACTGGAACAACAGATGTGCATCTAAAAATAGAACCGGACGATGATGCTAAGCACGCATTTTCTCTAGATAACTCCGGTAGTGATTTTACAGGTGCCGTGAATGCCAATCTGCATCTTGCCGGACACAATGCTCTGGGTCGAGGAGAAAAGTTTGGGCTACATCTGCGCAAATCAGTCGGTGGAAAAAACGAAGACCTGACACGTATCTCTGTCGATATGAAAATGCCGCTGGCCTGGTCTAACTGGCATCTTGAATCCCAGTTATTATGGAGTGAGAATGAAATTGGCGATCGACTAGTCGCGCTAAACTCGACCGGTGAGAGTCAGCAGTTAGGTTTAGCGTTATCTCGTACTTTAGTAAACACCCTGGCTCACCAGTCCAAGATCCGGGTTGGATTGGAAAGCCGCAAACACGAATCCACTCTTGCCGGTGTGAATGAAAGCAGTGATAGTATCAGTCAGGTATTTGTGGAAGCCGATGGCGTCTGGCGATATGGTAGTCGTTGGGTGGTTTATGCTAGCGCTCGACTGTTGCAGGGAGTTAACTGGCTTGGCGCCGATGAGATTGGAGAATCCGATGCCACCCGCGCGCAAGGTGACCCAGAGGCGCTAATATTTAGGCCGACATTTTTTACCAGCTTTCATCCAGCTAGCAAAGATTCTATAAGTCTTACCCTACAGGCTCAGAGCACCGATGATGTTTTGTTATCTTCCGATCTGTTCGCAATTGGTGGTGAAGGCAGCGTGCGGGGATTTGAGCCGGGTGCAGAGTTCGCAGAAGATGGTTATCAGTTATCGGTTCAGTACAATCGAAAATTTTCAGCTGGTGGTCGCACGCTAACTGCAAGCGTATTCTATGATTTAGGCCATGTTAACGGAAAGCTGGCTAATACTATCCAGGATGACACATTGAAATCAGTGGGTTTGGGCATGAATATGAAACTGCCAAAGATGGACTCTCGTATTTCATTACAAGTGGGTTTTCCAACTGGAACGTATACGGATAAAACCCTGGAAGATCAGGTTTTCTATGCCCGATTTTCCAGGCAGTTTTAGCTGACTAGAATTTAGCTCGCTTAAGTTCCGGATGAACGCAATCTCACGCAAACCTGTAACTCGCCAACCGCAATATGTCTATGGTTGACACGCGCAACTAGCATATTCCTTAGTTTTCATATCACTTCAAGATAGCCAATGGGCCTGAAACTTACACTTACTGATCGCGAAATACCTACCTCGCCATCTTTCATTGAATTCTTGCACGCCATAATTACCGGCAACGATCACTATGTCGGTAGCTGGTATAGGCAGGAAGAAGAAGGCATGCATCGAGACCAGGATCGATACCAGGATATTCAGCAAAAGGCTAACGAAGTGCTGGCCGATCCACGCGGGCAACAATGGATCTTACGCTCCTATCGATTCTTTAAAGAAATGCTAACCGGCAGGCCGGATCAGTTGCGAGACATCACTCGTTATCGTTTTTTCTTTGTCATTGGTATTCCGCGAACAGGCGGTACTTACGTGACCAAGCAGTTGTTTCGGGCTGGAAACATAGATTATAAGAAAGTTCAGAACGCATTGGCCCATGATGGCTTTCCACATCTCGGACACCTGAGCTTTCGTGGGGCAGGCAATGTGCACACATCCGGGTTGCTGCAACTCGCTGAATATCTCACCATGGTTGATGTATTTTTCAAGGAACACGGGAGACTCGCCTATCAGGGTGGAGTGGTTGTGCCGAAAAAATTTACTAAAAGCGTCTATTACTTTGATTTAATCCGAGAATTATTTGGTGAAAAATCCCACTATCTAGTGACACTACGCCACCCACTGAGCGTGACCCAGTCTGTATTGGATAAAGCCGGTGGACTTCCGGAGAATCGCAAGTTTCATCTTCGCAGTGCGATAGAACGCTGGGCGTTGGATGACTGGGTACACTGGGGAGAAAATGAACAACGGGTGCTGAATATGAACTACGTAGAGGCCTTCGCGGGCTACTGGAAGCGTTTTCATTACCAGCTAGCCATTTCCGGTATACCGCGTATGCCAACCTGCCAGATTATTCCTTACGGTGAGGAATCCATGACGGATACCATTCGTCACTGGTATAAGGAGTTCGATGTGGAGCTGGAACCAGAGACATTTAAGGTTGCACCACGCCCCGAGTTTGAAAGTGATGAAGAGCTTGTGGGTGAACAAACTCTGGATGACGTTGCCCAGTTCTGGTCTGGTTTGGGCCTTAAATTTCCATTAGAAAAGTTGCGCGAACGACATTAAAGTCGGAATTTCATTTTTTATAGCCACAAGAATAATATTTAGCGATATGCAGCGTGACGATGCAGGCCAGAGTTATCATTTGCCAACTGTGGCGACGGACTCAGGTGCGATTGAGTTGCTTCTTATTACCATGCAGCAGTATGGATATCGAAGCCAGTTTGGATTTTTTGCTAAAAGTCACTAACTACTTAGTAAGACGCTGGATGACCACCAACTAGCAGCAGTGAATTTTGTCAATTAGGCCTTTAATGCGAACAGACAGTCTATATAAACATCCTACTTTATTGCGGTCCCATGAAAACAAGCCCATGCAGAATTTGATTAACTTCAAACTGGTGTTTAGTGAGCAGTTTCGTAATTTTCAACGCGCGGGGTTGGTCCTATGAGCCTGAGTTTATTGGTCACTGGGCACGATGGATATATCGGCTCAGTACTGGTACCTTTGCTCCTGTCGGCAGGCCATCGTGTGACAGGTTGTGATATTGGCCTATACAGGAAATGCTCCTTCTTGGGTGAACTCTCTGAAGTTGAAAACCTGGCCACAGATGTACGTTGTTTGCAGGCAAAAGACCTCGCGAACATAGATGCTATCATTCATCTGGCCGGTCTATCCAACGATCCTTTAGGCAGTTTCCGGCCTCAACTGACAGAGGAAGTTAATTACAAGGCATCGCTTCACCTGGCCAATCTGGCAATTGATAGTGGCGTCGAAAGATTTTTATTTGCCTCATCATGTAGTGTCTATGGTAACGGGTCGGATGATTTGCTGGACGAACAATCCAGAACTAACCCGATTACACCTTACGCCCGCTCAAAGTATCAGGCAGAAGTTGACATTGCATTACTGGCTAACGAACGCTTTCATCCGACCTTTTTACGTGCAGGCACTGTGTATGGTGTATCACCCAGAATTCGATTTGATCTGGTACTTAACAACCTGACTGCATGGGCACACGCCAGTGGCAAAGTTCATCTGAAAAGTGATGGTAATGCCTGGCGCCCGATGCTGCATGTTAAGGACCTGGCCCAGGCTTATCTATCCATTCTCGAGGCACCGTCGAAAATGGTCGCCGGTCAGGCCTTCAATATAGGTAGTACCGAACAGAATTTTCAGATCCATGAATTAGCTAGTACAGTTAATCTTGTGCTGCCCCAAAGTAAACTGGAATTTGCTACAAATGCTGGTGCTGATTTTAGAAATTATCGAGTAAACTGCGATAAATTCGCCGAGCTTATTACAGCACGTCCCATGACCTGGACTATTGAGGATGGTGTTCGTGAACTGGCTGAGGCACTAGATTTACGACCTACTACGACCGGCGACATTGAGGGCGAGACATTTAATCGTTTAACGCATATTCAGGCACTCATCAGGAATGGTGAATTGACTGCGGACCTTTACTGGAAGACACGATCACATGAGTAAGACAGGGGCAGTGTTATTACCTATGAGCTAGCGAACCTCTGTCGAGTATGCTCTGCGTCAAAGCTCAGGCCTGTGCTTGATCTAGGCTGCTCTCCTCTGGCAGATGTGTTAACGGATCAGCATGCTAATGGTGCTGATGACCAAATGGTTCCCCTTAATCTGGCTTGGTGTGAGGCATGTGGTCTGTTGCAAATAGCCGAAACCGTTTCTCCGGAGATACTATTTAGTAGTCAATATCCTTATTTATCTTCGACCTCGGATTCCTGGTTGGATCACTGTCGAAAAAATGCTATCGAGCTGATTAATCAGCTCGGTCTGGACCAGAATTCGTTGGTGATCGAACCTGCCAGTAATGATGGGTACATGCTGCAAAATTTCGTTTCCCGTGGCATTCCGGTGCTGGGCATCGAACCCTCCAGAGTTCCGTCTTTACAGGCGGAGGCTGCAGGAGTGCCAACCCTTGAAGCTTTTTTCAACCGTGACCTTGCTGTTCAATTAGCGTCTGAAGGACGTCTTGCAGATCTTATAATCGCCAATAATGTACTTGCCCATGTGATGGACTTACATGATTTTATGGCTGGTCTGGTCATTTTGTTAAAACCACAGGGCACTCTGGTAATTGAGGTCCCTTATGTAGAAGATCTGATAGCTAAAAACGCATTTGATACCATCTACCATCAGCACCTTTGTTACTTTGGGATTAACTCTCTTGATACGCTAATGCGGCAACATAATATCAAAATAATAGATGTGAAACAGTTGACGACCCATGGCGGATCCCTTCGCATCTATGCCCGTCGTTATGGCGACGCGCAGCCAATTGTGGCAGAAATGAAAACCCACGAACAGCGTCAGGGTGGTATGAACTGGGATTACTATGCGCAATTCGTCACACGGGTGGATTTGGTAAGAGATGAATTGGTGAGCCTGCTTAAGGGCATTAAGTCCGACGGATTTAGAATTGCTGCTTATGGTGCCGCAGCTAAAGGCACCACCCTCATGCACTATTGCGAAATTGGCAAGAATTATCTGGATTACGTGGTTGATCGCAACGAGTTTAAGCAGGGAAAGAGAATGCCAGGAAACGCCCTAGAGATCCTTTCGCCAGAATTTCTTCTGACTGATAAGCCAGACTACCTCCTGTTATTGCCGTGGAACCTTGCCGAGGAAATTCTTTCTCAACTGCGAAACTACCAGATAGGTGGCGGGCGGGTTATTGTGCCACTGCCCTCCCTGTGGATAACAGATTTTCAGGAATGAATTCTGGCAATAAAATTTGCCCTATTTGCACTCACCCCGGTCTTGTCGAAATTTATGCTCAAGTCAGTGTGCCGGTGCATAGTGTGGTATTGGTGCGGGAACACCATAGGGCAGCTAATTTTCCAACCGGAGATATACAATTAGTCTGTTGCGAGTACTGCGGATTTGCATTCAACTCAACGTTTAATCCGGTACAAATGAAATACTCTGAAGACTATGAGGAAACACAGAGCTATTCGCCAACTTTCAGCCACCATCAGGAAAGTCTGGCCCGGATTCTAGTAGACCGTTTCGACCTTAAGCAGAGAAGGATTGTTGAAGTAGGTTGTGGCAAGGGTGAGTTTCTTAGCCTGTTGTGTAATATCGGCGCTAACCATGGCATAGGTTTTGACCCTGGTTTCGACCCATTGCGAATTACGTTACCTGAAAATGTCTCTGTAAAACAAACTCTTTTTGATCGCGATCAACAGTTGGACAATATTGATTTCATTGCTTGTGTAATGACACTGGAACACATTTCACAACCAGTTGCCTTTCTGCAGGACCTGCGCCATGCCATAGGTGTCCAGAATCCAGTGGTATTTTTTCAGGTGCCAGATGCCCAGCGAATTTATCAACACGGTGCGTTCTGGGATATTTACCATGAGCATTGCAACTACTTTACCGATGTCGCTTTGTCCTGTGCGTTTGAAAGAGCTGGTTTTGCGGTGCAGGAGGTCTCCAGAACATTTTCTGATCAATACCTGACGATAGTTGCGAAACCTGATAAGTCGATTGCTACAACAACAAGTATCAATTCTAAGTTTTCGGTAAAATTTGCAGGGTTTCCAGCCCGAGTTAGTCAACACAAGCAAGTGATGATGGAAGCCATTCTGGAAAACCATAGCCATGGGGGTCGATTGGCACTATGGGGTGGGGGATCAAAGGCCGTTGCGTTACTTACTGTACTGGATATAGATGGACAGCAGTGTCGAGTGGTGGATATCAATACTCATAAGCATAATAGTTATCTTCCAGGCTCTGGACATCGGGTGTATAGCCCGGAATCCCTACAACAATACGCACCTACTTTAGTAATTATAATGAATGGAGCGTATGAAAAAGAAATTATCCAACAACTTGACTCGTTCGATCTGCAACCAAAGTTAATTATACTACCCTAGTTTGACAGCACTGGAGGCAACGGCAAATTCTAATTGCATCTAATCTAAATATTCGCTGTATATGCTTCCAGTTATTATAAGATCGAGCAGAGGAGCCGGTCACCCGCCCCGCTCGTTAGAACCCAGCGTGCCCAATTCAGGCACTAGTGGGCCACGCGTCAAATTAGGTAACACTCAGAGTGTCTGTGCGGGTATCGCGCTGCATATTGGTAATGTTTTATTCGGTAAAATAGGAGGGCGTTCACGATTAGACGTTACTGTAGTTGGTTCGGTCGTAAACGAGGCGTCAAGATTGGAGTCTCTCTGTAAGGATACCTATCCATTACTAATTAAAAAAATAATTTCAACAAAACCATGGCGGTGACAAACTAACTTCAATTGGTAAAAAAGAACTCAAAGGCGTTAATAGCGAGCGTGAAATTTTTACTTCAACCACTATGGCGCAGAAAACAGGTGTTTAATGAATTTAGATAACAATAGTCAGCAAAACATACCAAATTCCTGCTCCGGGTAACTTTGAGTTCTATTAGAATTTTGAGCGTTCCTGGCCTACCTAAAATCGTCATTGGAAAATATGACAACGAAGGGTTCACTTACTACAAGACAATATTCGGGAATCGGTCATAGGACCCTAGGTGCGCCCAAATATTACCGCGCTAAGCGTCCTCCGCAATCCGTACTGTTTTGCGTCCTCAGGAGGAAGGCAGGCCTTCGCTTACTGGGCAACGCGGCTCTAATGAAAATACGAATCGATTGCTAAGGCAATACTTTCCCAAGGGAACTGACTTAAAACCTCACTCGCAGACTCAGCTAAATAATGTAGCAAGACGACTTAACGAAAGACCTAGAAAAACGTTAGACTATGAGACACCAGCTGAACGGTTTAATGCGTGTGTTGCGTTGACCGGTTGAATTCACAACTCGTTTGAGACAGTCACTGAATGTTGAACCCTACAACAATCGCATATAAATTCACTTTCCTTTCGCCAGATAATAACTGGTAGGCGCAAAGGATCATCACCGGAGACTTGAGATGGGCGGCACAGTTGAAAAACGATTGAGAAAGCTGGGGTACGAGTTGCCTCCCACGGGCGGAAATAGCTATTACGGTGCTAATTACGGCACGATGAAACCTTTCCACATAACCGGCTCAATTCTGCACTTGTCAGGGCATGTACCGGTTCAGGATGGACAACCGGTTTACCCAGGACGACTTGGGAACGCAGTATCACTAAATCAAGGCATGGAGGCAGCCGAGATTACTGCTATGAACGCGATTGCCGGGATGCAACAGGCACTCGGCGACTTAGACAGAGTAGTTGCCGTAATCAAATCTCTAAACTTTGTTGCGTGCGTACCAGAATTCACCGATGTCCATATTGTGTCGACCGCTATGGCAGATCGAATTGTTGAAATATTCGGATCCGAGATTGGAATTGGGTGCCGTGCAACAATAGGTGTGCAGAGTCTTGCCGCCAACCATTGCTTTGAAACCTGGATGGAAGTTGAAATCAGCTAAGTGGAATCCACCTCACTTGGTAGTTTTATCGACCGTTTCACCTGGATGAAATTAGACGAATGACTGTTGAGGGCAACTTTGATTTGGTCACTTTACAAATCAATCGGGTCGTGTCGCCCAGCGGAACCGCCCCGCTGGGCTCACACAGGTAGGGTCGAGGACTGGCGCGGTAACCCGAAGGAATTCCCTTGGCTGTATCCGAGGTTTCCCTCGTCATGCCCGTTTAGGGTGTTCCGTAGTCCCGTTTCCAGCCCCCGCCACGTCCAACGCAGCATGCGGTTTTCCCGCACTACGCTGTCCTAATGACTTCATGTAAAAACTTATGTGACTCATCGGTTGGCAGCACTTTCAATCGCTGGATAGCGCACATAATATTGGGAAAACAACCCCAGACCTGTGTACAACCAACGCCTACTCCATCTGTCCCAACCGAACCCCCTGGTGTTCCTGGCCTTCATCATATGACGCCGAACCTTCTTTTCTACCCAATCTTTGATGTAACCAAAGCATCGGCTCGACATGCCCACACGAAAGTAACTCACCCAGCCTCTCAGAATCGGATTGATGATTCCAATGACACGTGTGATGGGTTGCGATCGAAAACGCCTAAAGATGTGTTTCAGTTTTTGCGTTAATGCCTTTCTGGCTTTCATGGTTGGCATATACAAAACACCAACCTTTCCATTGCGCGTAATATTGCGCCGGAAGTGAAAACCAAGAAAACTGAACACACCACCCTTCGACAGATCAACCACTCTCGTCTTTTCCAAATTGAGTTCAACACCCAACTTTTCAAACTCCTGATGCAACCGCTTCATAACCGCCCTAGACAACCAACTCCATTTCCTGAAACCATCCACCAAGACCACAAGGT
>JBLHGU010000221.1:0-8538 GCA_047615875.1 Parasphingorhabdus sp.
CTTCAGTCACACGATGCGCATCCTTTTGTCCTCACTCGATAAATCCTCTGTCCGCGATGAAGTAGCCCGCTTAAAGGTTGACTTTAATGCGTTACGTGACGCAGGTAAAATCACCTTAGAAAGCCAGGTTTTAATGAACAGTATGTTCATGATCGTAGAACTGATCCTTTCTATCTTCCTCGAGAAGATGACTCGGAAACAAAGTAAAAACTCCAGCATCCCTCTTTCCCAAACAGGCAAAGACGATACCGCGGTCAGCAAGCCAGGGTCTCAAGGAAAAGGTCAGACGAAAACACCCTGTTGGCTGCCAATGCCAGAACCGTTGAGCAAGTCAGCGTGGTAACAGTACCTACCTGTGAGGCCTGTGGACAGGACTTGTGCGAGGTCGCCTGCCAACATTACGAAAGACGCACCCAGAAGCCAGCTTGCTTAAATTCATTTTGCGATTGCATCAAGCGCTGGAACACTGGGAACAACAGGCCATAGAAGACCTGCTGGATCAACCGTGTCTACACGTTGATGAGACATCGTTACGGGTTGATCGGCAGAATCATTGGATTCATGTCTATTCCTCGGGCGAGATCACAGTGAAGAGATTGCATCGAAAACGCGGTACGGAGGCGATCAAAGAAATAGATATTATCCCGCGTTACGGCGGGACCATTGTGCACGATTGTTGGGCTTCTTATCTGTCCTTTGATCATTGTGGTCATGGCTTGTGTGGTTCACACCTGTTGCAGGAGTTGTCCTTCATTGTGGATGCCCATGACTACCGATGGGCGAAACACATGAAAAGATTGTTGCAGAAGACGTGTCATGAGGTCAGTAGGAGCACGGATAAGTGTCTGAGTGAAAAGGGAGTCGCCAACGTGCAGAAACGCTATCGCTGCATTCTGACTCAAGGCGAAGCCGAGTTACCGCCAATCCCCGATAAACCAAGTGGTAAGCGCGGGCGGATCGCGAAATCCGATGCGCACAATCTACTGGAGCGGTTGAGAAAGTATGAAACGGCGGTGCTTCTGTTTGCACAGGATTCGAATGTGCCGTTTACCAATAACCGTGCTGAGCGAGACTTGCGTATGGCCAAGGTCAAGCAGAAGGTCTCAGGCTGTTTTAGATCGGAACTTTATGCGCAAGCCTATTGCCGAATATCGAGTTATGTTCAGACCATGCAGAACAAGGGCTACAACCCGTTGCTGGCTATTCAGTTGGCGTTTGCTGGACAGGCCTCTGCATTGGGGGGCGAGTAGTTACCTTTAAACACTATTTATAGGTATATCCGAATGATAACATTCACCATAGCTCGTGCAGCGACAATACGCCTGGCAGGCTGCCCAGTGTATTTTCTGAAGCCTTACGGCCAAGTCGCAAGATGGGAGTAAGCGTAGGAACCGCTATTTTACCGGAGGGTGCGTCTACCATAGCACTTGTCTTTAACCCGAATCTTTCTGTTGCCGGTGGATCTGCCTCGGTAGACGGACATGAAGGCATAGTTATACACGCCCCAAGGAACATCGGGGCTTGCCCCGGCTTCTGGAGCAGTCTTAGATTCCTACTCACAGCATTCCCAATCCCAAAAGTGATGGTAAAGTAGCAGGATAATTCTTGGGGAGGCAATATGTTGAAATTGGTAGTACTTCTTTTGGCGTTCGTCACGGGGAGTGTGATGGCGGAGACGTTTGAGGCGGGGCTGACTGCGTACCAACGCGGGGACGAATGCATGGCATTGGACATTTGGAAGCCAATAGCTGAACGGGGTAATGCCTACGCCCAAAGTAACCTGGGTTTAATGTATCAAACTGGTGCAGGTGTCCAGCAAGATGATTCCAATGCAATCTATTGGTATCGCAAGGCCGCTGATCAGGGTCATATCAACGCCCAGTTCAATTTGGGCTTGATGTACACCAATGGCGTTGGCCTCCAAAAAAAAATACATATCGATGAGGCACAGCGTTGGTATCGGAAAGCTGCAGAGCAGGGTGATGCCGAGGCACAATACAAGTTGGGCAGGATGTATGAAATCGGCACCGGGGCCCTTCAAAGCACTCGGGTGGCAGTTAGTTGGTATCATAAAGCGGCGGAGCAAAGTTTCGTTCCTGCCGGGGATGCATTGGAACGTCTGCAACAGATCGAGCAGATTAACCTGCTGAACCCCAGTGCTGCGGCAAAAAACCCAGAAACGCCTGGCGGTGAGAATTTAGAGTCTGTTAAAATCGCACGAAAAGCACGAACCGACCAGCAGCATGATCGATCAACTGATAACCTTCGGGCGCAGCCAACTGTGGCGAAACCACCAGCTTGGGGTAGCGCAGATTCACAGCCTGTCGAAAGGATTGAACGAACCGACCCCTATGTTCAATACAGATTAGGCTTGCGACATTTGACTGGCAAAGGTGTCCCGGTAGATTATGTGCGAGCATATGCGTGGTTAACACTGGCCAAGCAACAAGGTAGCAAGAAGGCTGCAGAATATCAGACTGTTATCCAAAGAATAATGACCAATAACCAGATTACCGAAGCCCAGAAACTTGCTGGCAAACTCAAAACGAAACCCTGATCTGTAGAAGTGATTTGATGTATATGTCTAAACTCGATTCGATAACTCAAAAAACAAGGTTCGACAAAATCTGACAATGACAGAACACTCTGAACGGACATTCAGGAGACTAAACGACTATAAGTGACCATGCCCGGACGATGACCGCTTTTCTGAGCATTTGCACGGGAATTAATTTTTCCAAGTGGAGAATTTGTCGGTTTAACGGCCTCACTACCCCGGGCCTCACCCTATAGTGCTACCTGATTATTTACAGGGAACCGGATATGTTATCCTGAACGGCATTTCCGGGTAAACCTTCTCCCTATCAAAGCATGTTACTTTAGCGACTCCACCAAACCAGTATTTGTGCGGGTTCATCGGAGTGGTGATACGCCGCCCGGAATCGTCCTTCACCCTAATTTCGAAATGCAAATGGGGATAGCTCGCGTTAAAACCGCTGCTGCCGAGAGTCCCGACCTGCTGACCGCGGATAACCATATCTCCCATTTTCACAAGCCTTGTGTCGAGATGCAGGAGCCTGCTTTTTATCGACTCGCCATCCTCGTCCATCGTGTGTTCGATGGATACCTTGTTTCCGTAGAAAGGTCCATAAGATGAATCTAAGACGACACCAGAAGCCGGGGCAAGCACCGGTGTTCCTGTTGGAGCGTATATATCTATACCTTCATGTCCGTCTACAGAAGGTGATCCACCGTTACCAGAAGGATTCGGGTTAAAGCCAAGTGCTATGGTAGGCGCACCGTCCGGTAGAATAACGATTCCTACGCTTACTCCCTTGGCATCTGATGCGACTTGACCGTAGGGTTTCAAAAAATACTCTGAGCAGCCTACCAGGATTGTTGTCACTGCAAGAACTATGGTAAATGTTATTATTCGGAGCATCCAGATATACCTATAGATAGTTTATGAATTATAAAGCGTAAAAGTTTTTTGGACAGAAGTATGTACAGAAACCAGGCGGCTATTAGATATCTATAATTGTGACTATTGATGACCGACAAGGGCAAACTACGAGCATAGCTGGTTAATTGAGTGCGGCTCAACGGTTTGATCGAAAGATTCGTTTGCTCTTTGCCTCTTGTATACTCAGAAGCGGCAATTAATGTCTATACTTTATTATCGTTGCAACCCTAAGTCTTTCCGCACCTAATGTGTAAAATTGCTCGGAAATTAGTACTTTTTCGTGCCTAAATAATTATGGTACGACCTTTTTTGAACTTCAAAAAACATATGAGCAGATTGGTATTTAACTCGCAGCAAGGTGAATATGCTTTTATCTTTCAAAACTTGATAAATAAGTCTCAACAGGATGGATGTTTCGTTGAACTAGGCGCCGTAGATGGTATTAATTTTTCAAATAGTAAGTTTTTTTGAAGATCATCCAGGGTTTTCCAGAGTTCTAATTGAACCTGCACCTGCTGAATTTCGAAAGTTGGTAGCAAATCACCCAAACTGAAAAAACTATAACTGTGCAATATCGAAGCATCAAGGGGCCGGTAGCGGGTATTTCTAGAACATTAGCTGATCATCTCAGAAATAAATTTCTTTCCAGAGCTGAGGAAATTGTTGTTGAATCACGCCCGATAGGAAAGATTTTAAATGAGGCGCACATAGAACATCTCGATGTCCTTTTTTTAGATGTTGAAGGGGGCGAGTTAGATATTTTACAAACAGTCGATTGGAGCATTAGCGTATATCTTGTGGTAATTGAACTCGCTGAATTAAAACTCCGAAAGGAGGGAGTCGATCGTAGTATAAATGCCTTCTTTGGGCAGTAACCGTATATTCCTGCTTCTTGTTCACGAGCAGCAATACGTGATGAGCTACAAAAATTAGGGGAATCCGACAAAACACGGGTCCCCAATTTTATTTAAACTTTCAAGCCAGCATCCCAGGCAGCCCATGAAACGTTTTGTGAGGAAGTTCGGGAAAACGATAGACGCGGGAGGTTAGTGGCATGTGCAAGGGCGATAGTTCAATGCCACTATTAAGGAAATTTGGATCGTATTCGAAGTCCGCCGTTTGTTGGCCTTGCCGCAGCGTCAGATAGCCGATCTCCGACCCCCAGAGCATAATGGTCGCGGTTTCCGTCACCGCTCATCACCCCACTTCCACGGCGTGCCATCTTTAGAGGGTGCGGTCTTTTTTGAAGCCCGCTTAGGCAACGCCCTCTTCTCCTTTATGAGTTGCCTAGGTGTCACCGAAGGTTCCGGCACCAGAACCTCCAAATTTCCAAACAGATTCAATACTCGCAGAACCCGTAGCAGGGTCTGGGTCTGAGTACTCTCGCCTGCCTCAAGTCGTTCCAGTGTCCGTTTGCCAATGCCTGCTTCTCGGGCCAGATCAGCCTGAGTAATGTTCAGAACTATACGAAACTGGGACAAACGGTTGCCCAGCTCTTCCAACGCCGCCTCGTCTGTATAGAGATTCTCAAATTTCACTATTCACCCAACTTTCCTAGTTACTTATAATAACTCGCATTATATGGCGAATAGAGTTGATTTAATAGTTATATCCGTAATATAAGACGAGTACTACATAAGATTACTCAAACCTAGTTATAATTATTAAATCGTCTTTTATGCCAGAATATAGTGATTATTTAATACTATTCGCAATTAATTGCGAATTAGGAGACTTATACAATTATGGGGGAAAGTAAATATTTTCATACAGCAGTAATTAACAAGCGGAAAAAAATAATCACCAATCCGGTTATCAGTAAGAAAAGTTTGGCCGCCGGATGCCTAATCGAGATAATGGCATAAGATATACACAATAGCCCCAGGCACATCTGAACAAACGTACCGAGAGCACCTAATACATTGGTTTCCAGTTGAATTAGTAGTGGGTTGGCGATCATGCCAAGTGGAATAACATACAGGCCAATACCCAGAGCCATAGATTTCAACGCCACCTTAAGCCAGTTTTCTCCGGTCATTCCTGCAGCAATAAACACAGCACCACAGACCGGTGGCGTTATGGTGGAGAGTAATGCATACCAGAATACAAATAGATGCGCTTCAAGAGGTTGCAGTCCCAGTTGAGTCAGGGCCGGACCAGCCACGGCGATACAGATAACATAAGCTGCCGTAGTTGGCACCTCCATACCAAGCACCATGCAGGCCAATGCTGTGAGTAATAACGACGGCCATAGCAGCCCGCCTGAGCCAGTTAGTATCAATGAGGTAATCTTGATTCCCAGACCAGTGATACCAAGCACGCCGATAATAATCGATGCGCAGACAATGATCGCGGCTATCATGGAAATCTGACGTGCCGAGGTCAGACAGGCGGTTTCGAGACGTTGAAATGTTTGACGAAAAGAAAACTTGAAATCACGGCTGATAAACAACAGTAGAGTACCAGCCAATATCGCCATGGAGGCCGCATATTGTGGAGACTTGCCTAGCGCAAACATGCCCATCATCAATACGGAGAACGGTAACAAGAAAAAGGCTGCGGTAATAATAACTTCACGAACGCCAGGCCGATCTTCCAAGGCGAGCCCGCGCAGCTCATATTGTCTGGCGAAAGCGTTAATGCCGACCCAGACCGCAAAGAAATATAGTATCGCCGGTAATAAGGCTGCAGCAATAATACTGGTGTATGGAATGCCGGTTAGCGTTACCATAACAAATGCACCTGCTCCCATCAGCGGGGGCATGATCTGACCGCCAGATGAGGCTACTGCTTCAATTGCAGCAGCCAGGGATTTGGGATATCCCAGTTTATCCATCGCAGGTAGAGTTATGGCGCCCGTGGAGGCAACATTGGCCGAAGCCGATCCTGAAATTGAACCAAACAGAGCTGAGGAAATCACCGAGACTTTACCTGCCCCGCCCTTTAGTCGCCCTGCTGCGGCAGCCGCAAGATTCATGAAACCGCGTCCCGCTTCTCCGGCATTAAGCACAGCACCAAAAATGACGAAGATCGCCACCACTTTGACAGACACGTCGGTCAAAGTGCCCCAGATACCACCTTCAGCTATCGTCAGAGTACCGACAAAGCTCGTCAACGGCATACCGGAATGCCCGAACTGACCGGGCAGATACTGTCCAAACAATCCGTAAACAAGGGCTAGTAGGGCGACAATTGGCAATGGCCAACCAATAGCGCGACGAGCCCCCTCTAAAACCACAATCAGTAGCGTAATACCTGCAATAATCTGCAGATTACCATTGAGAATACCGTATTGATCGCCAAGCATTTCCTGATTGATGGCGACCCAAAGACAGGCACAAATACCTAGCGCACCCAGTACCCAACCAGACACCCGAGCACTAGCTGAACCAGACCGATCGAAGAAAAACAACCACGGAAGTGCAAGCGCAAAATGCAGCGGGCGACTAATGAGATTGGGGATTAACCCCTGGAAAATTAACCACAGGTGATAAGTAACTGAAGCTAATGCGAACACTAATGCTACGCTGCGAAAAACAGTTTCCCAACTCGGCGAAGCTGACGTCGCCTGTGTTGTCATACGATATATTCAACCGGTAGAGCGATCAACGAACCAGGTCTGGGATACCTAACCCAGACCTGGTGCGTAAAACTTGATTAGTCTAAAACTTAAGATAACCTATTTTAGAGAAACCCTACTTCCCGATAATACTTTTCCGCACCCGGGTGGATAGGACCGATAATAGCCTTAAGATAGGATTTATCGACACCGTTCCACCAGGGATTAGTGGCGCCCATCTTCGACTTGGCTTCCCAATAGGTTTTGGTCAATTGATAGGCGCTTTCATCACTCATTTTTGTAGTAGCGTAAGCAACAACTTCAAGCGTGGTAGTTGAAACATCTGCAGTCTGACCTGCGTAAGTGCCTGCGGGAATCATTAATTGCTTACGTTTGCCAACTGATTTTGACTGAGTGCGTTCGGCATCACCAAGTGAAAGAATTTTAACAGACATAGACGCAGCCGCTTCAACCACGTTGGGAGCTGGATAGGATCCCGCCGTCACGAAGCCGTCGATCTGACCATTTTTTAACGCCGGGACCGCATTTGAAAGTTCAACTTCAGCAAAATTAACCTGCCCTTCCAAACCTAATTCGTTAATGTATTTAGCACCTTCTTTGGCACCAAACGAGCCTTTACCGAGAAGAATAGTTTTGCCTTTCATGTCGGCAAATGATGCTATGCCACTTTCTTCTGAAACCACGAAATGCATGGTTAAGGATGGGATAGGAAACAACGCACGTATCTCGTCGAAAGCCGGATTGCCTTTATCCTTAAACATGGCCTTACCAGCCTTGGCGAGCTTGACCAGCACCGGTGGTGTCGTAAATACATAGTCAGCACCGCGAGATGGCACCTGGATTACGTTGGATACTGAACCCTGCCCTTCTTCGACAGTCACCAGAATATCGCCACCACTACCAGATTTCATGGCTTCGGCAATCTGTACGCCCATCTGATAATAAGATGAAGTGGATTTCGCAGAACGGTAAGTAACGCGGGTCTCCGCCTGCGCCAGTTGCATCGATGTGATACCGAGAATCAATGCCAACAGAATTGGTGAACGGGTTACAGCTTTCATGAGCCCTCCAAGGGGTGTTTTAGAATTAAGGTCGCTTAGAATCAACCAAGTGAAACTTTGTCCGACAGGTTACCAGATTATCCTTGCTCTTATCTTGCCAAACAAAAACTAATATTAGCTGCGGTAGCTGTTGCAACATTGGCAGTTCTGGATGAGGTTCGATAACGACTGCAATAGCTATCGTGACATAAAAATGACCCACCTTTCAGAACGAACCGATTACCTGATAGAGGTCCTACTGGATCAATACAGGGTTTGGGACTATGCAGACGACTGAAACGGTCAGCACACCACTCCCAGGTATTCCCTGTCATGTTATAAAGGCCATAATTATTTGGAGAGAAGCTGGCTACAGGAGCAATGCCCTCAAAGCCATCCTCCCTGCTATTGTGATTGGGGAATTCTCCTTGCCAGATATTGCAACGATGCTGACC
>JBLHGU010000222.1:0-8527 GCA_047615875.1 Parasphingorhabdus sp.
CAGCAAGTTTGCTTTTTATAGCATTGGCCGCCTGGTTGTGGGCATCCATGATGGGCGTTTTGGGGCTGCCACCAACATTGCTTCCAAATAATAGCTTGAATGCATTGAAGGGGTTGTCCTCAAAGGGAATGGTGGTGTTGCCATCTCGAGTTAAGTAACCGTGCCCATTGCTATGTACACCTAGGTTGACATAAGTGAACGGCATATTGGGACCCAGTTGCTTGTGTCTGGCACTAAATCAGCAGCAGGGCAACGCCCGACCAATGCATTAGCCAGTCGTGGACCATTGTCAGCTGCATCGGTTACCGAATGAATCTGTGTAAGCTCAACTAGGGAGTCTTGGCGGTTATGCCGGAATGCTGGTGGTGGAGCACACTCGAGCAATTCGACATCCCTGAAAAGATCCATTCGTTGCAGATATCTCCCAAGATCCTCGCGCAACCCCGTGATGACAACACGTTGCTCCCATACCCAAAGCTCCTGAAAGCTAGCTCCTAACATTGTCAAACCGAAGGGATCAACGAAACGTAGGCCACCGGCATCGATCACCCCCTCTTCCCCCTCTTCCCCCTCTTCGCCTGCGCCGCAGAAAATACCCTGCTAACAACGCTTAACTTACTGCCATTAGGGACACGCTACGCATTATGCTGGATATGCTTTTAAACTAATGCGTATTGAATCCTTGGAATAGCAACTTAATTATCCCACACTAGTCGATTTCGTCGGGTCCCGCAGTATCTGGCCCAGCAGCATTAACCGGCAATTGTTGTGGTGTAACCTGCCCTGTTGGTGAAACCTTATCTTGAGAAGGATCGTTAACTAAATTCTTCGGCAGTGAAGATAAGGTGGCGCTGGAATCTGTTTCTATATCTACAGAATCAGAGTCAACACGGGGCCCTTTAGGTACCAACCGCCCAAAAACTTTGGCCGCTGTTGGCATCGGTTTATCACTAATATCATCGGGATTCGGATCGTTGGGATTGCGCAACTTTGCTGCATCCGCTGCATCCGCTGCATCCGCTGCATCCATAGCCTCGAGTTCTTTTTCAACAGCAGGGTCAAGTTCAACTGGGAAATGTTTATCAAGCAGTGCGATCTCCTCGTCCGTCAAATCGTCAAAATTTTTGCCCTGAAGACTTTTTGCTTGTTCATATTCCTTATCATTTGCTTGCTCAAGCGCTTCGAGAGGGTTTTCAGGGGCAGTGTCCGCCCGGACGACCTCATCATCTTGTTGAGGGATCGGTGGAATACTATCCGGGTCGTCCTTTGTTTCTTTTGGCAGGGGTGGTAGTGAACCGAGTGCTTGCGGAGGCAACGGGGGTAATGCACCCGGCTGATTAGTTGATGCTCCGGATTGCCCTTGTGGTTGCGGCGGTGTACTGCCTTGACTCGAACCACTACCTGGTAAAGGGGGCAATGGTGGTAATGAATTGCTTCCACCCGCTTTAGCAAGTCCAGACCCGGTTATAGAGCCAATATCTGGAGCAGGTTTATTACTCGTCTTATTACCAAACCCACCTAATTTTGATCCCAAACCATTGCCGCCTAATGGCGACTTAGGCATTAGGCTCGAAGTGCCAAAGTGATCACAGGTGCTAGCCCGACACTACCGACCTGGAACTGGGAGATGCTAACATTCGGAGTGACTCCCTAATCGTAACCAATTGAGCGTACAACGACGTCTCGCGTAGGGCGTTCAAGCACTTCATCTACATGCTGATATAAGCAGTGTGCGGAAAAAAGTACCAGTTGGTGCCATTATTAAGACGTGAGAACTCTAAACAGAAGATCAGCTTTTTTATTTGGTACAATATTGGGCACTCTTGGGCGTTAGGGAGATTTTTTTGTGAAAATTCCACAAATACAATAAGATGCTGAGGCATCAAAGCAGTTATCGCAGTGGGGAAGTAAGTTGCACAGCGCAATACTTCGGCAAAAAATATATTGGCCAACAAAAATGAAAGCAACAGTAATCACTAAGGAAAATTCTTCAGGGCTTATTAGGAATGTTTTCGTTGCTATGGTCTTGATCGTGACAACAACCACCATTCTACCCGCACAAAGTGATGAACAATGGTCAGCGCTATTTTTGGACGCTGCCGAAGACATTTTCAAACCCACCGAACCCCTGCAAGTTTTCCTACCCGAATCAATGCCCGCGGAAATTCTGGAATGGCTTGCCTTGGAACTGGATGAAGTAGACGTTAGCGAGATTGTCAGTCTAGAACAGGTCACCGGTGGACAGATAGTTACAGTTACACCACCTGAACCTCTAAAAACAGGTGATCACGTACTACGCTTGCTTGAATTCACTCAGGCCGGTGATGTTATCGAGCACGCAATCTGGGAGTTTCAGGTTAGTGCTGGTGAAGCACAAGTTACCGCAGCAGCACAAATTAATACCGCAGCACAGCGTTTTTTTAGCTCGACAATTATTCTCGAAGGCACCTATCGTATTGCTGAGGAAAATATTGACAGAAGTCTGTCTAAAGGAAATTCTCAAGGCAGTGCTAGCCTGCATGGTATTGTCCAGGGAGAAACCTGGCTAACAGAATCATCGGCAAGTTTTTTGTATGACTCCAGCGGCGCTCAGGTGGGTGCATTAAATGCCGATCAGGCTAATGGAGTGATCCGCGACGGACGGGATTTCGAACTTGCAGAATACCTGGTTAGTGCGCGTTCACCGAATATTTCCGCTCTTGTTGGCCACCATCAACCCGTATCTAACAGCCTGCTGATCCAGGACTTTCATCGCCGCGGTGCATCGCTAACCACCCAGACAAACAATCAGTCAGTGGTAGCGTCCGGTTTTGCCTACAGAACCGAACCTGTTAGCGGCTTCCGATTTGGCGCCGGGATCGGCGATCGCAAACATCGTGTGGCCGGTGGAATAGTTTCATTGAGCCCGGTGTCGGGCAACAAAGAGCTATTGACGATCACTAGTACTTATATAGACGGTGCCGGGGAGGATCATTCAGGTATTGGCATTACCGGCTCAGACATCAAACCGGCAGGTATTGGCCGGAGTATCGCCATTGAAAGTCAAATGATAAATAATCGCCTGCAACTAAATGCCGAGCGCGCCGAGACTGACTATGACTTCGATGGCGAAAAGGATGATTTTCAGAGTGAAAACGGTCAGGCGGATTCCTTTCAGGGTTTGTTTCACGTCTGGCAAAATAAACAGATTGGTGAGCGGCAGGCCAGTTGGAATGTTGGTTTCGAACAAAAGAAAATAGATCTATTCTTTCGCAGTCTGGCCAACCCTTCATTGCCTTTCGATCGAAAATTGCAAAGAATATCCTCGGTTTTTCAGTCAGGTGGCTACGCAATGCAATTGCAACTGGCCCGGGAAGAAGACAATGTAGAACAAGACAAAACATTGCCGACGTTAAGAAATGACCTGGCCAGTTTGTTACTGAGCTACACCCCAACACCTAAAACTGATGACCAGGGCCAGCCTGTCTCACGTTGGTACGGGCAACCGAGCTATAGCGTTTCGACACAATACTCTAGCCAGGAACAAGTCCATGTTCCGATTGAATTGATCGATTTTAAAGTCGATCGACTCACATCTTTCTATCAGGGCGGTGCGTCATTTCAGCACGATACCTGGTACTGGGGTTTAAATCACACCTATGGATTGGAAAAAAGCTTTGGTCAGTTCGCTCAGCAAAATCGGCACCGGTTAACAGATTTAAGTCTGCAATTCCTGCTTGGCGATCGTTTAACCTTTAGTACACAGGGACAATACAACAGCATTCAGGATCGTGACACATTCAATTCATCACGCAGCTGGCTGGCAGCGCTGGACACCCGCATTTCATTTTTTGACCAGCGTCTAATAACATCATTTAACTATAGTTTGAACCAGGATGGCGCCAAGGACGACTCAGTAAATAGCGAGACCGAAACCCTGGGATTGCGCTTAGACTGGATATTGCGTACAGCACAAAACAATCGTCCAGGCTGGACAGTGTGGCTGCAGGGCGAACGTCAGAGCATAGATGACCGGCTAGCCCCACAAAACGATCTACAAATACATCAAGCATTTTTGGGCGCTCGAATGGATTGGCCGGTCGCTTACCCGAATAGTAATTGACGAGGCCAAAATGAAAAGTCTGCTGGTTTTATTAGTAACCCTGATAAGCGCCACTGCATCGATAAATGCAATGGCCATACTCCCCTTTAGCGCGACGCCGGCCAGCGGTAGCCTGTCTGTAAGCCTGTCCGCCCTGGTTAACCTGAACCAACCCTCACAAATCAACAATGTTGATGAATCAACTCTAATCCTCGATTTATTAAAAAGCCGGGGGATCACGTTGAATAGTGTCGTTACCGGCGGCACCCAAAGCCTGTCCTGGATACTGATATTTCCCGGGGTCACGGAAGATTATTCCTCAGGAGTTGGGACCCTCTCCATAAACGGGGTGACAATTGGTAGTAGAGGTGCCAGTCCGTCGGCTGACTGCACCGGTGGCTTCGCCTGTGTTCCAGTGCCCGAAACCCTGGTATTAACTGCGGTGGAAAAAACTACCATTGCCGAAGCACTTCTGGCCGGCGTAACTTTAGGCGACGTGTTACAGCGAGGATTTACCCCAGTACCCATCACGCTTGAATATAGCCGCGAATGGACTGCCTTTATATCTTCTTCTGAGTCCCAGCTTGGCACTTTTTCAATAGTAGTGGGTAGTTCAGCAAATATTGACGTTAAACTGAATCAGACTCGATTGCTCGGTGTGACGGGCACAACCACATCATCAGGCTTGCCTATTGGCAGTCCTGCTACTGTATTTGTGAACATGAACTGGGTTGCTACATTACAGAGTATCGGAACCCCAGTACCAATCACTTTCAAATCCACTAGCGTAGAAATTCTTACGCCTGATGGTCGCCTGATTCAACGGATCAACCGACCGTTAAGCAATACCGCGACACGTAACAAAACACTCTCAGAGCTGTTTCCTTCCCAGGCAACAACCACCGTCACCCAGAGCCTGACAGAATCTATATCTCTGCCTCCAACAATAGCAGTCAAGGCCAGGCAGTTCGGCGCCAATCGCGTTATTGTACGACGCACATTTTCCGAGGGGTTCAATTCATTTTCCTCAGAGGTCAGCATTCCCCTTACGAGTGCCAGTGCCGCAGGGTTTCAGATTACCCGTGTGGATCTTCGTTTTGCGGATAATTCCCGAGTTAAAGTCGCATATCAAGGCGAACAATTGCAAGTACTGGCCAGTATCAATTACCTCGGCACTGGTCAGATTCAGGCCATGTGGGAATGGGCACCGCTACTTTCCGGTGGCCAACCCTTGTTTCGGCCTCTGCCTTCGACCGGCAGGCAGATTGCCCAGCAGACATTAAGCACGAATTTCAATGCTCGGCCAACTAACACTTTGGTGCGGGAGTTTTTGACCAGTTTTCAACATACTGAATTGGTGAGCCCAGTGTTACCCGCTGCAGCGATTGGGGGTGCTCTGGTGAGACTGCGCATAACGGCGCCAGCAGTCAGTTTCGCTCTGCCCGTGCTGCGCTACTATGTCGGGCCTGAAGCCAATCAGCAACAATTATCTGCTGTGCCGCTAACACCTATGACGTTACGATGGCCGACCGCCGATGGAGATGTATCACTGTCTACCGAGTTTAAATGGCAACCAGTGGATAGTGCACTGTACTATCAATATGAGTGTTTTGGTAACAATCGCCTGTCTGGAGATGCCATCGCCGCGGCTGTTGCACCGGCTACCGATTCAGCACTACGTGTATCCGCAGTAGTAATGGACAATTTGACAACTGGAGAGCAATACTGGTGTCGGATGATTGCAATTGACGCTGTTGGTCGACGCATCGCGGAAAGCGCGGCAGTTGCCCTGATCGCCCGATAGTGGTGAAAAGGTGGGTTTACTTCGGGCGCGCCCCGATAAAAGGGCGTACCTGGTAACCGAAAGTAAAACTTTGCTATTGAAGAAAGTCTTCCCCATGGGGCGCATTCTGAATAGTCTCCACTGCTTACCCTCGAAGTGAATTAACTTCAAGAGTGAGCTAGCCATTTACTAACAATTCCAATCGACAATATTCACTTAATGGTACAGCAAGTGATTGAATTCGATAATTTCTCGATGGTTGATTTAATCACCTGCTAAATGCCTGTAACCAAAACTTAAGGTGCATCATTTAACTGACAGTTGGTAGGAGAAAATCACCGCTCCCTGCTCGATGTTGGCAATCAGCCACTCGTTATTTCATTGGTGTCGTAACGAAATTGAGTAACATCGGAGCTCTCTTGGTGGGCCATAAGAGAGCTATAACACTTGAATCCAACAATATAGTAGAGCTTATAGATCTAAAAGAAACTAGCCCCGGGCGAGTCAGGCCTAACAAGCCAAACGTTGTATCGAA
This sequence comes from Parasphingorhabdus sp., assembly GCA_047615875.1. Lineage (GTDB taxonomy): Bacteria > Pseudomonadota > Gammaproteobacteria > Arenicellales > CAJQKF01 > JBLHGU01. Next base: position 6,400 of record JBLHGU010000222.1, read on the forward strand.
CGGACCGTGTGCTGTGGGGACAATTTAGGCAAATGATAGAAACTAGCGATAGAAATAAAAACCGCAGCTAGATGTAAAGCAGTGCACCTATTAGGTGCAACTGTTTAGCATTTAACTGCAGCTTTATATCACTTCAAAAATTACTCAGTTTCTGCGCCAGGGTTGCCGGTTTTTTCCAGGTCGGTAACGAGTCGACCACCGCCGGAATTTGCAGACTGGCTGCTAGAAGCAGGTCTGGAAATTACTGAACTGCCTAACGTAATGGAGTGACTGCCATCATTGCCGTCATCCTCACCAACCGGTTTCATATCGTCACCCTGCCCTTCACCGCGCCCGGCCGCTTTCCTCACAGCTTCTTTGACCATGACAATTTTTTCCTCTTCAGTAGTCATGTCACAATTAGGATCATTGGGATTGCATTTACCCGATTCCCACACTCCTTTGCCTGGCTTCTTCTTTTTCTCGGAAGCTTTCACCAGGCGGTCTAACTTGTGATATAGCTTCACCTCTTTCTCGGATGCTTTATTTTTAGCCATTTTCTTTTCTAAACGAACCATTAGACTTTTAGCCATAGGCAATTCCTCTTTGCTAAACTTGGTTCTTTTCTTTTCTTTTTGTTTAGTTTTAGTTTTCGATTTGGCATCGCCTGGCAACGGCGGCTTATTATTATCTTTGGACTTGATTATTGGTGGATTATTATCAGTCTTGTTCTTAGGCTTAGTGTTATTGGTATTTTTCGGTTTTTCAGTTTTACCACCAGCCATTATGGCTGACGAACCACCGGCTAGCCCGGATATGGAAGAGCTTTGGATTCCCTGTTCCATACCAGGAGCGCTAGTGATGGTGCGCGATTTAGCACCGAACACATCTGACGGAGCACCGGGTGACATATTACCTGGTAACTTCATTCCGGGGGTTTTCCCACCGAATCCTCCGCCAGCGGCACCTGGTAATGTTGCAGGCCCAGGTTTTCCAGGCAAAGCACTGCCTTTAGGAAGCAAACCGCTACCAGCTAATAGACTCGAGCCAGTTTTTGTACCCAGCCCACCTAAACCGGGGAGTTTTGGTGCACCACCCGCTCCACCGGCATTTCCTGCCGCGCCGGATAAAGATGGCATTCCACTCAATCCAGGCAAACCGCCAGATTTAGTGCCGGGCATTGCTGATTTTCCGAAACCAGAGGCATTAGTTTCGCCCCCAGGAAGTCCTGGTAAGCTTCCGAAGCTCCCTAGCTTGCCCGCGTCACCGTTACCCAACAGAGAATTTGACCTCGAAGCCAATTTTAGTTTGGCCACGGCTGATAAGGACTCAATGTCTTTCAATCCCGGCTCATTTTGTAGACCACCTTTGTCCGCCCCGGCAATCTCACCAGTGGGCTTCAGAGTATTGGGTGCAGGCTCTTTGGCTATGGGTTTAACGATCTGAAGGGTTTGATCCGGCTTTTTTAGCAAAGGCTCTTTTACGATGCTCTGTCCCTGCACTGCAGGAGACAGCGTTTGATTACCTATAGACGGTGTAGATCCACCGTCATTACTCGGCGCAGGGGCTTGCAGTTGTATTACCGGCTCTTCGATTGCCCCCTGAATAGTCAGATTCGACTGATCCGGTATGATTACCTGAGCATTTGCTGCGAAACTTCCAACCAAACAAATCGGTGTGAAAAGAAAATACCATAATGCCGTATGCTTCATAAAACTCTCTCTTGGTAGGGTGCAATATACCTTAATTGCCTGTGGCCGCATTGACCAGAATCTTCATCCTAATGGCAATGACTGAATAGAGACTGAATAAATTCCAACTAACTCCGAACATACTAAATAGTAGTCACTCTGTAAAATACCGTCAAGGCATAGGATGAGTCATACGTCTGTTGTTTTGTTCAATTGCCTATGGCTCAAGAATGTTGAACATCGGATTGAATTCATCCAAACATATGAATAATGCACGTAAAACATCTTTATCACCCGTAAAGGGCAGAAGGTTTTCATCGAGCCCCTGCAGGAAAGTACGATTGTGCCGATACATTACCCGGCCCGCGGTGTCAGAAAAGCGGCTGTCACTGACCCCGGGTGGCAACATTCGTTACCAACTAAAGACACCGTACCGAAACGGCACCACCCACGTCATC
>JBLHGU010000223.1:0-8519 GCA_047615875.1 Parasphingorhabdus sp.
TCAACAGACCAATGCCTATGATGAAAGTATATCGCGTGTTTGCGAGTTCATCTATCAGAACCTCGATGAAGAATTATCACTAGAAGTGATGAGCGATGTAGCGGCTTTTCCAAAATATCATTTTCATCGTGTGTTTTCTGTTTATACCGGTATGAGTGTATGAAGTTTATTCAGCTGTCACGGCTTAAGAGAGCGTCGTTACGGTTGGCATTTGAAGACGATAAGCGTGTGATTGATATTGCTTTGGAAGCTGGCTTTGAAAGCCCTGAAGCATTTTCTCGCGCGTTTAATAGAACCTTTGATCAATCACCTACAGAGTTCAGGGCTGAACCGAAATGGCCAGAATGGCACATGCGGTTTAAATTTAATGTTAAGCCTTTGCGAGAAATACAAATTAATGTAGATATCGTTAATTTTGAAACAACTAAAGTCGCCCTGATAGAACATCTGGGCCGCCAGAGAGAGTGCTTGAAACCGCCGCAAAGTTTATTGCCTGGCGAAAAGAAACGGGGCTGTCTCCGGTAAAAACCGGTAATACCTATGGCATCCCTTACAGTGATCCTAAAACGACTGATCCTGACAAATTTCGCTGGGATATTTGCGGCACTGTCGATGGAGATATTCTGGAGAATGATTATGGTGCTAAGTCAGGCACAATTCCGGGAGGGCGGTGTGCCGTTATTCGCCATTTAGGCAGTTATGACAGTGTAGATAAAGGCATTTACGCTGTGTATCGCGATTGGCTACCTGAAAGTGGGGAAGAGCTACGTGATTATCCGTGCTTTTTCCATTACCTGAATTTAATCCATGACGTCGATGAATGTGATCTCATTACGGATATATATTTTCCTTTAAAATAAAAACCTCGCTTGTTGATTGGCTAAGCTTTTACTTAGGGTCGGGGAATTAAATAATTTGCCCGACCCTCAATGAAAGTAACTTCGTTTTTGTTATTTTTATTAGTAAGGACCGGAATTGGCTATGAGGAAAAAACACAGCCTTCTTCACATCATTATTCTTACCAGTACTTTCTTTTATGATTTGCTTTAACCAGTCCGCAGAAATAAGAAGACAGTATACTCGTTTGATTCCTTGTGAAGATCTGGCAGGCTTTTAAATCGGTATGTTGTCCCCGGTATTGCCTGCTAGCTATGCGGTCGGTCAGTAGCAACCGTTGCAAGACTGATACGTCGGGCCGCCGGTTCGGAGGCCGGCGGTCAGACGCTTTGGATGACAGGTACTCTTGCTAAGTAGGTGCCATTGATATCTGACCCCAAATATTATGGATACAGCTTAAACAGGGAAAATCGCTACTTACCCAGTAACTTATCCTTCGCCAGATTGATCGCGGCCGCGAGATAAGTAGACCCACCGCGGTCAGGGTGCAGCTTTTGCATCAGCCGCCGGTGTGTCTCGATGATTTCCGCCTTGCTGGCATCGGCTGATAATCCCAGTATCTGCAGTGCTTCTTCGCGCGACATGTTGCTCGGTTCGCTGGGGGTTCGCTGCTGACCCTGCGCACTGGCCTGTTGTTGCCAGGTTTCTGCATGCTCGCGGTCGAGATAAGTCTGCAGTAAGGCAACCGACTCTTCGTCGTCCTGACATTCACGCAGCAATTGCAGCAAGGCGTCAAGGTCCAGTTGATCGAGCGTCTTGCCGATGAACTGTCCTGTTAGTACTTCGCCGTTGATGTCTCCCGAGTCGTGATTGAGTGTCATGCGGATATATTTACTTTGTACGGTCGAGGTTTGATCGCTGCTCGGCGCGGGCTTTGATTTTAAAGCGTCAACGCCAGCCAGCATCCGTTTGAGCAGCGGTATGTGGCCGAGCAGCACCAGCAGGCCACGCCCGAACAGCAGCAGGGTGGCAAACACTGCGGTCAGCCAATGGGCCCGCCCCGTCAACACCAGCGTCAGCGCACCTACCACAAACATGACCGCGATCCATTGCCCATAAACACGAGGCGGTTGGCGGGACAACCAGCGCAAAGCGAGGAACAATCCAAACCCGAGGCCGAGCAACAATAATATCTTCGCCACGGCTTAGCCCTTACCTAACTGACGGGTCAATTGCCGCACGACCTCACTGCGATCTTTACCGAAATCGCGCAAGGCTTTCTGGCCGCCAGCGGCATAGACGGCGACCGCGCTCAACAGGTCGCGTAATTGCCCTGCGCTGGCCGCATCGAACGCGCAGTAGGCGCCACGAGTCAAGCGTGCGATTTCCTTGAACGCCAGTTGCGCTGCGGGCTCGTGGCCTTCATGAAACATGAAAACTGGTACTCCGAGTATCCCCAGTTCGCCCGCCAGATGGCACAAGCGATCGACGTCTTCTTCCATGCAGTCGCCGACAAACACGAGCGCCTGAACTTTCTTTTGCCTGGTTTGTTCGATGGCCTGACTCAGTACCTTTTCGATCTGCGTACGACCACCGCGGCATGACACACTCGTCATACGTTGCAACAATGCATCTGCAGAAGATAGCCAGGGGCTTGCCTCGAATTCGCGAAAGCCACGGTAATAGCAAAGCTGTATATCGAGGCCGCCGAGCGCCACGGTTTGGGTGAACATCTCGCTCTGGATCTGGCAGGCCTGGTCCCAGCTGGTCTTGCGACTGTCGGTGGCGTCCATCGCAAACATCAGGCGCCCGCGTTCCTGGGAGGATTTGATTACCGGCGTTGACCTGACTTTAGTTACGAACGCGTCGATAGCGGCCTTGCTTGATTTTTGTGGGAGATCTTTGTCTGTATCGGTCATGCGTCGTATTCGAGTAGTCTTTTCGGGGACATTATACCTGTTTACAGGTGGCTGACTTAAGCGCTGATGCCGATGGCATTTGCCTAAGACAGTCGGTTAACCCTGATAACCACCATCCCAACGCGCCGCAGCTTTAAGACGATCGTTGGGAAGACAGGATTTGGCTCGAGCGATTGCCCTGGGTTCCTAACCGGTTTGTCCTTAAGAGGGTATTTCATCAGTATTACTACTCCATTCACTACCAGGGCTACTTCTGACTGGATCCGATTGTCTGAGCTTCATTTACTGCCCCGGTTCAACTTACCTTTCGAAAAAACCTTACCCGTAACTTTTTTAATCGCATGCCAACTACTCTGCACTTTTTTCCCGAGTGAAGTTTTATTCGCCTTTTTAAAGACGGCCTCAATTTTGTCGACGGCTATTTCTTCATAATTGTTTATTTGCCCTTCTGTATTAACAATATTTCGAAGAAACCCAAGGATCTCCTGCGACATCATTTTGAAGTTACAATCGCGGTTTCTATTGGCAAATTCAGCCAGCGCCTGGGCCAGTTCATCGATTGAAAACTCACTGAGTTTCGATTCTGTATATTTCATCCCTTCACTGACAAAGTCTGGATCAAATCCCCACGCCTTTACGAAGTAGTCGTGAATCACGGTTTGTTTTGCCTGATTGATGCTTCCCTCTGTAGTGGCGACCTTAAGCGCTAGAGGTGCGAGTAGGTCGAAGAGGCTGAGTGCGAGCACGTCGAGTGGTGTGTTGATAAACTTGGGGATCACCATGACACGACTATCTGATGACTTTTTCAGGTATCGGGTGATGCCCATCCAGGTGCCGCCGGTAATTACACTGGCAGCGATGACCCAGCCAACCGGTGTTACAGCTGTACCGATACCGAGCAATGCGAGAAAACCTGTCGGGGCAAAAAACGTGGTTGCAACAACGGATGATTTGGCAACTACAGCGGCTGTTGTTGCGACACCTGCTACATCCCAAACCTTGGTCGCTGCGTTTTTTAGTTTTAGTGCGGCGTAGGCGTCTTCACCTATGGCTAGTTTGGCTTTAAAATTTAAGGGTTCGGAAACGATTGTTTCGATATCGTTGAACCAGTCGGTTTGGTTTTGGTTATCCATGGGTGGGCATGCTGCCTGATAGGAATTTACATTTCAATCTGTGGTCAACAGTGTTTACTTTAAACACCCTCTAAGCAATGGATTGCTATTCAATTTTCGTCATCAAAACTGATTATCTGATTACGACTACTTTATTTATATAGGTCAAATAGGAACGATTGCTTTAAACAGAAGTATTGTATTTGCTGATCCAGGATCACATCAAGAATGTATCGATCTGGATATTGTACGGGGCTTCCCAGGAGGTTTTTTTTCTAAAGTGGTTTTTATCAGCATTGCAGATCCATTCGATGCAAACACGCTGGGTTACGCTTGTGGCTCGGCTTTATCTCCTGAGTCGCTCTACCGTCGGTACGCCGAACCGCTACATCCTTGTAGCGTAACGCCAACCTACAACCGGCGATTCATGTCGATAATAATCATCTCAGCGCTGATCCAGTGCTTTTATAGTTTGCTGATAGTTCTGTTGTCATTAACAAGCTGCGACTTTCTAGTAGAGTTAGTTGATCTGAAAGTGACAGGGTTGCTTGAAAAACTTCATTTTCCCGCGCCCCAGAAATAAAGTAACCCCCCATGGAGCGCATCGGTGCGAGGCATGGGGGGGTGTTGTTACCGTCCATTGTAGGACTAGTAATTCGATTATCAAGGCCAGTTTCCCCTTATCTTTCGGAGCTTTTAACCAGCAATGACGACTTGCCTCTCCTGAGTTAAACTAACCCGATGCTAAATCAATTCCTAATCGCTCACAGCACTGGTCCATCTGTCGATGAATTACTAACCGATTGCATAAACCAACTCGACCAGGTTCCACCCGAAGCTAACTTTGGCTTTTTGTATTTGAGCGATCACCTGGCTGGCAGCGCTGAATCCATTTTGAATCAGCTCAAACAGGCCACGGGCATTGATAACTGGGTAGGTACGCTTGGCATTGGGATAATCGCGAACCAGACTGAATATTATGATCAACCGGCTATGGCCGTTATGTTAGCGGGTTTTAACGAGGCTGATTTTCGCATACTGCCTAACTTTACTAAGGATACGTCGGCGTTTTCGGGTGAGTTGGCTAGATGGTGTGAGACAAATGATTTTAATGTTGGACTGGTACACGCTGATCCGACCAATTCGGTGTCGTTAACCCTGTTAAACGATTTGGGAAATGAGATTCCCACTGCATTTTTAGTCGGCGGCATTACATCATCGCATGGAAAAAATATTCAGTTTGCCAATCAGGCTTTGGTCGGTGGTGTTAGTGGCGCGTTATTTTCTCAGGCCGTGCCGATTATGACCAATCTCTCTCAGGGTTGTACACCCATCGGTAAACGGCATGTGGTAACCCAGTGTGATCGAAATATCATCCATACCCTGGACGACCGACCTGCGCTGGATGTGCTCAGTGAAGAAGCTGGCGAAACCATTGCTCAGGACTGGCAGCAGGCAGCCGGTTACATATTTGCCGGCTTGATTAATAAACACTCAGATATGGACGATTATTCGATTCGGCAGCTGGTTGGTATTGATGAAGAATCAAAACAGGTTGCGATTGGTGATTACCTTGAACACAACGATGAAATCATCTTTTGCCGGCGTGATGGAAACTCGGCCATCGAAGATATGGAACGTATGCTGTTAGATCTTAAGCTACGGCTTAACTCACCGATTAAAGGTGGAGTTTATATTTCCTGCCTGGGTCGAGGCCGGCAACAGTTTGGCCCTAACTCTGAAGAAGCGCGTTTTATACATTCAGTACTGGGTGAATTTCCACTGGTTGGTTTTTTCGCGAATGGTGAAATACATAAAAACAACCTGTATGGATTTACCGGTGTACTGATGCTGTTCGTTTAACGATTCAACCCACTATTATCAAACTATAGTAGATGGTTTTTGTAGCCGATAGCCCTGTTCATAAATTTCTCGAATAGATTTTTGAGAATCTGCAGCGGTCAAATCAGGAGAAAAACGGTCGGCATGAACGATTGGTCATTCATAAGGTGGCTTTCCATTCACCATCCAGCTGGATAGAAAACTGGTGGAGCCTCCGCCGGTTCCAATACCCACACAAAAACCCGTTGCGAGCCATAAGCCAGGATGAGTTTCTATCGGACCCAGCATAGGCAAGGCATCGGGTGTATAACAAATGGGGCCATGGATAATACTTTTAACGCCAACCTCACCAAAGCTCGGATCCCGTTCTAACGCTTTTTCAAGATTAGGTTCGAGGCGTTCTGGTGCGGGCTCAAGCAGTTCCTGATTGAAATCCGGCGGTATACTATCAACTGCCCAGAACTCAGGATCGGGTTCATAAAAGCCACCGATTAAGCCATTACCTTCCCGCCGTAAATTATAATTGCCGTAAGAATCACGAATAGTCGGTACTTCAAAATCCAGCTATTCAAGTCCTGGCATATTATCGGAATTAATGGCCTGATGTTTGACCGCAAATACGGGTAGATTCAAACCCAGCGGTATTGCCATTTCACGTGCCCAAAAGCTGTTAGCAATAACGACCTGTTTTGCACGAACCATTCCATCGGTTGTTGATAGCATCCAATCATCACCATCACGCACCATTGCCTCAACCAGGCATTGGCGAGCAATTTTAGCGCCACGTTTCCGGGCCGCTTTTGCCATTGTATGCGTGGCACCAGATGCATCGAGATGTACATCTGTCGGGGTGTATGCTGCGCCGAGCATGCCGTCTGTATTTATCAGGGGTGAATTTTTTTAATACGGTCGGTATCAATAACTTCATAGGGAATATTGAGTTCACGATAATTACCTTGTAGTTGTCGATAAAGTTTCCAATTCAGCTCCATCATTCGCTATGCGGATACTGCAAGCATCATGAAATAAAACGGATTGCCCCGATTCGGCCTCGGCATCTAAATAGGTTTTCACCGAATCAACATTTATAAGGGGTAATACTTGAATAGTGGCCAAAGAAAGTCGTCATTCCGGTTGCATGCACAGTGCAAAACGGTCGTTTTGCACATTCATCCGGACCACCCGCTAATAAATCAAGTAGGGGAAGTAATCGATGACCATACTCGCCCAGAGAAATGCTGGTTGCTATATGTTTGCGCGTTCCGGCGGCACCGCCTGTGCAGAAATTAATCCGATCATTTTTTGCTTCGAAATCAAATTCAGGATCACGCCCATGGACCGTGAATTGTTTAGTGGCCTTAGCAACCATATCTTCAGCCAACACGGGTGGAAAAAGTAATCTTCCGCTATCCGATAATTGGCAACCGTTCTCCAGGGCAGTTTCGATAACTTTTGGCGTTGCTTTGGCCATGCCAAAGGTTTCAAGAAATTCAGGTGCGGCCTGATGGATTTTCGATTAATCGGCATCAGTCAATACGCGAAACCGGTTTGCCAAAGGCGTTCCCCTGGCATAATGTGACTTGAGCGAGCTTTCTCTTCGAGATCAAGCCTGGCTTTGCGGCCACCAATTCTGCGTTTCCTGGTTCTGCTCATTACATTGACTCAGTTATTTTTGGGTTCAAAAAAACTTCGTCTCTTCAGCCCGAAAGCAGTGTCCGTATCGCCATGTTTTTGGAGATACTGCAATCGTTCCCGACCTTCTTCTATCGAAGGTTGGTGTCCAGGCTCGACATACCACAAAGCGACTTTAGTGACCGTCATAGGGCTAAACCACTCACTACCTCTTTTCAGATAACTAACGTGATTGGTACGATACAGAAAATTATGTAAATCGGTGGTTGATACCCAAACTGACAGGTTTTCGAGCATCAAGGGGTCATCATCAATCAAAAAACTTTCAGCGTTGTTTTCATCACCATTACTTCGCCAGATAAACCCCGTACTCGATTCGGCAAGGGCAAATACGTGTTCAACGCTGTCTACAAAACCGTTCATGAGCGGGCTATCCAGGGGTTCAAGACAACGAGCTATATCATATTCGGCGATGGGCATTTTAGTTTCCTCTTAATAGCGGGCGAGTCAGGCAGGTCGGTCCACCTTCACAACCGACACAGAGGGCCTGACCGTCATAAACCTGAACGTCGATACCGGCTGTTTCCAATAATTTTAGTGTTTTAGGGTAACCATCGACCATCAAACATTGCCCTGGGGCGATGGCTAGAATATTGCCACTCAAGGTGCCGCTTTGTTCATATTCATCCATTGGTAAAGCCAGTATTTGATAATCCAGTTCTTTTAACAGTTCGTACAATCCAACCGGTAACAATGACAGGCAAACCGCAGCAATTCGCGTGTCGACCAGACTGATTAGAGACATCAAATGTAAGCAGGCATCTGCCCCGGTATAAACCGGTAAATCAAATTCATGTACTTCAATATTGATTGTCTTGAGGATACTGTCCAATTGATCGAGACCCTCCCGGTTTGATCGAAACCCACGCCCAACGGCCAGCAAATTGTCTTTGAGCCAGAGCGTGTCACCCGCTTCACAATGACCGGGCGATTCGATTTCTCCAATCACCGGTATTCCAGTCTGAGCATAAAATTCTCGATGAAGCATTTGTTCACCCCTGCGCATTACCTTTCCAGGGTTCATTAATATCGCGCCCTGAGGTGTCATTAGTGACGCATCATAGCTAAACACCGCGTCAGCGATTTCGTTGGGTTGATCCATCCAGTGAATTTCGAC
>JBLHGU010000224.1:0-8495 GCA_047615875.1 Parasphingorhabdus sp.
CGGTATTTTTCGATCCGAAAAATGACAGATTGCGCCAATGATTAGATTGTTAGTGCTACTGACAGGGCTGATTGTCAGCAGTGTAGTTGTCGCTACCGATGTGGGTAAGGAAAAACGTTGGGTCGAACAGGTGGAGGCAAACTTGTTTGATGGAGAAATGATCTGGTTAGATGCGGCGGGACATTCCTTTCTGGGTGTTTTGATTGAATCTGAAATGCCTAAAGGTGTTGTTGTATTAGCTCATGGCACGGGTGTGCATCCCAACTGGCCGCAGGTTACCAATCCACTTAGGGTTGCTTTGGCAGAAATGGGCTGGACTACTTTGTCGATCCAGATGCCGGTATTACATAATGAAATTGGCCATGATGATTATGCGCCAGTGTTCCCAGAGGCCTGGCCACGGTTTAAAGCAGCTGCAGATTATTTTTCGGGCCAGAAACCTTTAGTTTTACATGGCTTTAGTTTGGGCTCATCGATGTCGACCTGGTATTTGAAGCATCATACTGACCACCCTTACGATGCTTTTATTGGCATTGGTATGGGTGGGAATAGTGACTCTGAGTCCACATTTCAAGAGGCGGATAATGTTGAGTCATTAAAGTCCGTGACCGTGCCAGTGCTTGATCTTTACGGTGAGAACGATTTCTCCGGGATTCTCGCTAGCGCAGCAGGACGAGCCGATTCGCAGAAACATAATTCAGCTTATACGCAGGTTATGGCAAAGAGTGCGAATCATTTTTTTGATGGGCAGGATGATCAGCTGATCAAAATTGTTAGTAACTGGCTAAATGAAATGGTGAAGTAAGTATGAGTGTCAAGCAACAATCTCCAATAGTCGCATTTACCTCAGAAACTGTATCGGTTGATGGAAAAGTGGGTGTTGTATTCGAGCAAAGCTCGTTTAACCAGTTTTATAACTTACGAATTGATCCAGGCAACTCAGTCGTTGTTTCCGCGGTAAATAGCGCGCTCGGTATTTCGCTGCCACTGCAACCCAGTACCCTGGTGAATTCTGAAGGACTTACGGTTTATTGGTTGGGTCCTGACGAGTGGCTGTTGCGGCTACAATCTACTACCTCAGGTAGTATTGTTAATTCTTTAAAGCTAGCGATCACCGATCAAATTGCATCGCTGGTAGATAATAGCAGTGGCATGACCGTAATTAAGGTGTCCGGTGAATTCGCGGACTATGTTTTACGCCAGGGAATGACATTTGATATTCATCCTCGGGAGTTCAAGCTAGGTCAATGCGCGCAGACTGTGATGGGCAAAACTAATGTTCTGATTAGTTGTGATGGAGAGTCAGGTCAACGTGCCTACTCTCTTGTCATTAGGCGGAGTTTTGCTGATTACATCATGCTATTCTTGCTAGATGCGGCAGCAACTTGTGGCTATGAACTAAAGACTTGATCAACTATGGGTTATTGATTTCCAAATTATTCGATGAAGGCTTATCAGGTTTTTAGCCGTTTTAGCACATCCATAAATTTCCCCGCCGGTCGTTGATCAATCAAAAGCAGTCCAGTGCCAATTAATGCCATCCCGGCAAAATGAACTGGACTTAGAATTTCCTCCAGAAACCACCATCCCAGTAATGATGCATTAACTGGAATTAGCAGGGTTACCAGACTGAGATTAGTGGCTCCTGCACTGGAACGAATTTTGAAATAAATTATGTATGCCAAAGCGGTAGATAAAATCCCCAATCCCAACAAGCTAAGTATCGTTGACTGAGAGGGTATGGCAAGAGTCCACGGATGATCAATAAACAGCATGAGTGGCAGCAGTATCAAGCTGGAAGCAGTAACCTGCCCACTGGCGACAGCAATATTAGATACCCCTGATTTCTTGAATCTACGCCCAAATACGCTAGCAAAACCATAGGACAGTGCTGCGCCCAGGATAGCTATTTCCCCAGCCATCTGCAGGGAAACTGATTGCAGTGCTTCGACCCCTATCATTAGACAGACTCCCGCCATACCAAAAATTACACCAGCAATCTTTATGGGTCCGGCATGCTCATCTGTAGTTAGTCGGTGGGCGACAATAATGGTAAATAGTGGAGTGGCCGCATTCAGTATTGCCGCTAGTCCGCTTGCGATATGTTGTTGTCCCAAGCCTATTAATACAAATGGGATTGCGTTGTTTAGCAACGCCATAAAAAAAGTCTTTCCAGGGCAGGGCACGGAGTCGCCGATTAAAGAACCATAAAACAGGGAACAATAATGCAGCAGCAAGGAATACTCGACTGAAAGCGATAGTTAATGGGGGTATCTCTGTTATGGCGACGCCGACGAAGAAGAATGACCCTCCCCATAATAGTGACAATGTGATCAGAAGTAGCCAGGTGTAGCCGGTCATAGTTTAGTGAGGGTATTTGTTTGTGTGAAACTGATTTTCCAATTTGCACTTATTTGCATTGGTAGGCAATCCGTTTCTTGCTAAATAAATGGCTACTTTCTGTCCCTTGAATAGCGACTTTTCTCACAGTAAGGGTAGGGCAAGGTGTGGATAATGCACTGCATCCCAAGGACGGGTGCAGTGAAAACTGTAACGGTGAATCAAAGGAGAAAATAGGAATTAATTAGATTCAGGAACGACATAGATGTCGCCGTGACCTTGGAGTGAGGTCAAAATTGCTGACCGCCGGGGGCTCTGAAGGATCAGGGTCTCCGGCAACCTATCGAACATTCCGGTAAATTTGTTGTCTTTTATTCTGAGATCTATTTTTCCCCCTTATGGGGAATTGAGATTTCAATTCTATATTGCTTGGAGAGAGACAATGAAAAAACTACCGATTCTATTTGGGTTATTGCTATTCCTCGGTGCATTTCAGGCTAACGCTCAGAGTGAACCAAAACGATCAATAACCCAGCTGGGTGGGGATCTTTATCGGTTTCAAAATAATTTCCATTTTTCTGTGTTTCTTGTCACGGAAGACGGGGTTTTAGTTACCGACCCAATTAATGCTGATGCGGCCACCTGGCTAAGCAACGAAATCGAATCACGATTTGGCAAACCTATCAAATATCTTGTTTACAGTCATCACCATGCTGACCATATTTCCGGTGGTGAGGTTTTTAAAGCGAGGGGCGCAACGGTTATCTCTCATGAGAATGCCGTGTGGGGGATTGAGAGCGACAGCGTGGTGACTGCAATGCCCGACATAACCTTTAGCGATAACATGACATTGTCACTTGGTGGTAAATCTATACAATTGAAGTATCTGGGAAGAAATCATTCTGATAATAGTATTGTTGTATTGTTTCCCGATGAGAAAATTTTGTTTGCTGTGGATTTTATCAATGTTAATCGTTTGCCTTATCGAAACATAACCCGCAGTTTTTTCCCAGATTATTTTGACAGCTATGCTCAGCTTGCCACCCTTGACTTCACTCTGGTTGCGCCAGGACATGGCCCAACCGGCAGCAAGCAGGAAGCCCTTGATCATGGCACCTATCTGAAAACACTTCACGACCTTGTTGTAGAGGGTAAACAGGCGGGTAAAAGTGCGCAAGAACTAAAAACCGAAATTACCTTGGATGCGTACAAATCCTGGGGGCGGTACGACGATTGGCTGCCACTTAATATCGAAGGAATGTATCAAAATGTAGATTAGTAGGGCGGTTGTCGTTTGCAGTACAGCCAGGTACTGTTTTGTTCGCAAAGGACGATTGCTTTTGTTTGCCGGTTGGAGGTAAATACCCGCCAGGGTGTTTTCAGTTGGCTAAAGGAGCCAGGGAATGATGTATTAATTTAATCTTCAACTTGGCGCTAATGGATAGATTCGATTTAGGTATACATACCAAAACAATTTCAACACCCTATTCCAGTGCGCAATACTGGTTTAATAAGGGGTTGAATTGGTGTTACGGGTTTAATCCGGAAGAAGGTGTGAAGTGCTTTTTGAAGGCGCTGGAATTTGATTCTCAATGTGTAATGGCCCACTGGGGGGCGGCTTACGGTAGTGGTCCTTTCTACAACAATGTGTGGCGGCAGCATAGTCGGGATGAGGCCAATGAAGCAGCCAGGCTATGCTATATGCATATTCAGAATGGCCGTAAGTTCGCTACTACAGCCACCGAATTGGAGAATCGATTGGTAGAGGCATTGGCTCAACGATTTCAGCAACCACATGTTGTATCCAATGAGGAATTCGATCAGTGGGATTCTGACTATGCCAGCGCCATGCGTCGAGTTTACTATGCGCATAAAAATGATCATGACGTGATGGCCCTGTATGCCGAGTCCTTGATGACGCGCACGCCGTGGAAATTATGGGATGTGATTCGCGGCACCCCAGCAGAAAATGCTGACACTCTGGAAACCATCGAAGTGATAGAGAAATCTATTGCGATAAAAGACGCCGAGGGAGTTCCACAACATCCAGCGATATTGCATTTGCATATTCATGCTACGGAAATGTCGACGGCACCAGAGCAAGCCCTTCGTTCCGCAGATATTCTTGGTGCGATGTGCCCCGATGCGGGCCATATGAATCATATGCCTGGCCACACCTATGTACTATGTGGCGAATATGAGAAGGCCAAGATTGCTAGCGAAAAAGCCATACGTGCAGACAAACTATTTCTCGAGTATGCCGGGCCGTTTAATTTCTATACCACAGCCCGTTGTCATAATTTACATATGATGATGTATACCTGTATGTTTATGGGGCAGTATGAGCCGGCCATGACGGCTGCCAAGCAAATGTGTACGACTCTATCCAAAGAAGTTTTGAGTGTAAAAGACCGACCACAGTTGGCTGTTACTCTGGAGGGCTACTACTCCATGAAAATGCATGTACTAACTCGCTTTGGACGATGGCAAGAAATTATTGATGAGCCGATGCTTGATGATAGGCAACTTTATTGCGTATCGACTGCCATGCATCACTATGCAAAGGGCGTGGCTCACGCTGCATTAAAAAACCTGGATCAGGCAGAGATTCAGAAACAGCAGTTTCACAGAGCTGTATCACGCATACCCGCCAATCGCGTGTTCTTTAATAACCCGGCCCAAATTATTCTTGGTATTGCCGAGAAGATGCTTGAGGGCGAACTCGAATATCACAAAGGTAATTATGAAGCTGCCTTTGTGAGTCTGCGGGAAAGCGTTGATCGTAACGACAGCCTTAATTACACAGAACCTTGGGCCTGGATGCATCCTCCGCGACATGCTTTGGCGGCATTGCTTATTGAACAGGGCCATTTTGATGAGGCTGAGAAAATATATCGCGCAGATCTGGGATTAAGCTCAGACTTGCAACGTTGCGCACAACATCCTGATAATGTTTGGGCGTTGCATGGTTTTGTGGAGTGCTTACAGCGGCGTGGTGAAAGCGAAGAACTAACACTATATAAAAGTAAACTGGCTTTGGCTCAAACTAAAACCGATGTTGCTATTACTTCATCCTGTTTGTGTCGAGGACAGATTACGAGTTCCGAGAAAGCAAGCTGCTGTAAAAACGAACAGTTACAATCTTAGCTCGCAAAAAGTACTAGGTAATCTGGGGGTACTTGAGCAGAGTTTTTCTGAAAATAACCAAAAGAGTTTCACCAATATCAGGAATTCCCCAATAATGGTGAAACGCATCAGCTTTTATATTAGTTGAAGCTTGGCCAACTGTTCAAAGCTGTTTGGCCGTAATGTCAAGACACAATTTAACCTTATCTATCAGCTCGTCAATCTGGTCATGACTAAGTATTAGCGGTGGGGAGATAATCATGGTGTCGCCAACCGCGCGCATAATTAGCCCATTTTTGAAACAGGCTTCTCGGCATAAAGACCCCGCCCGACCAGGATTATCGAACTGGGCTCGAGAGGCTTTATCTTTCACCAATTCCAGCGCACCGAGAAAACCGAGGCCACGGGCTTCTCCCACCAAAGGGTGGTCAGCCAGTTCCGCCCAGCGTTTTTGCAAATAGGGGCCAGTATCTGAAGCTACTTTTTCTATGATGTTTTCATCGCGAAGAATTTTAAGGTTAGCTACCGCAACGGCCGCACACACCGGATGACCGGAATAGGTAAAGCCATGTGTGAATTCACCACCTTGCTCCGTAAAAGTCCGGCTGATGTGATCTGCAACCATGACCCCGCCAATGGGCAGGTAGCCTGAAGATAGGCCCTTAGCAATAGGCATTAAATCAGGTTCCAGGTCAAAATGATCACTACCAAACCATTTGCCGGTTCTGCCAAAACCACATATAACCTCGTCTACTACCAGGAGTATTTGATACTGCTTACAAATACGTTTAATTTCCGGCCAGTAACTGTCGGGAGGAATAATAACGCCGCCCGCTCCTTGAATGGGCTCAGCAATGAACGCTGCTACACGATGTTCACCAAGGGATAGAATTTTTTCTTCCAGTTCTCTGGCAATCTGAATACCGAAATCTAGTGGATCGCTATCACCGCCTTCCTTATACCAATAGGGCTGACCGATATGCTCAATGTTTGGAATTGGCAGACCACCCTGTTCATGCATGGCTGTCATGCCGCCGAGGCTAGCACCGGCCACGGTTGAGCCGTGATAGGCATTTCGCCTTGAGATAATGACTTGCTTATCGGGGTGTCCCAGCAGATTCCAGTACTGTCTGGACATACGTACGACCGTATCATTGGCCTCTGACCCTGAGCTAGTATAGAACACATGGTTCAAGCCCTTTGGCGCTATCTCGCTGAGCATTTGTGATAGCTCTATGACAGGCGGATGAGCGGTTTGAAAAAATGTATTGTAGTAGGGCAGCTGTTGCATTTGTTGACTCGCAGCTTGAGCGAGTTCTGCTCTGCCGTAGCCAATATTTACACACCACAAACCGGCCATGCCATCTAAGTATTGATTATCCTCACTGTCCCATAAATATGGCCCCGATGCGCGGGTAATAATCAATGAACCTTTTGCATTTAGTTCTTTGTAGTCCGTGAAAGGGTGCAGAAAGTGATCACGGTCCAGCGACTGTAGTTCGGAGGTGCTGATTTGAGACATAAGGTAATATTCCAGTTAGGTATCTAGACGCTGTATTAGAAACAGACTGCCTATACGTTTAAAAGTAAAAATTCCCGTTCCCAGGAACTGATAACCTGGAGGAAAGTTGAGATTTCACCCTCTTTTACTGAGGAGTAGGCCTTTACAAAATTTTCGCCAAGCAATTCAACCAGTTCTTCATCGGCATTCATTTGATCAAGCGCGCTGTCCAGACTGCGAGGTAATTCAAATGGAAATTCGAATGCTGACCCGGGTACTGGGTCGCGGGGTTTTGTGCCGTTCTTCATGCCAAGATAGCCACAGGCGAGCGAGGCGGCAATGGCCAGGTAGGGATTTGCATCGGCGCCAGCCAATCGGTTTTCTACTCTGCGGTTTTGAATTGAGGATATAGGTACCCGCAATCCAGCTGTTCGATTGTCATAGCCCCATTGCAGGTTGATCGGCTCGTCATTAAATCTTGTCAAACGTCGAAATGAATTCACGTTTGGCGCGAACAGTGGCATAGCTGCGGAAAGATGTTTCTGTAATCCACCGATGTGCTTAAAAAATAGATCCGTTTCATTACCGTCGCTATCTGAAAAAATATTCAGGCCCGTATCCTTATCGATAATACTCTGGTGGATATGCATGGCGCTGCCGGGTTCTTTGGCCATAGGTTTGCCCATAAACGTTGCATACATGCGGTGCTTTAGAGCAGTTTCCCGCAGGGTCCGTTTAAAAAGAAAGGCTTGGTCTGCTAACTCCAGAGGGTCGCCGTGGAGCAGGTTGACTTCCATCTGGGCAGCACCCGACTCATGAATTAACGTATCAACCGCTATATTCTGCTTATCGCAATAGGCATAAAGATCTTCAAAGAGCGGATCGAATTCGTTAACTGCATCAATGCTAAACGATTGTCGACCGGTTTCCGCTCGGCCAGACCTGCCGACGGGCGGTTCCAGGGGGTAGTCCGCGTCGGTGTTTGGTTTTACCAGATAGAATTCAAGTTCAGGTGCAACTATAGGTTGCCAGCCCTTTGCTTCATATAACTCCAGTACTTTACGCAAAATATAGCGCGGTGATACGTCCACTGGCCTGCCATCGAGGTGATAACAATCGTGGATAATTACCGCAGTTGGATCTGAAGCCCAGGGAACCAGTCGGATGGTCTTTGGGTCTGGTACCAGCACAATATCACCATCAATTGGTCTAACAGTGCTCCAGTCTTCTGGATACTCACCAGTTACTGTTTGCAGGAATATTGCTTCGGGCAGTCGTAAGCCCGCTTCTTCGCTATATTTGGCAGCGGGGATAATCTTGCCACGGGCGATGCCCGTCATATCTGGTATGATTCCTTCAACTTCGTCAATATTGTTCTGTTTTAACCACTCTCTAATGGGCTTAATAACAGACGCATCTAAATGTGTTTCGGGTGCACTGGCGGGGCTGTTCATAAATTTTCGCGATATTATTTAACCGCCTGATTATCCTAGTTTTCGAGTGAGAAATACACCGCCATGTCTGAATT
>JBLHGU010000225.1:0-8493 GCA_047615875.1 Parasphingorhabdus sp.
ACCCTTTCAGACAATACTTTCGAAGAAAGTCTTTTGGAATTGCATCAATGCGATGGCACTGATAGAGCCCATTTTTTGCTTTTTCGATAATCCGGCTACTGATATCTGAACCGAAAATTTCCCACTTTCCACTGGACCCAAAAAAATCATCCAACACCATAGCCATGCTATAAGCCTCTTCACCACTTGAGCTGGCAGCACTCCATAGCCGAAGTAAACGATTCTTAGGGTGATGTTGTAATACCAATTTCTTGAGTGCATTGAAATGTTCTGCCTCTCGAAAAAAGTAAGTTTCGTTGGTTGTTAATAAATCAATCGCCATCTGACGTTCTATGCCATTGTTATTGATTAACAAATCTACATATTGATCGAAGCTGTCTAGCTGATGGTGTCGTAACCGTTTATTCAAACGAGAACTCACTAACATCTGCTTGGCTGACCCCAAATCTATGCCAGCTTCCTTGTAAATGAACTCTCTGATCGATTGATAGGCGCTGGCAGATACTTCTGTTTGTTTAAATAGTGGTGGAGTCATACTGTTCAAAGTTCTTTTACAACCTTTCTGTTCTTATTTTCTTAATAGCTGATCCAGTCAACAATACAATCTAGTGATATTGTTTTTAATCGACTGAATATCATATTCTATGTTTTTTATAAAGTTCACATTGTTATTTTTAAAGTGATTTACGTATTGCTCACCGATGGTATATTCAGCTCATCGGTCATACTAGTGACGCTCGCTAACTCGTTGATCGACAGCACATGATTGACATCGAGTAATATCATTAATTTGTCATCTATTTTGCCCATGCCCTGAATAAAATCAGCGCGTATTTTGGCGCCGAAGGTTGGCGCTGCTGCTATATCAGAATCCGCCAGTTCGATGACTTCATTGACAATATCAACAACCATGCCTACCTCGACACTCTCGCCGTCGGTATCCTTAATATCGATAATGACGATACTGGTACGTTTGCCGATCGCTTTAGGTTGATGCCCAAAACGCCGAGCAAGATTAACCACTGGCACGACATTGCCCCGCAGGTTAATCACACCCGATATAAAATCGGGCATTAGCGGTACTACTGTCAAATTGTCGTACTCAATGATTTCTCGAATATGTAAAATCCCTACACCATAAACTTCATCGGTGAGTACGAAAGTCAGGAACTGCTGTACATGGTTCGATCCGACGCTTGTTTCTTGCGCGACTGATTCGCTACTAGACTTTGACATATCAATATCCTCAAAATCGTACGAATTGTTTTTCGTCAATGGCAGAAACTTTCGAAGCAGGTTCCCGATACTCTGCAGACTGATGTGGTTCCGAACCATTAACTGATAAAGATGCAGCACCGGTAGCTGCTCCGGATCCCTGGGTAGCGGAATCATGCTCTGGCAATCTGAAAAAACCGATCATTTCAATCAGAGATTGCGACTGACCGCGCATTTCCTCGGCTGTTGCTGCGAGTTCCTCGGAGGCGGCTGCGTTTTGTTGCGTCACCTGATCAAGCTGTTGCATTGCACTGGTTATCTGGCCGACACCACCTGCCTGTTCTTCGGAAGCTGCTGTGATTTCCTGCACCAGTTCGGCAGTGCGTGCAATATCCGGTACCATTTTCTCCAGCAGACCACCGGCGTTTTCGGCAACTTTGACACTGTTTCCGGTCAATTCGCTAATTTCCGAAGCTGCTACCTGGCTACGCTCAGCAAGCTTGCGTACTTCAGCGGCAACTACCGCAAATCCCTTACCGTGTTCACCGGCTCGCGCCGCCTCTATAGCAGCGTTGAGTGCCAGCATATTGGTCTGGTAGGCGATATCTTCGATGATGCTGATTTTTCCAGCGATATCCTTCATTGCCTGTACGGTTGCGATAACAGATTCTCCACCTTCCTTCGCCGCGTTTGACGACTCAGTGGCGATACCATCGGTCACGCGTGCATTTTCACTGTTTTGATTAATCGATGCGCCCATTTCTTCGATCGAAGCACTGGTTTCCTCGACGCTCGCCGCCTGTTCACTGGCGCCCTGACTCAGACTTTGTGCGGTCCCACTGACCTGCTGCGAAGCTGCCGCCAGCGCCGTGGAACTGTTATTAACTTCGGTAATAACGGAGACCAGCTTGTCGCGCATAGAAATCATCGCGGCTAGTACGCCAACGGCTTTGCCCCTGCCATGTACCAGCTCGGATTCAAGATCACCATTGGCAATCTTTTCGGCGATGTCTCGAATAGCCGGTGGCTCGGCACCGAGTTGCGCCATGATGCTGCGAGACACCATGAAGGATATAACCAGACCTAATAGAATCGAGACGGCTACCAGCACCATTAACACCGTAATTGCCTCTTTTTCATGTAGTGATGCAGTTTTTCCGGCCGCTTCGGTAAATTTCCCCACTTCGTGTGTTAGTTCCTTCAGTTCCTTGTTCAGCTGATCTTCTTCAAGCTCCACTTTTTCGATAGCCGGTTCAGCCTCGTCAAGTTTGCCCTCGACTAATAAGACAAAAACTTGCTCCGCATGTTCAGCAAATCCTGAGTGTTCGTGCTCAATATCTGTCAGTGCGCTTAAAACATGCTCAAACTCCGCTATGGCCTCCACTCCATGAGAAGCTTTGATCGCCTCTTCGGCCATATGCTCAGCGCCTTTAATTTCTTCATCTACTTTTTGGTTGAGCGCTTCGAAACTTTCTACTTCTGCCTTAAAATGCCTTACCGCAGATTCCTTCTCTTGCAGTTCCATTCCGTAACGTAATGCTCTCTCAAAATGAACCGCCTGCTCCAATTGGTTTGCGGTAATTTCACTCAGAGCTTCGAGCATTGGAATATCCTGTTCGGCAATTGAGTTAAGTTCTTCGCCAATATTGAATATGGTCCAGAGCGAATAGCCAGAGCTCACCCCTAGCATGGCTAATAATAACAGCGAACTGCCGAAGGTCTTGAACCTGACTGACATGTTATCCATTAAGTTTTTCATGATTTTCCTCTAATATAAAAAGTTGCGGAATGAATTTAGTGCGAAACCAGCATGTTGCGCCAGTTTAGGTTCTGAAGGGGACGGGCATTTTCACCAACTAGCTGGATAAATCGACTGACTTGTTGATCGGAAACCTGAATAGCTGTTTTCATAACAAGCCAATTAACATTCTCGCTACAGGGAGGCGTGGTTAACGAGCCGCTGTAATGGTAATACTCCCTGTGCTCAGGCAGTAAGTCGGCTGCATTTATCCTGACTTCTGTGTTAACACTCACTTTGTTAATCGTGCTGGATACATTATCCAGTATTTTTTGAAGTATCGAATTATGTCCGCCTCGTTTAAGAAACATCCCGACTACAGCCAGATTTCCATCGGCACTCTTGTGAACCAGATGAACCTCCATCGCATAGCGCTCGCCATCATGTGCATGTTCGCTTGGAGTAAGGAGATGAAATTGTAGTAACTTGTATGGGACGTCACCCAGCATCAATTCACTGTTATAATCCGCTTTCTGATAGATGAGATAGGACTGCTCACCGATAGTGACCTCTTGCCCATCTGAGTCGGTAGAATAATTAGCCTGTAAGGTATGACCATTATTCAGCACCTGTAAAGACACTGGCTGATAATGAAATTTTAGCCGGTAAAGATCAGCGGTGCCGTCAGCCTGAATATTGACCAGCTCGCCCCAATAGGCTGGCCCACTACTACCCGTATAGGCCCAGTGTACGCCGCCATGGTCCTTCTTTTCCTCAGGCGCGCTGGTGTGTTCTTCTTTTTTCTCGGACGATGAACTACTTGCCCAGGCGGCCATGCCAGTGAATCCGAATGCAACCAGGATGGCTATACAAGCGACATGTTTACATTGAATTATATTTTGTTTCATATCCACATTCCCAGTTTCAACTAATTAAATTACTCCAGATTAAAATCTATAACGATGTTTAAGTTTATAAATGTGATTAAGGTTTAATTAATGCAAGTGATTAATATCACTAGAGTTATTTCCCATTCTGGTGACCTTCGATATTAACGCCGGTACATCGATAATCATCGCTACCTCGCCGCTACCAAGAATTGTCGCACCACTAATTCCTCTTAAATTCTGAAAAACCTGCCCCAGGGGTTTTATAACTGTCTGGTGTTCGCCGAGTAACTCGTCGACTACCAAACCGATTTTCTGCCCTGCATAGTTCACAACAACAATGTTGTTTCTATATACTTCTCGTTTCAAACCGCTGTCGGAGTCATCGTCATCATTGAAGATTTCGGAGAGATGCAGATATGGCATGACCTCGCCACGTAGATCAACGTATTCACCCTTTTTGTTTTCTGCGTTCTGATCGGGCAGTTCAATACACTCTTCAACGAGGTCGAGTGGTATGACATAGGACGATTTGCCTACTTGAACTTGGAATCCGTCGATAATTGCCAGAGTTAATGGCAGTCTAATGGTAAAGCTAGTGCCAACACCGAGTTCACTATGAACTGAAATCTGACCGCGTAGCGCGTCAATGTTTTTATTGACCACATCCATACCGACACCTCGGCCAGAAATGTTGGTTACTTCTGCGGCGGTAGAGAAACCCGGAGCAAATATTAATCGATGAATTTCCGGTAGTGTCAAATTCTGGTTAGGGGTGATTATTTTGTTTTCTATCGCTTTTGCTACCAGTACATCCGGATCCAGTCCTTTACCATCATCTGATATGTCAATAACGATACTGCCCGAATCATGGTAAGCCTCGAGCTTTACTGTCGCAGTTTCTGATTTACCATTGACTGCTCTCACATCGGGTTTTTCGATGCCATGATCCAGTGAGTTTCGAATTAAATGCATAAGTGGATCACTGATTTTCTCCACCACAGTTTTGTCCAGCTCGGTATCACCCCCTGAAATTTGCAGGTCAATTTTTTTACCCAAATCTTTGCTGATATCGCGCACGACTCGTTTAAATCGATTAAAGGTATCTCCTATCTGAACCATTCGCAGACTGAGTGTGGCATCTCTGATTTCTTCAACTAATCGAGTTAAATGCTCTGCTGTTTCTAGTAACTCAGGTTGTTCTGTTTGTTTTGCTTTTAATTCGGTATGCGCACTTGAGATAACAAGTTCACCAACCAGATTAATCAGGTCGCCAAGTTTCTCAGCGTTTACACGTACCGATTGTTGTTCTGCTTTTTTTGCTTCTTTGACCTTAGTCTGCTTGTTGACGGCAGCATCAACGATGCGAGTATCTGCCATGCCTTTGTCGACCAGAACTGTGCCGAGTTTGGGCTTGGTGGTTATCTCGACGGGTTCATTATTGTCACCTTCTATTGTTTCTGTAACAGTGTGTGCACCCTGATATTCAAGTGCTTCTAAGAGTTCGTCTTTAGTTAACGCACCAGAGGCAACTAGAATTTCTCCGATTGCCATATTTTCTTCAGGCAATGCGTCAATTAGCAGGGTGTAATCGGCTAACTTACTTCGTGGGGGCAAGATATGGAGCTGGCAGTCTTCCTGTACGAATTCAAATACGTCAGCAATAGCTTCTTTTGAAGCAGATGTATTGAGATCGATTTCGAATCCAAGATAACTTTCTTCTGGATTAATATCATCTAGTGATGGCACATCTGCTGTCATCGTCGTCATGCTGACGAAGTCTCCAACTGTGTTGAGGTATCGGAAAAATGACAAAGGATCCATACCATTCGCGAGTACATTACGATTGAACCGAATTGAGATATGCCAATAGTCATTGCTGACGCTTTCAGCTTCGGTGGATTCAGTCGTTATGTCGGTCACTGCGAGTGACCCTGGTTCGCCAACAACCGCTTCTGCGAGTGTTTCGCCGTCGAGATACTGTTGTAATCTATTTAATAATCCATTACCCGTTTCTCTTAGACTCTCGGCAATGGGTTCTTCTCCGTTGTCGAGAACGTGTGTAACCAATTGGCTGATTTGATCTCGACTATCGAGTAACAAGCTCATCAAATCTTCATGCAGAAATATTTCTTTGTCTCGAAGCCGCCCCATCACTGATTCGGCTACGTGAGTAAAAGAAACAACATCGTCAAAGCCAAATATGCCTGCTGAACCTTTAATTGTGTGGATAGACCGAAATAAGTCATTGATAAGCTCGTCGCTATCTGGTTCATCTTCGAGCTTTAATAGAATAGATTCTGATTGCTGCAAAAGCTCGCTAGACTCTTCGGCAAAAATTTGTCGTCCTTCAGCCAGGTAATCTGTTTCGTCATTCATATCAATGGCTACTCCGGTTTAACCCAATTAAAATGCGATTTTATATTTAGCACTTCCATGACTTCGGCCACTGGAGCAGAGACCTCATTTAACACGACTTGCTTGCCATCTTTTGTCGCACTCTGCTTGAGGGCAAAAAGCAATTGGATGCCACTACTGTCTATTTCTTCGACGGCTGACAGATTTAACTCAAAGTGATTGAATTGAGAATAATAGTCTTTGATTTCAGCCAGATTATTCGCGGCAGAATAGATAGTCATATCAGGACTGGCATCCAACAGGCAACTGCCGTTTTCTTGATTCGGCACTTCACGTATGGTAAATGACATAACTAAAGCCTGGCTCTATTAACTAGGGTAAAATAAGTTTGGAAACAGCGTCGAGTAGCTTAGGTGGCTGGAAGGGTTTGACTATCCAGGCTTTTGCGCCGGCCGCTTTTCCTTCTGCCATTTTGCCTGGCTCAGACTCTGTTGTGAGCATGCAAATTGGAGTGAATTTGTAATTTGGCATCTGCTTAATTTGTTTCACCATTTCAATGCCACCCATGATCGGCATATTCACATCACTAATGATTAGATGTACTTTTTGCCCAGTTAATTTGGAGATTCCATCCTTACCATCAACCCCTTCTAACACGTCATATCCCGCACCCTTTAAAGTTGCTTTCACCACTGTTCGCACCGAAGAAGAATCGTCTACTATTAGAATTGTTTTACTCATGCGTTCACCTTTTTAGAAAAAACTGATCTCGCCAGCTTGTTGATTTTCACTTTCATCGTAGCCCTCGCCGCTGACTTCACCATGTATCATCTTTTCGGGTTCGGTTGTGTAGCTACCTTTCATTTGTTCCAAATCGAGAAGAGAATCGGATGCTTGTTCATAATCGCCTAATGCCATCAGGTCAATGGCGACCGTTAATCCAGTTACAAACTTTTCAATGTTATTGCTCATATTGCTGAGCATTTGAGATGATCTGTCCTGGAATTGAAGGGACACCAGCGCTGTGTTGATATCGCTTTTTATTTCATCACTAATACCCACGATTACTTTCGAACTGATGGCGACAGTTTTTTCGGTATCCTGGTATTTTCTGATCACGCTTTGAATTGATTTATGCGCCTGCTCCATTTGTTCAGATTCAATCACTGAACGATTCTCTGCCTGCTCCAATACCAACATCACCTGTTGGTTAATTTCATTTGCATATTGAATTATTTTGCCACCAGATTCGTTTGAATTGGTTGCCAGATGCCTGACTTCATCAGCGACTACCGCAAAACCACGGCCTTGCTCTCCGGCCCGGGCTGCTTCAATTGCAGCATTCAAAGCCAATAGATCTGTTTGGCTAGCTATCTTGCTAATTTCGGTTGCCATTTTTGTCAGGGATTTGGTGTGTTCGCATAGTGGGTGTATAAATTCGACCACTTCATTTTTTGAATAGAGTACTGATTGAATTGAGTCAGTTACAGTAGCCAGGCTATCGCGTACTTCGGTTTCTACATCTGATGGCACATCACCGGCACTTTCTTGCGATCGATAGCCAATGGTTTTATTGAACAATTCCATCGCAGTATTTAAACGGGAAATTACATTCGTAAACTGACTTGCCAACTCGTCCACATCGGACTGACCATCCTCGCGAAGATGCTCGATCTGGTCGCGCCAGATTTGTGAGGATTGTTGAAAGTTAAGTTTCATACTTTCAAGTAGCTGGTCTTTTTGACCCTGACTCGCTTTGCTCTGATCGTTCAGTTGCAATGCTAACTGGCGAAATTTTGTATCGATACGTCGACGACTGAAATAGCCTGTTGCTAGTCCACTGCAAACAATCAGTGCCGAAAATAACGCCGTATAAGTGGACAAACCCAGGCAAAACAGAATAGCTATTGACCCTACTACTGCCATCGTGGTCGGTATATAAATAAGTTCGTTTAGGGTCTTTTTGTTCATGGGTTCTGAATACTCACTGCCATTGACTGAGTTAATTAATTAGGAATTATCGGTCATGTATATTTGAACTAAAGAAATAATTTACTTAGGGCGCCTCCAACAAATTCATGTTTCACCCAGATTGACATAGACCCTATTTAATGTAATATTTCTGCTTCTAATTAATGTGCTGATTCTAAAACTACTTCCACCTTGCCCACAGGAGGCTGTTTGTTGTCGCTTTTAGGCACCACTTAGTGCCTAATTCCGTACTCTGGCCAGACTCATCTGTTTAAGCGGTGATTTCACAGCACATCTTAAATGCCAAATATGTAATGAATATGC
>JBLHGU010000226.1:0-8442 GCA_047615875.1 Parasphingorhabdus sp.
GCAGGTCATCATGAATCAGCGAGTAGGTGTGAATCATTTCGACGGCCGCTGCCGGGTAGTCGAGTGCCTCTAGTGGTGCACCAAGCATTTTCCCGGTAGCGTACACCAGGCTAGCTCGCAATCGTTTACCACCCGCCAGGCAGGAATAACGCATTGCAGATACCAGTTCTGAGTCGGTGTCTTCGGGTAGAATGTTGGTCAGAGTATCGTCACAACGCCTGGCCCAATGAATCATTTCTTCAGGGGCGAGAATAGTGGATTCAGTCAAGGTCAGAAA
The DNA here is from genome assembly GCA_047615875.1 of Parasphingorhabdus sp. Classification (GTDB taxonomy): domain Bacteria; phylum Pseudomonadota; class Gammaproteobacteria; order Arenicellales; family CAJQKF01; genus JBLHGU01. The sequence continues at coordinate 278 of JBLHGU010000226.1, forward strand.
AATCCTCGAGGACATCCTGATCTTTCTTCTGCACTAGTATTTGTACTTTTTGCTCAGCTCTATTGAGCGCATTGCGTAGCTCATTGCACAAATTCATGCCCTGTTCAAAGTCTTTGATCGACTGATCGAGAGATAACTCGCCTGATTCCATTCGCTCAACAATTTTCTCGAGCTCGGCATAATTCTTTTCAAAAGTAGCTAATGAAGCTTTAGATTTGCTAGTGGCCATTTCTAATAGTCAGTAAAGTTTGCTATAACGACTTTTTTGCGTCGAAGTTTGTGAAGGTCTGCCTTATACTCCTTGACAAGAATTCCGCTCAAAAATTAGAATCAGTCTAAATATTAGGTGCTCGAAAGGGCGCGAATCATAGCTTACTTCCCGCACAATCACCAACCAGTTAGAGGTTTTTACGATGGATCTTAAAGGTAGTCAAACCGAACAGAATTTAAAAGACGCTTTCGCCGGCGAATCACAGGCTAATCGACGCTATTTGTACTTCGCTGCCAAGGCAGATGTAGAGGGCTACAACGATGTATCTGCGGTATTTCGTTCTACTGCTGAGGGTGAAACGGGTCATGCCCACGGCCATTTGGAGTATCTTGAGGAATCTGGCGATCCGGCAACCGGTCTGCCTATTGGCGGCACGTCAGATAACCTGAAAGCGGCAATTGCCGGTGAAACCCATGAGTATACCGACATGTACCCAGGTATGGCTAAATCAGCACGTGAAGAAGGCTTCGATGAAATCGCTGACTGGTTTGAGACCTTGGCCAAGGCCGAGCGTTCTCATGCTAATCGTTTTCAGAAAGCTTTGGACAATCTGGACACATAGTTTTTTGTCGCTCAGCAAGACGGGGCCTGTTGGCCCCGTTTTTGTTTTAGTTTCACTGCCATTCTAAAAATATTGGCAATACATATTCACCTGAAATACCCGGTTCCCGTCTATGCAAAAGCTCACCCGCGAAGATTTAATGCCTCTCGAAACCTACTCTGTGGAGCGTAATTCTTTTCGCGAAAAGGTTATCAATCACAAGCAGTTTCGCAGAATTGGCCTGGGCCCAAACCTAAATCTTTATTTTGAAGACCGGTTAACTATGCAGTATCAAATTCAGGAGATGTTACGGGTAGAGAGAATCTTTGAGGCAGATGCTATTCAGGAAGAACTGGATACCTATAACGCATTGATTCCGGATGGAACAAACCTGAAGGCTACCATGATGCTTGAATACGTGGATATTGAACAACGTCGTCAGGCTTTGACTCAACTGATCGGAATTGAAAATACACTCTGGCTACAGGTTGGCAGTGGTGGCAAGGTTTATGCTATTGCGGATGAGGATCTTGAAAGAAGTGACGACGATAAAACTTCTGCGGTGCATTTTATCCGTCTGGAGCTTGGTGAGGCTGCTCACCTGGCCCGGTCTGGGGCAAAAATTAAATTAGGTGTTGACCATGCAAATTATCAACATGAACTTGAATTGACTGAAGACCAACACAACGCATTAGTTGCGGATTTGAATTAAGCGGTCTTATTTCGATCACTTTTCCTCTCGCTCATTATTACAAAAACTTCGCTGATATGCCCTCACAATACGACGCTTCTTCCATAGAGGTCCTGACTGGACTCGAACCGGTACGTAAACGTCCCGGCATGTACACCCAGACTGATCGACCAAATCATCTAGGGCAAGAAGTCATTGATAACAGTGTAGATGAGGCGTTGGCTGGATTTGCCAATAAAATAGGCGTAGTTATCCATAAAGATGGCTCCATGAGTGTTAGTGATGACGGACGTGGCATGCCAGTCGATAAACACGCCAGAGAGAAGGTTTCCGGAGTTGAAGTTATTCTTACCCGGTTGCATGCCGGTGCAAAATTTTCTGATAAAAATTATACATTTTCTGGTGGACTGCACGGTGTGGGTGTATCCGTTGTAAATGCATTGTCGAAGCAGCTGAAAGTTAATGTCAGACGCGATGGTCAAGAGTTTTCAATGGCTTTTGCGGATGGCCGAAAACAGTCGGAGCTAGCGGTTGTTGGCAAGGTCGGTGTGAGAAATACGGGCACGACCATTCGGTTTTGGCCCGATGAAAAATATTTCGACAGTCCTAATTTTGCCATTATCCGGCTGAAAAGATTGCTCAGGGCTAAAGCCGTATTGTGTCCGGGGCTTAAGATTGAGTTTGCTGATGAAACAGATTCGTCAAATGACGAGGCCTGGTGCTTTGAAGATGGTCTGGTCGATTACATGGTTGGAGAGTTGGACGGTGCGCTTACAATCCCCTCACCGCCATTCTCGGGATCCGTTAAGGGTAATGATGAGCAAGTCGACTGGTCGCTTTGTTGGCTGGAAGAGGGTGAGAACGTCGTTGGTGAGAGTTATGTAAACCTTATTCCAACGGCTCATGGCGGTACTCACGTCAGTGCCTTTCGTTCGGGACTAACCGACGCCATCAGAGAGTTTTGTGAATTTAGGGATATGATTCCTCGTGGTGTCAAAATAACCGCCGAAGACATATGGTATAGATGCTGTTTTATACTTTCTGTTCGTCTAAAGGATCCGCAATTTAGCGGGCAAACCAAAGAACGCTTGTCATCCAGAGAGGCGTCTGCGTTCGTTTCTGGTGTGGTTAAAGATGCCTTCTCTTTGTGGTTGAATCAGCACATCGAGGATGCCGGAAAAATTGCTCTGTCAGCTCTGGAGCACGCCCAGAGAAGGATGCGAGCGGGCAAGAAAGTTCAACGTAAGAAAATTACTAGTGGCCCTGCTTTGCCCGGAAAACTGGCTGATTGCGCAAGTCAGAATCTGGATCAGACGGAGCTGTTTCTGGTTGAAGGAGACTCCGCCGGAGGCTCTGCTAAACAAGCAAGGGACAAGGACTTCCAGGCGATTATGCCTTTGCGCGGTAAGATTTTGAACACATGGGAGGTGGATTCTTCGGAGGTTTTGGCCTCTCAGGAGGTTCACGATATTGCAGTCGCTCTGGGTATTGACCCCGGTTCTGCTGATTTCTCAAAGCTTCGCTATGGAAAGGTGTGCGTGCTGGCTGATGCAGACTCAGATGGTGCGCATATTGCTACTCTGTTGTGTGCATTATTTTTGAAGCACTTCCGGCCGTTGGTTGAAGCCGGACGAGTGTGTATCGCAATGCCACCTTTATTTCGAATAGATGTTGGAAAGCATGTGTATTACGCTCTTGATGAGCATGAAAAGAAGGGCGTTCTGGACTTGATCGCCGCTGAGAAAATTAGAGGCAATATTAATGTGCAGAGATTTAAGGGGCTGGGAGAAATGAATCCTTTGCAGTTACGCGAGACCACCATGGCTCGCGATACCAGGCGGTTAGTTCGATTATCCATCGATGATACTAGTGACGCGGACTTGTTAATGGATATGCTATTGGCGAAAAAACGTGCAGCTGATAGAAAACAATGGCTGAGTATCAAAGGTGATGAAATCGATCTATAGCTCACTGCTAAATAACTGGGGATATTTATGAGTCAGACAGATTGGCAGATTTTTGATCAACAGCATGTTTGGCATCCTTATACTTCTGTACCCGCCAGCCAGTCTCCATTACCAGTGGCTTCGGCGAATGGTGTTAGATTAACTTTAGTCGATGGCACTGAGTTGATTGACGCGATGTCTTCCTGGTGGTCTGCGATTCATGGTTATAACCACGAAGTGTTAAACCAGGCGTTACTTTCCCAATCACAGAAAATGAGTCACGTCATGTTTGGCGGACTTACCCACGAACCTGCCGCGACACTGTGCAAAAGATTGGTTGAGTTAACTCCCGACGGACTTGAAAAGGTGTTTTTAAGCGACTCGGGGTCAATAGCCATCGAAGTTGCCATGAAAATGGCTTGTCAATATTGGCAAGGTCGGGGTAAACCGACGCGCACCAGATTCATTAGTCTTAGCCGTGGTTATCATGGAGATACTATTGGTGCCATGTCTGTGAGCGATCCATCTAATGGCATGCACCATTTGTTTACGGATCTTCTGCAACAACAGATTTATTTGCCCGCGCCACCCTGCAGATTTGATCAAGCGCATAATCCGGCATTATTGATGGAATTTGAGCGAATTATTGAGCAACACCGGCATGAGACAGCAGCAATTGTACTGGAGCCCATTGTGCAGGGTGCGGGTGGCATGCGTATGTACCATTCAGAAGTTTTGCAGGGCATCAGGGAAATCGCCGATCAATTTGAAATTTTGCTCATTGCAGATGAAATCGCCACCGGGTTTGGCCGAACGGGCAAAATGTTTGCCTGTGAGCATGCCGGGATCAGCCCGGATATATTATGTGCGGGCAAGGCCATGACGGCTGGAATGATGACCCTGGCGGCAACATTATGTACTGAGGATGTAGCGCTTGGAATTGCTGGCTCTGCGGCTGGAGTATTTATGCATGGACCGACTTATATGGGTAATCCACTGGCCTGTGCTGTGGCCAATGCCAGTATAGATTTGCTCAATACTAGTGACTGGCAATCAAAAATTTCTGCTATAGAAGCTCAATTACGACATGAACTAGAGCCTGCGAGGTCCTTGTCAGGAGTTGAAGATGTAAGGGTAATGGGCGCAATTGGTGTGATTGAAATGTGCAATCCAGTGGATATGGCGGCAGTAAATGACATACTATTAGCTCAGGGTGTCTGGCTCAGACCTTTTGGAAAACTCATTTATACGATGCCCCCGTACATCATAAATCAGCCCGATTTAAGTCGCGTAACACAAACTATGTTGACGCTGGCTGCAATGTAATTTGCACACAACTTGGGTTGCGCCATACAATAACCCCTACAACCAATGGTACCAGAATGTGAAGAAGCATTATTTCCTGTTCTGGAGTAATTTAAAAATCATCTAAAAAGTATACCTAGGAGGTTACCTGATGCTGAAGTCCCTACATATAGAGGCCAGTAAATGCACAGGCTGTCTACAGTGTGAGATGGCGTGTTCCTACGAGAACGAAGGGGTTTTTAACCCGTCCAAGTCGCGAATTAAAATATTCACTTTCCATAACGAAGGACGTTTTGTCCCTTATACCTGCACCCAGTGTGATGAAGCCTGGTGTATGCAGGCTTGCCCGGTAGATGCCATTGTTCTAAACCTGGTAACCGGCTCAAAAGATATCAAGGAAGACATCTGCGTTGGTTGCAAGGTGTGTACTATTGCCTGCCCGTTTGGCACAGTAAATTATAATCAGGACACCGGTAAGGTCATTAAATGTGATCTGTGTGGGGGCGACCCTGCCTGTGCCAGCGCCTGTCCTACGGAGGCGATTACTTATGTAGACGCCGACTCCACTGGTCTGGACCGCATGCGCGCCTGGGCTGAGAAAACTGACAATGCCCGAGCGGCAAGCTAACAGGAGGCGATAATTATGGCGTGGACTAAAAAAATTCTACGAGTAAACCTGACCGACGGCACTTGTGTACCCGAAGCTCTTAATATGCAGTGGGCTGACGAATATCTGGGCCAACGCGGCTTGGCCACTCGTTATCTGGTTGAAGAGATTGATCCGACCTGTGATGCCCTGGGAGAGGGTAATAAAATGATTATGGCGACGGGTCCTTTGACAGGCACCATGGCCTCTACAGGAGGACGTTATTCAGTAATCTGCAAAAGCCCCCTTACCGGTGCGATCGCTTGCTCCAATTCCGGTGGTTTTATTGGCGCTGAGTTGAAGAATGCCGGTTGGGATATGATCATTTTTGAGGGTAAATCTGCTGATCCAGTGTACCTGCATATAGAAAATGAGAAAGCCGAACTGCATTCCGCGGACGACCTTTGGGGTAAGTCTGTTTGGGAAACCGACGAATTACTGCATAAGAAGCATCAGGATGCCCAGATGCGTATTGCTGCTGTAGGTAGAGCTGCGGAATCTGGCTGTCTCTATTCTGCCATCATAAACGATCTGCACCGTGCCGCTGGACGATCCGGTGTTGGTACGGTTATGGCATCGAAGAATCTGAAGGCGGTTTGTGTCAGAGGCACTCGTGGTGTCGGAAACATTAAAGATCCGGTCCGTTTTATGAAGACTACGGCAGAACAAAAAGCAGTTCTGGCCGAGAATGCAGTTACAGGACAAGGCTTGCCCACTTACGGAACTCAGGTTCTGATGAATGTCATCAATGAGCTGGGTGCATTACCGACCCGAAATATGCGCGAAGTACAATTTGAAGGTGCGCATAATATTTCAGGCGAGAAAATGCTTGAACCAAGAGCCTCAGATGGTAAGCCTAATCTGACTACCAATGCCGGTTGTTTTGCCTGCACCATCGCCTGTGGTCGTATATCAACAATCGATCAGACCCATTTTAGTGTTGAAAATAAACCCGAGTACTGGGGTAATTCCGGTGGACTAGAATACGAAGCAGCCTGGGCGATGGGTACCGATACTGGCGTGGATGATATGGACGCCGTGACTTACGCTAATTTCTTGTGTAACGAAGATGGTATAGACCCTATTACCTTTGGTTCTACCCTGGCGGCAGCAATGGAGTTGTTTCAGGAAGGTTTAATTACCACTGAGGATACCGGTGGTGTAGAGCTCAAATTTGGCGATGCTCGGGCGCTTACCTGGGCCGCTGAAGTAACCAATCGTGGCGAAGGTTTTGGCAAGATACTCGGTCTTGGTTCCAAAAGGCTGTGCGAAAAGTATGGCCGACCGGAGTTAAGCATGACAGTCAAAGGTCAGGAGTTTCCCGCCTACGATCCACGTGCGATCCAGGGCATGGGTTTGGCTTATGCTACTTCCAATCGTGGCGCCTGCCATCTTCGAGGTTATACAGTAGCCTCAGAAGTGCTGGGTATCCCGGAGAAAACTGATCCACTGGTAACTGAAGGTAAGGCGGGGCTGGTCAAAGCGTTCCAGGATGCAACTGCTGCTGTAGATTCAGCTGGTCTTTGCATATTCACAACATTTGCCTGGTCTCTTGAGAATATCGCACCACAGATAGATGCTGCCTGCGAAGGTGATTGGAGTGTGGATAAGCTTGCTGAGGTAGGCGAAAGGGTATGGAATCTGGAACGAGATTTTAACATTCGAGCTGGTTTAACCGCTGCTGATGACACATTACCCAAGCGCATGCTGACTGAGGGCGCAAACACAGGCCCAGCAGAAGGCAAAGTGAGTGGTTTAGGTGAAATGCTGCCTGAGTACTATGATCTGCGTGGCTGGAATGTGGAAGGTGAATTGACAGACGAGACCCGTTCGAAATTTGGCTTACCAGGCTGAATCAGCTTTCATCATATAAATAACTAACAGTGCAGGGGACGGACATTAGTTCGTCCCCTATGTCGTTAATCAATACCCGAGTTTTGTCAGAAAGATCCAATGGACTTTCTTTTAAACAAAATAATTTAGGCTATAACAAGAATTTTCGCGCTGTAAGGTGCTCACCTATTGGGCAAAGCCGATTTTTACGTTTTCACAATTTACTGTCCCGGTCCTAAACAGGAGAAGATAGATGCAACACATTATTATTGGTTCAGGGCCTGCTGGAGTCGTAGCCGCAGAAACACTGCGTAAAGCGAGTCCCCGTTCTTCCATAGCGCTTATTGGTGATGAGCCTGAGCCACCTTATTCACGTATGGCCATTCCCTATTATTTGGTCAATAAGGTCGATGAAGCTGGTACCTATTTACGCAAAACTGAAGGTTATTTCGATAGCCGTTCTATCGACGTAATACAAGACCGTGTAACCGGTGTAGACAGTGTTAATAAGTCAGTGAAACTGGCATCGGGTGGTTCACGATCCTTTGACAAGTTATTGATTGCCAGTGGTTCAACCGCGGTAAAACCTCCTATAGAAGGCATCAGTTTGCCAGGTGTGCATAACTGCTGGACACTGGAAGATGCCAGAAAAATTATACAGCTGGCCAAACCAGGCTCAAGCGTTGTGCTAATGGGGGCAGGCTTCATCGGCTGTATTATTCTTGAAGCACTGGCATCACGAGATGTGCAGCTGACCGTAGTGGAAATGGAAAACCGTATGGTGCCGCGCATGATGAATGAACATTCTGGTGGATTAATAAAGCGTTGGTGTGAGTCTAAGGGCGTAAAGGTTCTAACCTCTACGAAAGTTACCGCTATCAATCAGGATGCCGACGGTCGGTTGAATGTCTGCATGGGCATGGGTAATTCTA
>JBLHGU010000227.1:0-8416 GCA_047615875.1 Parasphingorhabdus sp.
AACTACATGATGCGACTAAGTTGGCGACGGCTTCCCTCAACTGGTCGAACCATAACACCTTCCAGATTGTGTGCCCGGCGAGCGAACAGAGCGCACACATGGACCATAACCCCTGGTGGTTATTTACCGTTAGCTTTGGCAATGAAAAATTAGTGTCGGTCATTAACCTTCTCCGTAGATCATGTCGCGGTTGGCACTGCCAGGTGCAACCATCGGTAATACCCTTTCGGTTTAGCTATCTGGTAGATTTATAGGGCAGGGGCCATGAAACTTTACCGCCGACAAGTTGCGTCTATAGAATAGCGATTGCTATTGTCGCATGGCTATTACTCCGTCAAGCCGTGTTGCACCGTTGCTATTTCTGCGTACGAAGCTCAACCCGCCGATTAAGCGCTTTGCCGTGTACGGTTTCATTGTCCGATACCGGCATGGATTCGCCCAACCCGGTGGATTTTAATCGTCGGCCTTCGATTCCATGGCGTGTTAACCAGCTAGCCACAGAGGTAGCCCGACGATTGGAAAGATCAAGATTGTAGTCATCATCGCCATCTGCATCGGTATGGCCCTCTATCACAATGCGTAGCCCGACATTGTTAGTCAGCGCATCTAGCACCAGGTTTAGAGCAGGTTCAGAATCGGCACGCAACTGATCCGAATCGTGATCAAAGTGGATGCCGTAAGTTATTACACGCCCGGTTTCTTCTAGCCCGCGTTGTATGGCATTACCGCTTGCTACGGTACATTTCGGAGCGCGACCATCCGTAGCACGTTGGCCAGTCCATAGACCTCGATATTTACCTTTTTCGTACCATAGTCCATTAATATAATTGCCGTCGTGGGCTAGCACCATAATGGCGGTGCCAACCTGGCTATTGTTCTCACGCCATTCAAATTGCACTACCCGTCCATCACTGGTGCCAGTAAGTCTGCCACTGTCCCAGTCATAACATCCCTGTACTTGCTGTTGATCTGTTGCGAATAGCATCAGGTTATAATTGGTTTCGTAAACACCGCTTAATTGATGTTTATGGGCAATCTTTGCGACCACTTCGCCATAGGCTTCTATTTCCATTAGTTCGCTAAAGTCAGCATGGCCATGATTGGACAACACTTCAACTTTCAGCCAGCGGATATCAGGCTTGTTCGTCAGATAAATCTCACTGCGAGCCCCGGCTGTTGCGACAAATTGTCCTAAGGTTGTAAATTCATCTTGTAGGTTATTGCGCCCACTCAGGCGAAAGTCTTTAATCGAAATACCCTTGTAGCGTGCCTCTTCACTGTCTGAATTGTCCACCACGAACTGCTTCAGGCGCACGCGATCCTTTAACTCGATCACAAAACTATGGGGAAAAGGCAGATTCGCGGGTGACGACCAGCCACGCTTGGTTGAACCATCTAGCATCAGCATACTGGCCCAGGTTTCTTTGTACTCGCCGCTGTGGGAAAGCATGAGAGCCCCAGACGATAACCCAAGCAGATTAATTTCTTCGCTGGCAGACAGGTTGCTAAACACCAGTATACCCAGCAATAGCCAACAGTAATGTCGTGTTTTCTTTATGGGGCCTCTTCTCCTTGATTTTTCCAGGTTGAACTATTCGATAATTTGCCCGGTTGGGTTATCAACCACGATAGGCGTATCAAAATAGGTCAGTGAAGGATAATCGCCAAAGGTGGCTTTAACATATTCACGCCACTCATCGGTATAAACCTGTTCTGCCTGTTCGCGGCTCTCCCACAGATAAACACCACCAACGCTATGACGATCCTCAGTCAATAAATAATACTTTCGAATCAGGCCTGGCTTGCCTTGATAATTTGGCGCGGTCTTGCGAAACATTTCCAGTGCTTGTTGTTCGGTAACGGGTTCTGGCAGACGGGTTTGTAGTAGAGCTGTAATCATTTAATTTCGATAGGGCTGAGTTTTTAGGTAAATTGCGGCTAAGAGCCGCAAGCTGGTTTTAGTCGTGACAAATTAAAGGTAATCTTAGCCCATTCAGATTCCCATGACTAATTAATGAAAAGCACAATGAAACAGATTGCAAAAAACGGCACAGTCTATGAACTAACCGGTCCTGAGGGCGCCCCGGTGATCGCACTAATCCATGGTCTTGGATTGCATCGAGCAATCTGGAAAGATTACCTGCCCGTTCTGGAGCAAGATTATCGTGTATTGAACTATGATCTGTTTGGTCACGGTGAAAGCCCAGCGCCGCCAGAAGTGCCCACGCTAACAACGTTTTCTGAACAGCTGCATAGTTTGATGAATGAATGTGGTATCAACCAGGCGGCGCTAGCGGGGTTTTCTCTGGGTGGCATGATCAATAGACGTTTTGCCATGGACCATCCTGACGGGGTTTCTTCACTGCTTATTCTCAATTCCCCACATGAGCGTGGTGATGAGGCTCAACGCCTGGTAGAAGAACGCGCAGCGAAGTCCGATAGCGGCGGGCCTGGAGCTACGTTAAATGCCACCATCGAACGATGGTTTACAGCAGAATTTCGTGCAAATAATGACGATTATATTCAGCAGGTCCGGTCCTGGGTTTTGGCAAACGAGCTGGAAGCCTATGCTCAATGCCGTTGGGTATTGGCAGCAGGTGTGGTAGAGCTCATTCGACCGCAGCCGCCGATAACCCACCCGACACTGGTTATCACTTGTGAGAATGACAGTGGTAGCACACCGTCGATGACAGACTCCATTGCATCTGAAATTACAGGCGCAAGGGCATTTATTATTCCTACCCTACAACACATGGGATTAGTGGAAAGACCGAACCTGTTCTTAAAACCTATGCTGGATTTTCTTGCTGAGTAGTTGTTGTGCTGTGAATTGCCCCTATTAAGCATTCACTACCTCTGTGACTGCTAGCCAAAAGTATACACGCCAGGCTTCCTGTAACAATTTACGTTGAAGTATAAAAGTATGATCGATAGTGTCGAGCAACCAGGTCAGACAATTGGCCTTGATCAGTTGCCGAATATAAACCCCAACAAAGTGCGTAGTGTAGATAAGAGTCTTTATTCGTCAGCGGGTGATGACGGCCATTCACCGCGGATATTGGTTTTGTATGGTTCTTTGCGAACACGATCCTTTTCCAGACTAGTGGCTGAGGAGTCTGTCCGTTTGCTAACTTACTTCGGCGCAGAAGCAAAAATGTTCAATCCGGAAAACTTGCCGCTTCCCGATTCCGTTGAAGAAACTCACCCCAAAGTTCAGGAACTACGAGATCTCGCCTGTTGGTCCGAAGGCATGGTATGGATATCACCGGAACGCCATGGTGCAATGACCGGAATTTTTAAATCCCAAATTGACTGGATACCGTTATCCCAGGGGGCGGTACGACCGACCCAGGGGAAAACATTGGCTGTCATGCAAGTGAACGGCGGCTCACAGAGTTTTAATGCAGTCAACCAGTTAAGAGTTCTGGGGCGATGGATGAGAATGGTAACCATCCCTAACCAGTCTTCGGTTCCCAAGGCCTTTAATGAGTTCGACGAAAACGATCGAATGAAACCTTCTGCTTTTTATAACCGCATAGTTGATGTGCTTGAAGAATTGGTGAAGTTTACTTATATGACGCGGGGCAGGTCACAGGAGCTGGTTGACCGATATTCGGAGAGAATTGAAACTGGCGAAGAACTTATTAGCAGAGTGAACTTGACAAAATAATTTGAACCATTTGTACTCCTTGTGCGTACTTAGACACAACAACGCTATTTGTAGTGTTTAAGGAAATCTAAAACCAGCAACAAAGAGACAAGATCATGAAACTAACCCAAAAACTTATTATTCCCGCCGCTATCCTTGCAACTACTTTCAGTTCCTTTTGCGATGCAGGCAATAGCACTGGCTTACGACTGGCAGCGGCGTCTACGTCTCAGCCGGCCTTATCAATCACCGCAAAAAAGAGTAAGTGTGTTACCAATGTCGCGGGGACCAAGTGGAAAGGTACCAAGTTTTATCAGGGCGGTGGTTCTTCAAACTTCACCATCATGTTCAACGGCGGTGGTGCTGGTACAGAAGTGGGCGTGGTTCCAACGGCGATTACCTGGCAGCAATTCGCAAAAACTGTTAAGTGGTTAAAGCCTATTGAAGATGCCAAGGTGGACCACAAAGTTCAACTCAAGTGCAACAAAATGGCTGGCCGCTTTAATATTTATGATATCTCCGGTCCTCTTATGAGCTCTGGTACCGTGAAAATGAAGTTGATTAATTAAGTCAGTGTGTAGTTACCTCAGTCTTAACACTGTAAGGCAATTTGAATTAAATTGGACGTTAACGCGTATTGTGATGGGTAGTTTGGAAACTACCCATCACTTGCTTAATCAATATCGGGGGCAATAGGTTTGTTCCCACTAATCGTCGCTCGGTACATACAGCGACGATAGCCATCATAGTCGTTGACCGCATAGTGCATAGTGGTTCGATTATCCCAGATGACGATATTCCCTGATTGCCATCTCAGTCGAAAACTGAATTCTGGTCGCGTACAAAATTGAAACAATCTATTGAGAATTTCACGAGCTTGCCTCGCATCGTAGCCTTCAATTCCGGTGGTATAGGTAGGATTTAAAAATAGAGAGAACTCACCGGTATCTGGGTGTTTCACAATTGCGGGGTGCAATGTTTCGCGATCTGCTTCTGGATTATTTCTGTCTATGTGGATAGACCCATTGAATTGCGTTGATTGCTCAGGAGCATGCTTTACTCCGTAGGGTGCTCCGACATGTATTAAGCGTCGATTAGTTAGAGTTTCACGAAGATCAGCAGGCAATTGTTCCAGGGCAGTAGTCATATTTACCCATAAAGTATCGCCACCAAGAGGTGGAATCTCTTCCGCATAAAGAATTGAGTAAGAGGGTGGTTCTGTAAGAAAACTGAAATCAGAATGCCAGTCGCCGCCAAATACTCCCATGTTGATCTCATCGGCTTCTTTCAGAACGCGAATGATATCGGGATAATCGTCGACCGATTTGATGTAAGGCAAACGCAGCAGAGGGCCAAGTAATGCGCTAAATTTCTCTAGGCCGTCGAGAGTTAACTGCTGATCACGTAATACAACGACCTTATGTTTGTTCAGCAGCTCACGTAGCTCGCTAATGCTGCTACCGTTAAATTCGGTGCAGTCTACCGCGCAAATCTCAGCGCCAATAGTGGGGGTAAGTGGCTGGACGTTCATAATTGTTTGAGTAGATAGTGGCAGATAGGGAATATTGCTTAAGCGGCGGGCAAAAAATTAACTGCAGGCTGTGCACGTAATAATTTGCCCTCGAACAATTCGCCGGGCAACCAATCTACCAGGCTCTGGCGAAGCTCGAGCATGCGTTCTATATTCACGCCGGTTGCAAGTCCCAGATTCTCCATCAAATAGACAGAATCTTCAGTGGCGATGTTGCCACTGGCGCCTCGTGCGAAGGGGCAACCACCGAGACCACCCAATGATGCGTCAAAGCGCCGGACGCCAGCCTCAAGTGCGGAGACGGCATTGGCGATGCCCATGCCGCGTGTGTCATGGAAGTGCGCTGCTACTGCAGTGTTACCCGCAATGTTCAACATCTCGCTGAATATGCGTTTTACCTGAATTGGATTGCCATAGCCGACGGTATCGGCCAGATTCACTTCTGCAACGTCGTCGGATAAAATCTGTTCTGCCACCTCGTATACTCTCGATTCCTTAACTTCGCCTTGCAGGCTGCAGCCAAAGGTGGTGGCCAGAGATACGGCCATTTCAACTTTGGACTGAAGTCCGCGACTATTTCTTTCTGCGACTAACTGAAGAAACTCCTGGATGGATTGATCTGTGGAGCGCCGAACATTAGCCTGATTGTGGGCTTCACTTACTGACAACACCACGTTGATTTTACGCGCCCCACTATCCATGGCACGCAGGCCCCATTTTAAATTTGGCACCAAAACAGCCGCATGCAAGCCCTTAACTTTTAGTGCCCCGGATAACACTGATTCCGCATCGGCAAACTGCGCAATCACTGCCGGTGGAACAAAGGAAGTGACTTCCATATCGGCGAAGCCACAATCGACCTGCCGTTGTATCCATTCGAGCTTGGTGTCTGTTGGTAAAAAGTTTTCCACCAATTGCAGACCGTCTCTTAAGCCAACTTCACGAACACTGACATTTTCTACCATTACTTTATCGCCTGAAAATTATCGACCTTTGAAGTCGGGTTGTCGTTTTTCGTTAAAAGCCAACACGCCTTCACGTCGATCTTCCGTCGGTACTGTGCGGTTATAGGCTTCGATTTCAAATGCCAGGCCGTCACGCAGGGACATCTGTCCACCGCGGTGAATCGACTGTTTTGCCTGGCGTACCGCTATCGGTGCATTTGATGCTATACGCTGGGCGATCTTCAAAGTTTCTGCCATCAAATCATCTTGCTCAAATACCGCATTAACTAGCCCCCATTGCAAAGCCTCGTCGGCAGTAAAGGGTTTAGCGGATAAAATGAGTTCTTTAGTACGGCGCTCGCCAATGGCCCGAGATAATGTCTGGGTGCCGCCTGCTCCAGGAATGATTCCGAGGCTGGTTTCCGTCATGGCAAATCGGGCATTGCTCGAGGCATACACGAAATCTACTGCCGCAGCCAATTCGCAGCCCCCCGCATAGGCGGCGCCGTTTACGGCCGCTACAACCGGCACTGGGCAATCTAGTGCAGCGCGCACCATACGTTCGTAGACCAGATGCTGGCTTTGCCATGCAACATCTGTCATGCCATTGCGTTCCTTTAAGTCGCCCCCGGCACAAAAGGCTCGCCGTCCAGCACCGGTTAATACCACACAACGACACGAAGAAGGGTCCATGGCCAGTGACTCAAATAAATCCACAACCTCCCTCGACATAATGGTATTGAAGGCGTTGGCAACTTCTGGTCGATTCAAGGTAACCAGCAATATATTGGAGTCCAGGTTCTCGACCAGCAGTGATTGATATTTATTTGTCATAATAATTCCACAGATGCCAGATCAGGGGCATCGATACAATAAGATATTCAGATAATTACCAGCAGTTTAGTTGTTTTAATCAACTTTACTCAAACCCCGGCTCATTCAGGCAGATCTACTTTTTACAGCAAGGTGCAAGTTTGACAGTGCATTATCCATTATTGTCTGTCTGCAAGCTATATTCACCCGGGCAAAGCCAGTACCTTCTTGGCCAAACGCTGGCCCCTTTGAAACTACCCATTTGGCCTGATCTTTGAGAAAGCTATTGAGTTCATCTGTTTCAAGTTGCAGGCCACGAAAATCCAGCCAGGCCAGGAATGTACCTTCAGGTTCGATAAGCTCGACCCCGGTAATATCAGTAAGCCGGGTTCTTAGTAATTGTAGATTTTGTTCAATGTAGGTTAAAGCGGCTTTAAGCCAGGGCTCGCCTTTGTTGTAGGCTGCAACCATAGCCACATTGGCGAAGGCGTTGTTCTTATTTGCGGTGATGCGGCTATTTTCAGTCTGAAAAGCCACACGTTTTTCCGTATCAGAAATAAGTGTAAATGCACAGCTGCAGGCTGCAATATTAAAAGTTTTGCCAGGGGATAAGCAGGTAATGCTATTAGCCGCATGATTCCCACCAAGGGACGCGAAGGGTATGTAGGGTTTATTATTGAAAACCAGGTCACCATGCATTTCATCGGCTACCACAAGCACATTGTGACGCAAACAAATTTCCGCCAGGGTGGTCAACTCTACACGAGTCCAAACCCTGCCAACCGGATTATGCGGATTACACAGGTAGAGCATTGTGGCATCGGGTCTTGCGGCTTTTTGTTCCAGATCATCAAAATCCATTAAATAACGCCCATTCACAAGTTTGAGCGGATTGGTTATTACCTGTCGATGGTTTTCTTCAATTACATCAAAGAAGTCGAAGAACACTGGCGGCTGGATGATGATGGCGTCATTGGGCTTACAAAACAGTGTGGCGGCAAAGGCTAGAATATTTAGCACATTTGGGGCACGTAGGATGTGGGACTGATCCACCTCGAAACCATGTCTCGACTTCAGCCAGTTAGTTAAAGCAGGCAGAAGTTCCTCCGGAACCGTCTCATAACCAAAAACACCGTGTTTAAGACGTTTTTGCATCGCATTTAGGACTACCTGTGGAGCCTTGAAATCCATATCGGCAACACTACCGCCAAACAGATTTTCGCCGTGCTGCCCGAGAACCATCGGGTGTACCTTTAGTGCGGGAACTTCGCGGCGATTAATTACTTCATCAAAAAGACGAATGTCGGTTTGGCTAGATTTCAATAATTTTTCTCGTATAAATTGATTCTGGATCATCACAGGAGGCGAAAGCCAATGTCAACTGGTCTCTGGTTCTTCCAGCCAATTGACTGCTCATGTCGTTCACGCCACAATGAAGGCGAATACACCCCTGCAGTCTTATTGAAGCATTTTCTACCC
>JBLHGU010000228.1:0-8352 GCA_047615875.1 Parasphingorhabdus sp.
TGCAGGCTCGTCTGGCCTTGCTCAGTTGCTTATCCAACAGGGCGCAATCGATCGACAGGGTGCAAAAGACCTTCAAGCAGAAGCCGACAACACCCGACGCACCTTTTATCGAACCGCCCTGGGCAATAGTCAGGTAGACAACGATTTTTTGTATCGTGCCGCTGCAGAAGCATATGGCATACCATTTTTTGATCTGGGTGCCTACGATGAACGGCATATTCCAGAAACAATAATTCCGGCCTCCATCATGGAAGAGCATCAGATCGCACCACTATATGAACGTGGTTCCAGATTATTTGTTGCTGTGGCGGATCCAAGTGATATTGTTTCTGTTGATGCCATCCGCTTTCATACGTCGGTAGCATTGGAATTAATATTAGTCGAGGAGTCTAAAATCCTCAGTCTAATTGAAAAACAAACATCGTCAGACAACACTGCTCTGCTGACCCTTGATGACGACGCCTTCGATGAATTGGATATTGGTAGCGATGATGATCAACAAAGCTCCATGCGGCAGGAAGTGGATAGCGATGTTGACACGCCCATTGTACGATTCGTTAATAAGATGTTTCTCGACGCAATCAACCAAAGTGCGTCAGATATTCACGTAGAACCATATGAGAAAGTTTTAAGAATCCGCTACCGAATTGATGGCGTATTGCACGAGGTCCCTGCACCACCCGTGGCGATGGCCAATCAGATCATTTCTCGAATAAAAATTCTTTCCCGTCTTGATATTGCGGAACGCCGAGTGCCTCAGGATGGGCGCATGAAGCTAAAGCTATCTAAAACCAACGAAATAGATTTTCGTATTAGTACATTACCTACCTTGTTTGGCGAAAAAATTGTCATTCGAATACTTGATACCAGTGCCATATCACTCGATCTTGAGGCGCTGGGCTTTGAACCTGACCAATTGGCGGTGTACGCTGATGCCATTAAACGTCCTTATGGCATGATTCTGGTAACTGGCCCAACCGGTAGTGGTAAATCCATATCATTATACTCCGCCTTAAATATGCTTAATACCATCGATCGAAATATTTCCTCGGTGGAAGACCCTGTTGAGGTCTATTTGACGGGTATAAATCAGGTCGCCATCAATGAAAAAGCCAATCTAAATTTTGCCGTTGCTCTACGAGCATTTCTACGCCAGGACCCAGACATCATCATGGTAGGAGAAATACGCGATCTTGAAACAGCTGACATTGCTATTAAGGCCTCCCAGACTGGTCATCTGGTTTTATCAACTTTGCACACCAATGACGCACTGGCTACCGTAACCCGCCTTTTAAATATGGGTGTCGAGCCTTTTAATGTTGGATCATCAGTTCACCTAATAATGGCTCAGCGCCTGCTTAGAAAACTCTGTCCTTCCTGTAAGCAAGTGGTAGAGATCCCACAGTCAGCCTTGCTGGAAGCAGGATTTAGAAAGGAACAATTGCCAGATGCAGATATACATCAAGCAGTGGGCTGTAATAACTGCACCAATGGTTACAAAGGTCGGACAGGAATCTTTCAACTGCTTCTTGTTAGTGAGGAAATGTCTTTTCTCATTATGGGCAATGCCAAGCAGGAAGAGTTGGAGAAACTTGCCCGAAAAGAAGGTATGATCACGCTCAGACAAGCGGGACTTATCAAGGTTGCCAAAGGTCTCACCACATTGGACGAGGTTGAGCGCGTCACAAATCTGTAAGTATTAATCCGGATAGTCCATGGCACAGAATCCAAGAGCCAAAAAATTTCACACCTTCGTGTGGACAGGAGTTGACGGACAAAACCGTCAAATTAATGGTGAGCAAGATGGTCCCAATCCGAATTTTATACGCGCCCTCTTACGCCGTCAGGGTATCAGTGTAAAAAAAATTCGTCGTAAACCGAAACAGTTCATTCTGTTCCAAAAGCGAATTAACACTAAAGATATTGCCGTGGTCACTCGGCAAATTTCCACACTAATTGCTGCTGGCATACCCATTGCCCAGTCAATTGGAGCAATTGCCCGTGGCAGTGATAATCCCCGTATGGCAGGTCTTCTTACCAGTATTCGACGGGATGTAGAAAGTGGGCATACCTTCAGTACCGCTATTCAAAAACATCCTGGTTACTTTGATCGTTTATTTGTGAGCCTGGCGACCGCCGGTGAAGAATCAGGCACGTTAGACGGATTAATGAATAAAGTCGCCGGTTATCTGGAAAGAATTGAGGAAATTAAGAGTAAAGTGCGCGCTGCCATGTTTTACCCCATCATGGTTTTGTTTGTCGCAATTGCAATAATTATAATAATGTTGATATTTGTCATACCTGAGTTTGAAAAACTCTTCTCGAGCTTTGGTGCCGGTTTACCAACCTTAACGCAATGGATGTTAGATGCCTCGCATTGGTTTCAGGAATGGTGGCTGGTATTTTTTATAGGTGTATCGGCTCTATTCACTTTTACAAGATGGAGCTATAAGCGATCGAGCAAAGCACAACACACATTTGACCGTGTTATTTTGCATGCGCCTATTTTTGGGCCAATACTTCGCAAGGCCACGGTTGCCAGATTTTGTCGCACGCTTGCTACAATGTTTGGAGCAGGTGTACCTCTGGTTGACGCTTTAACCGCCGTAGCTGGAGCATCTGGGAACCGGGTTTATTATGACGCCACTTTCCGAATTAGAAAGGAAATTAGCACAGGTCGCCCACTTGAAATATGCATGGCTCAGACTAAATTATTTCCGTCCATGGTTCTACAAATGGTCGCGACTGGAGAGGAAACAGGTGAACTGGAAAATATGCTAAATAAAACTGCAGACTATTTTGAGGACGAAGTCAATAATGCGGTTGATGCTATGTCTAGTTTGATCGAGCCGATCATGATCGTTATATTGGGTGGCATCGTTGGCACCATAGTGGTGGCCATGTATCTGCCAATATTCAAACTGGCGTCTGCTTTCTAGGAAAATATATACTATATTCTTTTTACTGCCGAACCTGGCATCTAGTGTCCCTATCTCAATGATTCACCAACTACTCCCTGAAATGTCAGTATGGACAACCATTACTGTACTGTTAGTATTCGGACTGTGCATTGGAAGTTTTCTAAATGTAGTAATACACCGACTTCCAATGATTATGGAGCAAGAATATGCTCTGACAGATACACTGACAATAGAAGGGCATAATAAGCAACCAGACCAAATTAGTCTGGCCCGCCCGGCTTCTGCCTGTCCTCACTGCAAAACCCCACTGCGCATTCGCGACAATATCCCGCTAATAAGCTATCTGCTACTGGGGGGTCGATGTGCACATTGCAGCGAACCAATATCCGGCCGCTATCCTATTGTCGAGCTCATCACCGGACTTCTTACTGTATTGGCTTTTTATATCTCACCAAGCCTTCCTGCAGCTCTAGCGATCTCACTATTTTGCTACGCATTACTGGCATTAACCATTATCGATCTCGAACATTATCTTTTACCTGATTTTATTACCCTGCCTTTGATGTGGGCGGGGTTATTACTCAATCAGTTTTATTTTTTCACGGAGCCAGGATCTGCAGTATTTGGAGCAGCTGCGGGTTATCTAAGTCTGTGGTCAATCTACCATGTATTCAAGCTGATAACGGGCAAGGAGGGGCTTGGGTACGGAGACTTCAAACTACTAGCCGCACTTGGTGCCTGGGTCGGCTGGCAAGGGCTACCATTGATTATCTTAATGGCTTCAATGGTCGGCGCCATCATTGGCGGCATTTACCTTGCATTTAGTCGTAAGGGGCGAGAACATCCAATCCCCTTTGGCCCCTTTCTTTGCAGTGCAGGGCTCATTGGACTGCTATTTGGCGATGTTATAACCAGCCGATATTTTCAGTTCCTCGGCATTGGCTAATAACCCTCTTAAAATTGGACTTACCGGTGGAATTGGAAGCGGTAAAACCACAGTAAGTGATCTTTTCGCTGTTCTGGACGTGCCTGTTTTTGACTCTGATGTTATTGCCCATGAAATCACTCATAATAATCACCCGATTCTGGAGAGAGTGCGCGCGCAATTTGGTTGCCAGTCCATCGACATTAATGGCAATATGGATCGTACCTATATGCGCAAAGTTATTTTTAATGATGCACAGAAAAAGTCTCAGCTAGAGGCTATTCTTCACCCAGCTATACGCCATATCACGGACCAGCTAGTTAACAATTGCCAGGCCGATTATTGCATTTTATCGATTCCGCTATTAATTGAAACCAATCAACTGGATCGTGTTGACCGACTGCTAGTAGTGGACGCGGAGGACTCTCAACGTATTAAATGGATAAAAATGCGTAGTCAATTATCGGAGGATGAAATTGTAAGTATTATGGCCACCCAAACGACCAGGGAAAACAGGCTATCGGTTGCAGACGATGTTATTGTTAATGATTCTGATCTGTCAGCCTTAGAGGATAAAGTTTCTCAACTGCACCAAAAATATTCTGTAGTCGCGGCGCAGCGATAGCTGCAGATACAGACTTATCGTAAAAAACGCTCCAGCTTTGGCAGCATCAATATATTGCCTGGTAAAAAATTGACCTGTTCGATCTCAGTCAGCCTCAACCATCGAATGGACTGTCCTTCAAGTCCCTCAGGTATACCTCCCCACTTCGATATTTTCCAGATATGCAATTCAACAGTACGGTCCAGAAAATTATTAACATGAGTAAATAGAGGCTCTGCCTGCTCCACCTGCACACCTAATTCTTCCTTGATTTCACGGTTCAGTGCATTTCGAAATGACTCGCCTTGCTCAACCTTCCCACCAGGAAATTCCCACTGCCCTGCACAGGCTTTGCCTGCTGGCCGCTCCGCCACCAAAACCTGACCATTACCACGGATCATCACCCCCACAACCACGCTGAGATTCATGATCGATAGTCGGCATTAATCCTGATATATCCCTCGGTTAAATCACAGGTCCATATCCTTGCAGAACCCTCGCCAATAGCCAGGTCCACCGCAATAGAAACCTGCATACCTTTCAGATGCGCTGCGACAAGATCTTCATCATAATCATCGACCGCGGCTCCGCGGCTGGCGATCTCAACACCGCCCATACTGATACTTAATAAGTCACGATCCGCTTTCTCACCGGCTTTTCCAACTGCCATCACCACCCGTCCCCAATTGGCGTCTTCGCCTGCTATAGCAGTTTTTACCAACGGTGAATTGGCAATAGACAACCCTATTAGTCTAGCTGCCTGATCTGATTCAGCACCAGCAACATCAATGGTGATAAGTTTTGATGCACCCTCCCCATCTTTGACTATCTGAACCGCCAGGTCCTGCATCACGTCCTTTAAGACTTTTTTAAAAGGCTCTATGGCAGGATCATCTAGACAGGTAATTTGAGAATGGCTAGATTGACAGGTGGAAATCAACAGAACGGTATCACTGGTTGAGGTGTCGCTATCAACGGTGATGGAATTGAACGTAGTTGGGGTTAATTCATCAAGCAAAGCCTGCAAAATAGTAGCATTGGCATTAAAGTCCGTGAAGACAAAACCCAGCATGGTGGCCATATCTGGCGCGATCATGCCTGAGCCTTTGCAAATCCCGGAAATACTAACCTGAGCCCCAGCAATTTCCAGGCTCGCACTGGCAGCCTTAGGAAAGGTGTCCGTTGTCATTATGGCTCCAGCTGAATCAAGCCAGTTTGCTTCGCCAGAATTCTCGCAGCATCGATCCAGCCCCTCTACGACGCGCTCGATTGGCAGAATCTCACCGATTACGCCGGTTGAAGCCAGATATACCTGATCGACAGAACAATTCAGTCGACTAGCTACCGCCTCGGCGGTGTCCTGTACAGTTCTGGCTCCTGCCGAGCCGGTAAATGCGTTCGCATTACCAGAATTTACCAATAATGCTCTAATACTTCCATTGCGAAGATTTTTGCGACACCAGTCCACAGGCGCTGATGACGTTTTTGAACGGGTTAGCACGCCAGCGACAACACTACCTTTAGCCAGCTCGGCTAGCCACAAATCGGTTCTTCCGGCGTATTTCACTCCAGCTTCGGCCACGCTCATGGAAAGCCCCGAAATTACGGGAAGGTTCTCCGGAAAAGCTTCTGGTGCCAGCGGTGATCTAGGAAGTTCTATCATATACTTAAATTTACAGTCGGCCGTGGCATTGCTTGAACTTTTTGCCCGAGCCACAGGGGCAGACTTCGTTTCTCCCTACTTTACGACCGTCCCTTACAAAAGTTTGTACCGATTCAGCGGGTCGCCGCATGGTCATTTCCGGTGGAGAGTTTTGCGATGATGCAGTGTCGTCTGTGGGAGCGTCTGCGTGCACGTACTCCAACTCCGGCTGCTCTTTTCGTTGCGCTTCCATATTTGCCACCTGCTCTTCCGACTGAATCTGGATTCGAGAAAGCACATTCACCACGTCGTGCCGCACCCGCGCCAACATATCGGTAAACATTTCAAAGGATTCGCGCTTATATTCCTGCTTCGGATTCTTCTGAGCATAGCCGCGCAAGCCAATACCCTGACGCAAGTGATCCATATGCGCTAAGTGTTCTTTCCATTGATCGTCAAGTACACGAAGCATTACGGCCTTCTCTAGATGACGCATAGCATCGGGTCCTACACTTTGTTCTTTATTGTTATACGCCTCGTCAACAGCCTGACCAATTTTCTTTCTCAGAGTTTCTTCATGAAGACCCTCATCCTCTTTTAACCAGTCCCCAACGGGTAGCCTAATACCAAAAGTGGACTCAACAGCGTTCTCCAATTCGGGAATGTCCCACTGTTCTTCAATACTTTGTGGCGGTAAATAGTCATCAATGACAGAACCAACGACTTCCTCTCGCATAGAGCTAATATGGTCAGAGATATCTTCAATCTCCATCAGGTCATCACGCTGACGATAAACCACCTTACGTTGTTCATTAGCTACATCGTCATATTCAAGTAACTGTTTTCGTATATCGAAATTACGCCCCTCAACCTTCTTCTGACTATTCTCAATGGCCCGCGTTACCCAGGGATGCTCGATGGCCTCACCTTCTTCCATACCAAGCTTTTGCATAAGGCCCGCCACTCGCTCAGAGCCAAATATTCGCATCAAACTATCTTCCATGGATAGATAAAAGCGACTGGAACCCGGATCGCCCTGGCGACCACTTCGACCTCGCAACTGATTGTCTACACGACGAGATTCATTGCGTTCGGTACCCAGCACATGCAATCCCCCAGATTCAAGCACCTGCTTGTGTCGTCCTTCCCAAGCCTTATTAACCTCGACCTGCTGGCTGTCATCAACGGCTGCAAGTTCACTTTCCAGATTGCCACCCAGAACAATATCTGTCCCACGACCTGCCATATTGGTCGCAATGGTTACTGCACCCGGGCGACCAGCTTCCGCGATAATTTGCGCCTCGCTCTCATGATGCTTAGCATTCAAAACTTGATGGGGCACGCCGGATTTTTTTAATACCGCGGACAATTGTTCTGAAGTTTCAATAGATGCCGTACCAACCAGAACCGGTTGTTTACGAGACACGCAGTCCTCTATTCCCTCAACAATAGCGTTGAATTTTTCTGCTGTGGTGCGATAGACAAGATCAGGCTGATCGTCCCGTATCATGTCTCTATGGGTCGGTATAATAGCTACCTCAAGGCTGTAAATTTGCTGAAATTCCGAGGCTTCAGTATCAGCTGTTCCTGTCATACCCGAGAGCTTGTCATAGAGCCTGAAAAAATTCTGGAAGGTGATAGAGGCAAGCGTTTGGTTCTCCTGTTGAATCGACACTCCCTCCTTGGCTTCAACTGCCTGATGCAAACCCTCCGACCAGCGCCGACCTTCCATCATACGACCGGTGAATTCATCGATAATTACCACGCGGTCATCACGCACAATATAGTCAACATCGCGTTGAAACAGCACATGTCCTCGCAATGCAGCATTCAAGTGATGCACCAGGGTAATACTCCTCACGTCATAGAGGCTGGCGCCTTCTTCCAGTAGGCCCGCTTTAAGCAATAAATCCTCGGCATTTTCATTGCCTTCTTCAGTGAAAAATACCTGTTTGGTTTTTTCATCAACATGATAGTCACCGGGTCCGTCCTCTTCTTCCTGACGGGATAAGGAGGGGATCAAGGCATCCATTTTCATATACAGGTCGGTACTTTCTTCCGATGGCCCGGAGATGATGAGGGGCGTTCTCGCCTCATCAATAAGGATCGAGTCAACCTCATCTACAATGGCGAAGTTCAGTTTACCCTGAGCGCGATCTTCAGCACTGAATGCCATATTATCGCGCAAGTAGTCAAAGCCGTATTCGTTATTAGTTCCATAAACGATATCGCTTTTATACGCTTCACGTTTCGATACTGG
>JBLHGU010000229.1:0-8275 GCA_047615875.1 Parasphingorhabdus sp.
CTTGCAATCTACCCCTCGCAGCGAACTCCCACTGAGCTTCTGTAGGAAGTGAACAGCCAAGCCAACTCGCATAAACACATGCATCATTATGCGATACATGTATAACTGGATGATCTGGAATAGGGACTGATCCATCCCCTGCTGGATTTGACCAATCGACATCATTAACAAATTGCCACCATGGCGCGTGCTGCAGTCGATCTCCACCTTCGATAGCATCCATGCTAAATACAAAAGAACCACCGTTTCGCTTCGCATCACAGACATATCCTGTAGCTTTAACGAACTCTGCGAATTCTTCATTGGACACGGCCGTTGGTGCAATAAAGTACCTGCTTAAGGCTGCCTCACGCACAGGTCCTTCGCCATCTTCCAGGTGGGGTGCATTGTCGCTACCCATGAGGAAACTTCCTGCTGGAATTTCAACCAGCGAGGGAGGTGACTGCCGCTGACCACTTGTATAATTCTGCGTAGAAGCTACCACATCATTTGATGTAGGCATGCAACAACTCTGTTGATCAGGCATCCTTATCTGCTGTGTATTCGTAAAACGGGTTCCAACCTTCGCCCCAGGACTCGCGCCAGAAATCAGCTCTTATGGCATTCTGGACCGGTTGGCCGCCGTGCCATAAATCGGCTTTTTTTGCAGCATGTTGATCAAAGAATTTGTCGATTTTTGCGGCAAGCTCCGCTGCAATGGATGAGCACTCAGGATTATCAATCAGATTGCAGGTCTCATCCGGATCTTTCTGCACATCAAATAAAGCATCGCCCAATACTTCTTCAGGATGTTCGCTAAATCGTCGAAAATAAACCCACTGCGGCGTTCTTATAACTCGGGTTTCTTCTTGTTCTGAGAAGACTCCGTCTTCTCCCCAATTAGCAACCGGTTGATCAAGCAACAAACCGGACAATGAACGACTGGTGTTATTAGGATCTTGCTGGATTCGTGTTCAATATCGAGATACTCCAGCACTGTGGCGAAAATATCTAAATTGGACGTATGTAAGTCTGACACTCGACCTGGTTTGATATTACCGCGATGTGAGTAGATTAACGGTATAGAGTGAGTGGCGTAATGTAAGTTGCTAGGGAATGACGCACCGCCATGCCCCCAAAAACCATGATGTCCCAGAGATAAGCCATGGTCAGCGGTAAAGATAAACAATGTATTATCAATCTGCTCCTTATCTTCGAGCAGGCCAACTAACTGCCCGACGCAATGATCAATTAACGTAACCTGAGCATAATAATTTCGTAAGGTTCGAAGATCATTAGGCGCCCGCAACATCATAGAAAAATCTAGACCCTTACCACTTTTAGATTTTATGAGATCGTATCCTCGAACTGCTTCTGGGCTCAGGCCAACACGCGGAACACTGTCTATAGGACAGTCATCATACAAATGACTAAAAGGATGCTCACCCTCCTCTGCAGTAGCCGGCCAGTGCCCGTAGGGAGATGGGTAAGGCAAGTAAGCAAAAAACGGTTGGTCGTCCGCACCCCGTATGAAGTCCATGGCCTTATCGGTAAAAAACTCTACTGACGGTCCATCATGCTGATAAACCGATCCGTTATCAAAAATACGATTATGGTAGAACGATCTAACATGACCATCTTCCATGGTAACCCAACTGTCCCAAAACGTAGGATAAACAGTGATTTGATGATTTAGCCAAAGGCCTTCAGTGTCTGATAAAGCGCGTGTTGCCGTGAATAGGAGTTGAGACGGCGGAAAATATCAGATGCTGTGTTTTCCTTGAGTTTGATGGTGGTTACGAGGCGTAGCAAGTCATCCCAGTTCTCACGGAGCAGATTCTCATAGATGGTTTTATCCGGTGCTATTTTCCAATCTGAACTTGCTCGGCTTTTGGGGCGGAAGATGTACAGCGTCTGCTTGCCAACTCCCTTGATACGTGGAGCAAAGGAAAATCCCAGCAGGTGGGTCAGTCCGAAGATAGCCTCGGTGTAACCGTGCGTATCAGTCGAGTGAATATCACTCTTAACCACATCGTTGTGCATCAACCCATCAATCACATAAGCACTTTCCCGGTCAGAAGCACTGATCATCAACGAATGCCACAAAAAATGGCGTTCATCTACGAAGGTATAGGCACTCACTCCCTGACCCTGCCCAAAATACTTAAAGGAACGGCTAGCATGGAGGGATTCACCCCGGACTTCGAATTTCTGGCCATCACTGGAGGTATGGAGTTTATCAGTCGCCCGCCGATATAGATTGGGAAGTTCCATCTGATCCATCATTTTCAACACCTGGTTATTAGCAGCCCGGATATTGTCGAGCGAAAAGCGCCAGTTCACGGTGTTTTCCAGCTCATTTTCTGTCATACGTGAAGAAATTCGTGCCATCTTCCGGACACCGATACCACAGCCTAGTCCCATAATCCCGACCAGCAATGCTGGTCGTGAAACCGTTTGTGGCGTATGGGTTTGCTGCCAATGCTCAAAGGTTTTTAGCACCTGGCAATGCCGGTCAACGGTATCCAGTACCTGAGCCAGTGGCACATCCTGCTGCCGGGGGAATAATTCTTGTAATGGGTCGGTTTCACTGGCATCTAGTGCCGGCGTTTTGATATGGAAAGAGCCATCATTGCGGATGGTTAAGTATGGATTATTTTCAATGCCAGCATTCGTGGCCTGATAGTGTTGGTACAATGCGGCATCCAGTGTTTTGAGTAAGGGTTCAGGATCAGATAATTCTGTTAATCCGGCCCGTTTTAGTAGTCTTTGTTTATCCCGCTCCCAACGTTCACGATTGATCATATAGCTGTCCATCGGACGGTATTTATAGGATTGCCTGAGGTTGAGATGACCAGATTTGATGGCCGCTGACACGTACTGAAACAGGAACACTTTGTACAGAGAGGTTCTGAACGTATTGCCATCACCGGTCAACGCTTTGCACTCATCAGCATCCAGAAAGTCAGTCGGTGCTTTGCCGCTAATAACACCGTCACAGCTTTTGAAATAACTGATAGCTTCCATTAACTGATCAGCTTGGCCGGCAGGTTCAAAGGTCAAAGATTTCAGGATGGGACTGAGGCGGTGTTGTAGCCGCACTGAATGCTTTTCCAGAATGTCGTACCAAGCCTGGGCTTGGCCTGCCTGCTGTAAACCAGTTTTCAATTGCTCAAAGGATTCTGTTTTACCTTGTTCCAGTAAGGCTCTGATTTGGGCGACTTTCAGGGTATCAGATAGGGAAGCATTGTCGGTCAGACTGCGTATCTCTCGGATCAGGCCAAACACAGCGGTATCCATCTCATCGACGACAGCTTTCAGTTGTTGGTTTTGTGCTTTGCGGTATTCAAACAAATGTTTCTTGTGTTCCCGGGTAACCGTTGTCTAGAAAGTTGCCATCACACTCAACAATATATCGAGCAGATTGTCCTGAGTGCGGAAGAATTGGTGAACAATAAAGGCCGTGGCGTGGATATAGCGGTCATTGTCTTCACGTCTTTGTATCTGGAATATTTCAGATCTCAGGACACTACCTGAAAAGTAACGAATTCCAGCATGGCCCAGTTCAAGAGTAGCTAAAATAGCTTCCAGGCGCCTGTACAGTATTGATAGGGTGTCAAAATCCGTAATAGATTCCTTTACCCGAGAGGGTTTTGTGGATTGTGATAATTTTTTGAGTACAGTCAGTCGGTACCGGTTTTGGTCGCCTGATGTGGTAAATAAATCATCCAGTAGGTGGCGTGTTTCATTGGTGAGGTGGGTATTCATCGACGTGACCAGGCTGGATTTATGTGACTGCATCCTGGATCGAATCAGCTCAGTTAGCACCCATGATTTTGGCACCTGTAAGCGTTTTTGAATGAGGAAATCAATACAACGGTTAAGGATCAAACTGGGCTTTAGGTAGGTTTTAACCATCGTATTGATCTCAGTGACAAGAGTTGATTTAGCCGTCTTGTCAAAAGGCTAAAAACCATAAAATGCCAGAATGATTTTTTGATGTCTCTGTCGAGTGCGATCAGGATAGTCTAGCGTCGAAATATTATCTGCGGCTAACTGCTTAGAGACATACGTAATATCACGGGGATGATAATCAACAGGAGAAAAAAAGCGCTTTGTTGCTTTGAAGTAGCCGCAACCTATAAGAAAACATACCTGGCTGACCGGGTGACGAAAGTTATTAGCCATGACCAGTAAGGGTTTTGCAAAATCGAAAAATTGTTTACGCTCAAGATGATTGAACAAAGGAGGCGTATCGAATACAGCCTGTTCTGCTGTGCTCAGAATTTTCATGCGTGCCATAGACTAGCTCTGGAAAATGGTTATTGTTTAAACGTTCGTTTAAAGAATTAGGTATATTCTATGAATTACACTGCATAAACAATAATTATAATTGTCGTATTATTGGTATAATAGTGTTTTCATCTACTACCATCTTGAGCAACTGATCTCGTGCCGCCAATCCTCCCTAAAACAATTGGCTATCTTCGGGTCTCGACCGTTGGCCAGGACGTTCAGAAAAATAAGGCAGATATCCTATCTCTAGCGAATCAGAAAAATTTAGGCCAAGTGCTGTTTGTTGAAGAAACGGCTTCAGGTAGAATTTCCTGGAAGAAACGAAAAATTGCCGATGTAATGGAAGCGGCGAATACCGGAGATAGCATCATAGTAAGTGAGCTATCGCGCCTGGGACGATCCATGCTCGAGTGTATGGAAATACTTTCAATCGCTCTCGAGCGAAAGATAAACATCTATGCAATAAAAGGTAACTGGCAACTCGACCAAAGCATCCAGAGTAAAATCGTGGCCATGGCTTTTTCGATGGCCGCTGAAATAGAACGAGACTTAATCTCCCAGCGCACTAAAGAAGCATTACGTGCCAGAAAAGCGGCAGGCCTGCCGCTTGGCAGGCCCAAGGGGCCAGGTAAGAGTAAGCTCGATCCATTCCGTGTTGAGATCGAAGCCTTGCTTGCAAATGGCTCAACCCAGAAATTCATTGCTACTCGCTATAAAACAACCGAGGCCAACTTACATAACTGGATGCAGAAAAGAAACATATTAAACACAAGAAATCAGGCTCTCACGTGAATATTGCCTATCTCAACCCACATAACAGCCTAAATATGAACGTGAGAAACCATCAAATTCCTATGGCGCATTACGTACCTTTGTTGGGATAGACCCAATAGTGGCCACGACCCGATCTATGGTTGGGGACTCGTCAATATGGCAGGCCTTTGCGAGAAGCCGTGAAATACAAGGCTGAAAGCCAAATTTGTTTAAACCGAACTTATCCGTTAACCGACTCACAACAATAAACACATCGAATTGGGGCTAATCAAAAGTGCGAATTATTACTCTTCTGGTATTCATGAGTCTTTCATCCACTATTTTTGCCCAGCCAGTACAGACGGGAACCCAAACTTTTATAGCAATAGATGGCGAGAGAAATTTACTCCCCAATATTCATTTGAGGCTCAGAAATATGTCTACGAGCACCACTTCTAACTATAGAACAGACCAGAATGGTCAAGTCGAAATTCCTTTTCTATGGGCTGGCCATTTCTTTAGCGCAAGTATGTCTGCCCCTAATAGAACATTTCAGACCTCCGGTGAACATGGGCCCACGGGCAATCTCGTGTTTGTAGGGCAGCGTGGTGAAAGAGAGCGGACATTCAT
Organism: Parasphingorhabdus sp.; assembly: GCA_047615875.1. Classification (GTDB taxonomy): domain Bacteria; phylum Pseudomonadota; class Gammaproteobacteria; order Arenicellales; family CAJQKF01; genus JBLHGU01. The sequence continues at coordinate 5,659 of JBLHGU010000229.1, forward strand.
CGATATTGCGGAAAACCTGCCTGGCCTCGATCACCCATACCGGGTCCGGATGCACGTGCAACATGAAAACGATCCTGGCGCCACAGTGATTTTAACCAACCTCACTACCGGGGCTGTTAACCGATTTGGTGTTGCGCGCAATCAACCACAGCCCAATTTTGTCTTCAACAATCTCGAGTTTGAAAGTAATTATCAGGTTCAAATTGAGTCAGACAACCAAACCTACGTATACTCTAGTGGTTTTCAGATTGCCGCTTCTCGCATATTTAGATTCACCACCCCAAATAGAGCGCGGGTAGCTACTTTCAATTTGTTCAACCCAAATTTCTATCCTATTTTTCACCCGGTACCAGCCGAAGTGTTACTGCTGCTGCCAGGGCATAGTTTATTATTTGGCTCTATAACACATAATAATTTTGGAGTGGATCATAGCGTTCAGATTGAGGGAATTGATAATGGCTATCGTGCGGTTGTCGAGACTTCAGATCGCGGCGCTTTCAGATTCACAGAAGTGCCACTGGGAACTTACCGGGTTACCCCTCAGGCTCACCCTGAGTATGCGTTTGAGCCTGCTTCAAGATTGGTAGAACTTCAGCTAGAAGACCCACTAATAGATGGTCTCATTTTTCGCGCCACTGTTAGAGGTGGGCAGATAGTTGGTGCGGTAACCGGTGATTGCATCGCAGCTGGATTGGCGGGAAACGCGGGTGGCTGCAACCCCGGAGTAGTCCAACCCTTTCCGACACCAAGAGCACGCGTGCATATCAGTTCTTGCAGCAGTGATAACCCGGCAGATTGCAGGCCGATCGGTCCTGCTATTGGCTCCTCAACAGTTCAGGCCGGGATGAATGGTCAGTTTGCAACGTCGCACTTACCCTCGGGGTTATATCAGGTAGTGGTAGATACTGACCTTGCCGCCTTAGGCACTGTGTATGACGACGGAGTAGTGCCAGGATTTCGTATTGAATGGGGCGCCATTCGACCCAACGGTCAGGTGGAATGGGGCGCTGTTCGACACCTGGTATTTGTGCAGAATCAATCACAACGAAACTGGAATTTTCGATGGCGTCTAGTATCAACAGACCGACGTCGACGAGGGTTGAGGGCAGAGTCGCCAGAGCCTGAGTCTGAATCTAATTCCGGGTTTGGTGCCAAGGCGACCAAGTTCAAAGTTAATCCTCAACCGGGGCAAAAACTAAATTTGCAAAAGAGTTTCGGGCTCGCGAAGAACAATGACGATCAAACTAAAGCCCCGCGCTTGAAACCGATAGAAAAGCCTGGCTCCAATGTCGCATTGAAGGTTAAGAAACCCATATATGTGCCGCTCAAACCAAACCTGAAAACCAGCGTAGTAATTAACAACCCTGCTGGCTCTGTGAAAGTGGCGAAATTGCCTACTGCTAACAAAATTGGCCTGGCAAAGAAGCTAAGCATCAGCTCTGCAATTGGGCCCAAGGCAATATTGAAACTCGATCTCAAGGGAACCAAGTCAACCGCTAAAACTGGGGATAACCTGATATTTGATGGTGCTATACATAATGTTGGCAGAGGTACAGCCAAACAGGTGAACTGGTATCTGGCAGGCAAAGTCAGCGGTATGCCTGGTCGCAACGATAAACTTCAAAAGGGAGTAATCAAGCCCCTCAAAGGAACCAGTCGTAAGTATTTAAAAGTGAAGTTCAACGCATCTAAAGCGGGCAAATGGAATTTGCGATTATGTGCTGAGCATCATTCAACTACCGCTACCAATCGTGCCAAGCACTTGTGCTCTAACGTCATATCGTTAGTGATCAATGAACCACCTAAGCTGAAGACCATTGCGAAACCGAAGCAACAGCCGAGCCTGAATCAGCTAAAGCTGAAACCCAAGTCTGTGTCCAGTCAGAAGGTTAAAGCAACTACTACGCAACCTGACAAAAAGACCAAGAATGACCAGCATTCCAAACAGCCAAATCTGCTGCTAAAGCCTGGTTCTAGTGCTAGTTCTAAGAAAAAAGTCATCAAGTAGGTCCAGGGTAACCTAAGAGGCACAGCGCTTTTTCCGATTGAAGGGGTTACCTGCCCCAGGTAAAACAGTGCGGGTTACTGAGAAGTAGGCATTTTCCCGAACCCTACCAAATGGGCATTCCGAGTTTGGCTCATGGTCAACAACACAATCGCAGTATTGCGGATGATTACACTAGCATCACCAGCTTTTGCTAACCAATTAAAGGCCAAACAACAAAAGGCCTGCGCCAACCGCTGCGTGACTAAATCACGCAACGGTCCCTTGCAACGAGCCCTTGAATAAGATTGGTATGCGGCGCTAGACAATGGCCCGGAGACTGTGGTTGTAGCTAGCAGGAGCAATAGCCCTGACACATTGCATCACAGACAAGCAACTAAAAAGTGTGCGCTTTGCACACTCAGGGTTGCACAGGCCCCACCCTCACAAGAAAGTTTCCCATGCACCCAAAGGAGGAGTATGACCGTGGTTTGGGGGAGCTTGGGTCTATCTACATAAAGGTACGTAACCCACCATATTAAACACAAGAAATCAGGCTCTCACGTGAATATTGCCTATCTCAACCCACATAACAGCCTAAATATGAACGTGAGAAACCATCAAATTCCTATG
>JBLHGU010000230.1:0-8164 GCA_047615875.1 Parasphingorhabdus sp.
CCATCGGGTCGACGAATGTATCTGGGCTGTAGGGCTGCCCTAGGGTGTATTTTTCATGCATGTTGTATTGACTGGCATGAGCGGCCACCCAGACGTCGACATTCATTTGCTTCTGCCTGTTGTAGGTGGTGGCGAAATCCACTGCCACTCCACCGTAGGTGGGCTCGACAACGAGTTGCTTGCCGGGATTGACGGTGCCCATATTGGCAATTGCGACATCATAGGTTCTGCCGTCCTCGGTCACCTGAAAGCTATAGCTGGAGCTGCCTTCGGTGTGGCCTGGATGCTCATGCACCGTGATGCGTAGATCACCCAAGGTGATGATTTCATCTTGTTCGAGGATACGATCTACCTCTACCGGATCGAAGGTTTCACGTCCGCCGAAATGGGCGTCGCTAAATCCGCCGTCTTCCAGTACACGTGCATCTTTTGCCGTGGCCCATACTTCGGCATCTGCGATCTGCTTAATCTCCGCCATGGCCGCCGTGTGGTCCCAGTGGGCCTGCATGGTGAGCAGGACACTGACATCTTCCAGACGAAATCCCAACGATTCGATATTGCGGCGGATTACCTCGGTTGAGTCGGCAAGGCCCGTATTGATGAGGATATGGCCTTCATCGGAGGTAATCAGGAACACACTGAGATCCAGCATTCCGACTCCGTACAAAGGGCCAATCACCCGAAATGCAGGAAACGGAGTAACCCAGCCTTCAGGTGGGCTGGATTGGGCGCTGGCTAGCGAGGAGACGAACACACAGCAGCTTAGCAATGCAGTAAATAATGATGTACCAAACCGAGAGGTGTTCATGGCTAACTTCCTTCCTAAATCGGACTATTGAATGAGGGCACACACAACTTAGCAATTTATTGCTTCGCTGAGAAGAGGCTACCAAGAGCGCTTAATAGATCTAACACTTCTTTCTGTTCCTTTGACGCTTATTACCGCCAACCATAACGATGGTATAAGTACACAGCAGGTAGAAAAATGCAGATCACGAATCCTAGGCTGAGTATAAGCCAAATATTATTTGTGCCGAATAAGGCCCCCATTAGATTACTTTCCGTGCCAGTGATAGAGACGCTGGTCGCGCTCGACACAAGAAATGGAATCGCAAAAAAAGTAATCACCCCGCTAATATTTTGACGAATGTATCGATATCGGTCGTGGATGCTCTTATAGATTTGGTTTTTATTTTGAAGTTGAAAAGCATTCACATTTAGTCCAAGCCCAATGAAGAGAGAAATAATAAGCGCGTTCGAAAAAATATCAATTGACACGGCTAGAGTAAGTAAAGAAAAGTTGTCCGCCATCAGAAAGGCCCACGCAAGAAAATATACCAGAAAGATCAGATTCCCAATATTTAGCGACTTTAACCTTTATTATTGGGCATCGATTTTTCCCTTCTTTAGTGACTCCAGTATGCGTATGAAAACCGCCCTGCATTTTCATCAATTCGGTATCGATGTCCAATGCAGGATTATTGAGGCGCTCTCGAAGATACTTAACTAGTTTTCTTGATATTGCAGAAATGTACCGCTCAAGATATGTTCATTTCAATTTTCATCAATACATCACAAAAGAAAATAGCCTATCGCGCACAGCCACCAGTAAATACTGTTTACCGTCTACCAGAAACGTTTGCGGTGGGTTAGTCATATTTCCAATGCGTGTATGCCAGAGTAGGTCTCCATTTCCTGCATCAAATGCAACCATGTTGTTTCTACCGTCTCCAGTAAACACAAGTCCACTTGCGGTGGTTAATACGCCGGCGGCCACTCCATCGCCGCCGGGCCATTCATGGCGCCACACCGCTTTGCCAGTTTGGTAGTCGATAGCCTGAAAGGCGCTGTCTACATCACCGATTTCATCGCGTTGTTTTCCACCTAAGCCCATGGAGCCCCGCGGGTCTGGGTCAGTAAGATAGAGCATGTTGTAGCCGTTGTTTTCTTGGGTGTAGAACAAGCCGGTGTCTGGATTAAAGGCGGGGGGCTGCCAATTAGCAACGCCGCCTTCGACTGGGGAAACTAGAGAACCGGCGATTGTCGCATCCTTTATAGGATTGGGCTCTGGTGACCCGCTTTGGCGAACTCCTAGGGACCAATTGGCGGTGGTACTGTAGAGGTTGGTTGCAATGTGTTCACCAGTAACCCGATCAACAGTGAAGAAATAACCATTTCTAGATGCGGTAGAAACTAATTTTCTTGGCTGGCCGTCAATCATTCCATCAATGAGTATTGGTGTCTGCGCGGAATCCCAGTCATGGGTATCGTGCGGGGAAGTCTGGAAGTACCACTCCATTTCACCGGTGGTGACATTCACTGCGACCAAAGAACAAGTGAACAGATTGTCACCCGGCCTTGAAACGCCGGTATAGGCCGGAGTGGGGTTTCCAGTGCCGAAAATATAGAGATCGGTTTCTGGGTCGTATACACCGGGAACCCAAGCGTTGCCACCGCCATGGCTTGCAGCATCAAGGCTGGGCCAGGTATCTAAACCGGGATCGCCTTCATTCATAGGAACCGAATAGAATTTCCAAAGTAGTTCGCCGGTACCTGCATCGAAAGCTTGGGTGAATCCAGGCTGATCCAAATCGTTGCCGGTGCCCACTATGACTCTATCGCCAACCACGATAGGTGCCATGGTTGAAAAATACTGCAGCTCAAAACTAGCAATCTCTGAATGCCAGTTTTCTTCGCCGGTATGAATATTTACTGAAACTAAAAAATTGTCCGGAGTTTCAAATAATAATGAATCATTCCAGATTGCTGACCCGCGGCTACCGATGTGAGTTCCGCCTAGAGTCTCCCAATGGTAGTGCCAAATCTCGCTGCCGTCTCTCGCATCCATGGCCCACGCATGATCAGGTGAGGTAACGTAGAGAATGCCATTCACTTCTAGAATGGATCCTTTCAGTGATCCGCTAGTAATGTCGATATCACCCCTGCCTTCTCCTCCGATTTGCGTAACTAGCTGGGAAGAGCCTGCAAAGCGGTTGAATCCATCGCGAGGTTCTCCCCTCGTGGTAAAATTCATCTCGGTGGTCCATGCCAGAGTCAGGTTTTTTACCGTGTCTTTATTAATTTGTGTGAGACTGCTATAACGTTTTCCGCTGTAGTCTCCGGAGTACGATCGCCAATCGCCATCAAGGTCGTTTAACAACTCATCAGGAGAGACAACTACTCCATCTTGTGCCATTAGCTGAATTGGGAGAGCGCACACTAGCAAAACTAATAGGGTTAAATGTTTCATTTCAGCGTCTCCATATAGGCAGTTACATCGTGGATGGATTCATCCGTAAGTTCTGCCAATAGTTCCTTATGTCTTTCTAAGGGATCGCTGATCTCGATTTGAGGTGAATCACCGTTTCTCGAAAAACTTTGATAGCCGCCAGTAAGTGTTCGCAAGCTCAAGAAAAAATCATCGTAACGAATCAATGTTCCGCGCACTTGACTGCCATCTGCTTGAGTGACCGTGACAGTCTTGTCGGCACCAGGCGAGCCGCCCCTACGACGCAGTCCGCCTCCTACCCAGGCATTTTGGAGATCATAATCATCAGTGATTCGACTAGAAATTCCCCGCAAGTCGCCACTGACCGAATGACAGCTACTACATTCCTGATTGAAGTAGCGCTCGCCTGCTTCAGCATTTCCCACCAAAATATCTAAATCGAAATCAACCGGTGGTGTGCTGCCCTGACGTTCGGACGTCGCGAGAATCGAATGGATAAATCCAGCTACTGCAGCAATATCAGGTTGCTCAAGGTTCCCAAAGGACGGCATTCGGCCAATTCCCTGGGTTATAACTGGACCAATAACCTCTCCAGCAATGTCACTTAGAACCATTCCAGAGCGTAGTAAGTTGGGGCCGCCTTGCTCGCCTCCTCGTAAGTCACCGCCATGGCACATACGACAGTTCACCTGGTAGAGGGTTTCACCTCTGGCGATTACCTCCGCAGGGGGTAAGGCCCTCTGTTGGGCCAAGAAGGTGGCATTTGGATTCGCAATTACGATTTCAGGCTCATTGTCCTGTGCGTTTGACAGTTGGCTACAAACCATCAGCGTCAAACCCAGTGTATAAAGCTTCGATTTCATTCGGATGTTCCTCGCCGTTCTTCTTATCCCGTTTGATTACTCCGGTTTTAATTCATAGTGAGATATCCACACAGGAATTCTGTCGTATCTAGTCTCTTGAAATCTTATACAACTGTCGTTCGATTTCCCCAACGACATACAAATTGCCCTCATCGTCCTTAGTAATACCATTGAAGACTTGCGAAGGTGGTTGTGAGGAACTAGCGGCTTGTGACCCAGCTGATATTTTTCCTAACATCCGACGAGAACCATCAGCACGTACTAATGTAACCTCACCCTTGTCAGCTTCTACCACCACAAATTCGTCTGAAATTATTGTTATTCCTTCAGGCGTGGTCAAGTTGTCGATGACAAGTTCTGGTGGGTCTAGGAATTCTCCATCGTGCGCTAATCGTAGAACCTGACCTAGTGCACGGTCTGTAACGTAGAGGTCGCCATCTGATGTTGCCAACCCCGTGGGTGCTGGTAAATTTTCTGCTATTACTGTCTCTGCGTTCGCATCATCTACGGAAAAACCGATCACGCGTTGCTTGCCGTGTTCTGAAACGACGATCAGCCCGGCGTAGCGAATTGCGGCCACGGGGCCCAGTAATCCGGTTTTTTCCCAGGTTCGAGTCTGTTGTTCTTGGTCCCAGATGCGCACATCGCCATCAATCCACGAGGTGAGGATGAGTTGTTCTCCGTCACTGGCAAGGTTTAAGGCGCCTCCCATTTTACCAACACCCAGCACATTTCGTTGTACGAAGCTCTCTTCGCCGTTTGTGCGGTATCCCCTGATTGCATGCAAGTCGGCGCTGACAATGTCACCTTTGTGAAAGGTTAAGCCACCGGAATGTGCCATTCCGCCGGGTTGTAATTCGGTTACGCTACCATCAAGATCTACGCGCTTAACAAACCCGTCGGTAAAACTGGAGACGAAGAGCCTTCCTTGTTGATCAAACACAATATTGTCGAGCCCGGGTGTAAATTTTGCAACTTCCACCAATTCATCTGACTCTACTCTGAGCACTGCGCCGGTACCAGTATCGAGTACGTGCAAGCGACCTAGCTGATCGAACTTCACTGCCGCAGGCGTATTCAAACCACTCACTTCGGTGCGCATACTATTGTCATTCACGTTGAAGCTCACGATCTCATGGTTAAACCATCTTGGTCCATATAAACGACTATCCGGTCCCCAATCCATGCCATTTAGGCCGCATCCGGGACCAAGTTCATCACTCATCAATCGCGCTGGGCGCACACCTGCCGGATCGACCTCGTACAAATTAGTGCCAAAAAAACATTGCGACACAAACAAACGACCATCGTCTGAGAATGTGATTGGGTTTACCCCTGGTGTTAGCTGTGCTGCAACGACTCTCTCGCCGGTTGCTGAAAATCCGGCGACTTCGCCGGTCATTATAGATGTCCAGTACCAGCTGCCATCAGCGCCAAAGGCCAGATCATCAGGACCGACTACTCCATCATCGGCATCAAAAATTTCGACTATCTCTCCCGTGTCTGGATTTAACACAGTAATGCTCGAGCCTAGTACCGATGCCACATATAGCAGTCCATCGGGTCCAATACCCAGACCATTGGCTCCCGCCAAGTTAGCGCCACTGGCGATCACTTCCATTGTAGCCCAGGGAGTGAAAGGTAATGACTCTGTTGAATCACCTGAACAGGCTGAAAGAACTACCGTGGCGGTGAGGACGTGGAAGAGTTTGACTGTATTCATTGTGAGTCCTTCGCTTAATAGGCTATTTCACCCATGAAAACACGATTGTAGTGCTTAGGGTGAGGTAAAAAGACCTGAAAAAGCTTCTATGCCTAGATAGGGTTGAAGAATAATCGATCTTTTACTTTGATAGAGCCGACTACAGCAGATCCGGAGGGGTCTGAAGAAAGACCTACCCAGTTAGAGGGTTGCTCCAACTGGGTGAGGGATAGAGCTAAGCCAAATTGTAAATCTAAGGAGTGAGTTTGGCGCGGGCCAAAGGGCAAGGGAGTAATCTCAGATTATTCCTTAGGCGACCTCTCGTGATGGATCAAACATAAAGGAAAAAGCGGGCAGATTTAGTTTCTCGCTAGAAATAAACCTATCTATTTTTCGCTTAAGGTAGCGCGAGGGTAATCACTGTATTTGTTGCGACCACGCTAACGTATTGCTTTCCATTTACTTCATACGTAAGTGGGCTTGCTCGAATAGTGCGTGGTGCTTCGTACTGATACAAAGTCTCGCCTGTTTGTGCATGCAGCGCGTAAAAACTGCCATCTTCTATGCCTTGAAATACCAGATCACCCGCAGTTACCATATTGCCGCTAGCGCCGATTGAGGAGACCGCCGGTAATTCACGCTGCCAAGTTTGTTCGCCGGTGACTGGGCTATAAGCCGAGACTGTTAACAAGGGCGTGTAGTTTTCTGAAATTCGATCCAAGTCGGAAAAATTTTCTGTATGACCGCGGCTGTCTGGACCCGGGATTAAACTATTGCCTACAGGTTCAACCAACAGAGTAATCGCGCCATTCTTGCCTGTAACGTAGATCAGTTCGGTGCGGGGGCTAAACGATGCTGAACCAAAACTGGAGCCGCCGTGAGGAAGAATAAAAGGCTCAGTTGTTGAGTAGGGCGTATACAGTTGTTTGCTACGTGCAGCTAATTCCGGATCATCGAATTCAATGTAAGTCGCACACAGAGGATCCATTGGAACGCCTCTGGCAGTATAAGGAATGGGTTGAGTGGGATAAACCACTTCACCAGGAACATCAGTTTGTGTGGGCACAATGGTTTCTACCATGGCGTGAACAGGTTTCCCCGTTGCACGGTCCCACATATAGAACAGACAATTCTTGCCGGCTGCAGCGACGCCTTTTATGAGTTCGCCATTGGCGGTGGTGACATCAAATAGTAGTGGCCCGGTAACATGGTCCCAGTCCCACAGGTCATGGTGCACAGCCTGGTAGTGCCAACGCAATTTGCCAGTGTCCATGTCGATGGCAATAGTGCTATTCGAAAACAGATTCGCTCCCACTCGAGCGGAGCCATCATAGTCCGGCGAAGGGTTGCCGGCATTGACATAGACCATGCGCAGTTGTGCATCTATCGCCGGTGGAGTCCACACCCCGCCACCTGCACGGGCACCAGTTCCCCAGCTTTCTTGCGCCAATTCCCAGCCGGAATCTCTAGGGGTCTGAGGAATGGTATTGAATACCCACTGAATCGCTCCAGTAGTAGCATCAATGGCAATGACCAGACCGCCAGGAATATGTCCCTCAGAAAGAGCTGCTGCGACATAAATGATGCCGTCATGGAAAGTAGGTGGAGTAGTTAAGCGATAGCCAATTGTAATCGGATCGATATCCGCCGGATACGTATCTGGATACTGATGATGCAGCCCCTGCGCCACTACTTTGAGAAATCCTGCGTCACCAAAACTTGCTAGTGTCGCCCCGGTTTCTGCATCGAAGGCATACAGATCCGCACCTCTATAAGCGTAGACTCGGCCTTCGGCATAGGTTGATCCTCGCACTGGACCATTGGCAGGGCCTGAATCGAGAATGCGCCGCCACAACTCCTCACCGGTCGTAGCATCCAGGGCATACATCGTTGCCCGAGAGTGAAGATACATGACTCCATCCACAACCAGAGGAGTTACTTGAGCAATGTCATCTCTAAGCCCCGGTTCAAAAGACCAGAGCATATTCAGCTGATCAACATTGCTGGTGTTGATTTGATCTAGTGTGGAATAACGGCTGTTTTCGATATTTAGATTTTGACTGGGCCAATTGGCTGTATCGGACTGCGCGGACACCGAACCAAACATCAGCATCGATAGTAGGCCAAGTGTGCTATTTAGTATTATTGAAACTTGATTTTTCATAGAGGCGCCGTTTGAATGTTATTGCTTTTCTAGATGTCGGGCTGCTCGCAAAATATTTTTCAATCCGTAATTTCCTTCGTGGCAGGCAAATTCATAGAGCGGCCCGTCGCCTTTAACCATTGGGAATGACACGGACCAGGGTCGCTCCCAAGTCGTGTCATCGGTGACAGTAAATTGGTATTGCAACAACCCGTCGTCGATTCTTG
>JBLHGU010000231.1:0-8068 GCA_047615875.1 Parasphingorhabdus sp.
CGAAACAATGCTCTATTTTGAAATTAGCTCGGAATGAGAAAAACCATCAAATATTTCCTTCTCTCCCACTTGACTTTGAAAAAGCCGTCCCTATTATTAGCACTCGCCTGAGACGAGTGCTAATTGGCTCGCTGGTGTAATCCCTAATTTTTTTCTAACCTCTTGATACTACAAAGGAGAGCGTATGAACATTCGTCCGCTTCATGACCGTGTCGTAGTTCGTCGTACAGAAGACGAGCGAACCAGCCCCGGTGGAATTGTTATCCCTGACAGCGCTGCTGAAAAACCAATGCAGGGCGAAATCCTGGCTATTGGCAATGGCAAACTGCAGGACAATGGTGAATTGCGCGCACTAGATGTAAAAGTCGGTGACAAAGTGCTGTTCGGCAAATACTCCGGTACCGAAGTAAAGGTAGACGGTGAAGAAGTACTCATGATGCGTGAAGACGACATCATGGGCGTAATCGAAGGCTAGTTAATCAGGTTCATCCTGATTTTTTGGTTTTTATCCCATTCAGCATTTTTGAGGACAATCGAAAATGGCAGCTAAAGAAATAAGATTTGGAGAAGCAGCACGCGCTGCAAAACTCCGTGGCGTTAACATCCTGGCTGACGCTGTAAAAGTAACGCTCGGCCCTAAAGGTCGTAACGTTGTACTAGACAAGTCCTTCGGCGCACCGACCGTAACAAAAGACGGTGTATCTGTAGCGAAGGAAATCGAGCTGAAAGACAAGTTCGAGAATATGGGTGCGCAGATGGTTAAGGAAGTTGCTTCCAAAACCTCCGATGTTGCTGGCGACGGCACCACCACTGCAACCGTACTGGCTCAAGCCATCTTGCGCGAAGGCCTGAAAGCCGTTGCTGCTGGCATGAATCCAATGGATCTTAAGCGTGGCGTTGAACAAGCTGTTAAAGCTTCAACCGCTCTGCTGGCTGAAATCTCCAAGCCTTGTACAGACCATAAGGAAATTGCCCAGGTTGGCGCCGTTTCTGCTAATTCTGATGAGTCTGTAGGCGATATCATTGCTGAAGCCATGGAAAAAGTAGGTAAAGAAGGTGTAATCACCGTAGAAGAAGGTCAGGCGCTGGACAACGAGCTGGACATAGTTGAAGGTATGCAGTTTGACCGTGGCTACCTGTCTCCTTACTTCGTAAATGATCAGGACACCATGCAGGCTGATCTTGAAGCCCCGCTTATCCTGATCCATGACAAGAAAGTTTCCAACATTCGTGAATTGTTGCCAGTGCTTGAGCAAGTTGCCAAAGCTAGCCGTCCGTTGCTGGTAATTGCTGAAGATGTTGATGGCGAAGCTCTGGCTACGTTGGTTGTAAACAACATTCGCGGTATCGTTAAAGTCTGTGCTGTTAAGGCTCCAGGTTTTGGTGACCGTCGTAAAGCCATGCTGCAGGATATCGCTATCCTGACAGGTGGCCAGGTGATCTCTGAAGAAATTGGTATGAGTCTTGAAGCCGCCACTCTTGATGATCTGGGATCTGCCAAGCGCATCCAGATTAGCAAGGAAAACACCATCATTATCGATGGTGCTGGTGCTAAAGAAGATATCGAAGGTCGTGTTGGCCAGATCCGCTCACAGATTGAAGAAGCAAGCTCAGAATACGATCGCGAAAAAATGCAAGAGCGCGTGGCCAAATTGGCCGGCGGTGTTGCTGTGATCAAAGTAGGTGCAGCTACAGAAATCGAAATGAAAGAGAAGAAAGCTCGCGTTGAAGATGCGCTGCACGCAACCCGTGCTGCTGTTGAAGAAGGCGTAGTACCTGGTGGCGGAACCGCTCTGGTACGTGCTATTGCTGCTCTTGCTGATCTTAAGGGTGCCAATCACGACCAGGACATGGGTATTTCCATCGTTCGTCGTTCTTTGGAAGAGCCTTTGCGTCAGATTGTTGCGAATGCCGGTGAAGATTCATCTGTTGTTCTAAACCAAGTTCGTAACAACGAAGGCAACTACGGTTACAACGCTGGTACCGGTGAATATGGCGACATGATCGCTATGGGCATCCTGGATCCTACTAAGGTAACCCGTACTGCTCTGCAGCATGCAGCTTCTATCGCTGGTCTGATGATTACTACCGAAGTTATGGTAGCGGAAATGCCGGAAGACAAGTCTTCAGCTCCTGCTATGCCTGATATGGGCGGCATGGGTGGTATGGGCGGAATGGGCGGCATGATGTAATTGCCAGGCTGTTTCAGCTCTTAAAAAGCCTCGCCTTGTGCGAGGCTTTTTTTGTCTTGAGTTTGGCTATTACGATATGGGAATTGTATCTGGGGTCGCATTACTATGAAACAGGGAGTTGAAGGTGTAAAAAAGTCTTTAAACTTATCAATTTTATTGATTTTTTGAAATTTAGAAGATAATGTAGAGTCTAGTCTGTCTAGATTAAGTAATATGAATTGGCAATTACAAGAAGCAAAGAATAAGTTCAGCCAGGTAGTTAAATTGGCGCGTGAAGATGGTCCACAAATAATTACAGTCCATGGTCAGCCGTCGGTAGTTGTACTGGCAATAACTGATTATGAGCGCCTGAATAATGTTCGTGATGAATCTCTGGCAGAGTTTCTTTCTCAATCACCTCTATCAGAAGCTGATTCTGGGTTGGTGCTCGACCGCCAGTTAAAATCTCCGGGCGAGATCGGAATATGAGTTTCCTGCTGGATACCTGTGTTGTAGCGAGTTTCATGAAGCCAGAGCCTTCATCCGAACTATTTAACTGGCTGAATAGCGTAGAGGAGGAAAGGGTCTTTTTAAGCGTTATGAGTTTAGGCGAAATTCAGTCCGGCATTTCCCGATTGGCAAATGGTCAACGCAAACAAAATTATCAACAGTGGCTGGAAACTGATTTTCTACATCGTTTTGCTGGCCGACTGCTAAGTCTTGGGGAACGAGAATGTATTAACTGGGGGCGAATCAGCGGGGACGCTAGCAGGCGTGGGGCTTCTCCAGGTATCCTGGAAGCTCAAATAGCCGCTATTGCCTTCACCCACGGACTCACACTCGTGACACACCATGAAGAGGAATTTAGCGATTTGCCGGTATCGGTTCTTAATCCCTGGCAGTAGTTAAACAATCGCTAATTTTAAAAGCTAGCTTTCAACGCGAAAGTGAGAGATTTGCACCTCGGTACCATAGTCAGCGTAGTCGCCTGCAGTCCGGCCACCTCTATATTGATTCCAATTGATCGGTCTATAGCGTATTGGGCTAGATTCTACTTGTGAGATTGGCAACGGTTGGACAACGCTGTCTGCAGAGGGATTAAAAAAGAACGGTATGCTATACCGGTCAATACGCTCCATAGCAACTACCCGATGCATAGCGGCTTGATATTGATCATTGGACCATACTTGCATCATGTCGCCGGTATTGACGACAATAGCCCCGGGAATGCTGCTAACCGGATGCCACAGCTCATTCTTGAATACTTGGAGTCCGCCAACTTGATCTTGAGCCAAAAGAGTCAAAACGCCTGCGTCGGTATGGTGATGCACACCTAAATCTGCCAAAGGCTGGTGGGGCAGGCCGCTGTTGGTCATTGGATCTTTAACAGGATAATAATTCAGCCGAGTAAAGCCGGTATGATTGCCCACAACATGATCATGCAAATGCCGTGGTTGTAAGCCAAGTCCCAGACAAAACGCTTCCAGTAAAAGTAACGACAGATCTGTGCAAGCGTCGAAATAGCTCATCATGATCTGTTGAAAGTCCGGAATATGAGATGGCCAGCGATTCTGAGATTGATAAATTGGATCTACGCCCTTTGCTGTGAAGTCGAAAACTTCTTTCTTGTCACGCTGATTCTTGGTCAGTTCATTATTGTAGTAGCCCCAGGGGTTTTCATAACTTCTCAGCAATCGGTCTTTGTCGTCCTGTGCTGACGCAAAAAATGCCTGGCTTTGCTGAAATGTTTTGTCTAGCAGTTGCTCGGATATGCCATGATTAATAACCTGAAAAAAACCCCAATTTTCACAGGCTGCAGCAATCGAAGACATAACTTCCCTATCGACCTGATTTGAAGAATTATTTTCGACCAGGCAGTCGATATCTATAACCGGAATTTGCTCTGCAATACTTGACCTTGTAGCGACCGGAAACTTATCCAGGTCTTCAGTTAGGGTCGCCATAAAGCTTACCTATTTAACCTCTGGCGGCGTAATAGGCTGCAATTTTCTCCAAACTGCCTATTCGATCACAATGCTCTGCGATACTAGGTGCATGTTGCTCGACCAAATCTGTTGGGACATGATCCATTGTGCCTTTGCGTAAAGTACGAACCCAGATAAATACTTTCAGATCAGCTAGTGACAGTTGTTCACCAGCAAAATAAATGCCTCCAGCCGCGGATAGCCGTTCTGACAGGGTTTTGAGGTAGGGAATGAAGCGATCTTCAACCAGTCTGGCACGAGCTTTTTCCAATTCCTCGCCTTTTAGGAAAAAAGTCTGCACGGCAAAATGAGTGGCGTCTTCAATGACTTCCAGAATTTCATCACATAAGAATGCCTGCCAGGGGTCTTCAGGATACAGGCCAGCCTGTTTACCAAAATAGCGGCTCATGGCACCGGACTGAGTATGTTGCCCATGCTCCGTCTGTAAAACTGGTAGAGCTCTGAAAGGCAAATCATTACGCATATCACGAAATTCGGAAAAGGAAATACGGTGGTCTTCAAAGTCGATTCCGCCAATGAAGAACGCTAGCCGAAGCGGCTCTGCACGACCACCATCAATATCGAAATAAGTCAGTTTAATATTGGACATCGTTTTTACCTGTGGAAAATTTGTCTAAGAACTTAAGCATAACGAATATAATTGCCTGGGCGGTATTATATTTTGGTGAGGATGTTTATCTAGTACCGTCAGTAAAGTCGATGACTCAGGTATACGACCATCCTGTGTACCGCGAAATTAATTATTCTAAAGAAACTCTGATTCATTCGGAGTTTTCTTAATACCATTGAGGTTGACAGGTAGCTCGTATCTTACACATTGCACTACATTTTCTTGTGCCAGCCTTGGTTGCGCAGGCTTTCTACAAGACAGGGTTTAAATCCGCATACCTCTGGATGCTTGGCGGCTTAATGATAGATGTTGATCATCTGCTGGCAGATCCTATTTACGATCCCAATCGATGTAGCGTGGGGTTTCACCCACTACATAGTTTGTTGCCAATCGGGTTTTATCTAAGTTTGATTATATTCCCATTGACCCGCTGGTTGGGTTGTGGACTGGCTATCCATATTGTGCTGGATGCAATAGATTGCAAGCTGAATACCGGGGCGTGGATTTTCAGTTAATCTGTAAGTTAGTTGAAGTCACTATTCCAGTCTCATCAAAGTGCTGTACAAGCCATCCAAATCACTATAAGCCCCTTGTAAATGTCGAGTGCCTGTTCCGGAATAGGCCGTTCGTGCGTGCAGAATCCGGGTGTTATCAAACAGAATCAATTGCCCTGGGCTAAGTTTAAACTGTATCTGAAGTTCCGTTCTTTCGAGTATTTCAGCAAATTGACGGTAGGCTGGATAAAATTCACTTAGTTGCGCTTCTGGCATGCGTAGTGGTGCAATAGAACGATTGTTGTAACGAACTTTGATCACCTGACCAAGATCGTTTGTCTCGATCATTGGCACGCGTGCCTTTAGGAGTGTTGTGGCATTTTTAAATTGATATTCAATCCATTGGTTGTTGAGAATACTGAAGTGCTCGGGATTTTCTTCGAACAGAATTTGTGCAGCCATAAATCCATCTTGCAAAATAGACTCTCCGCCATTTGTTGAACTGGACAGGCAATGAAGTAGTTGTAGTCCGGGAACCGGGTCACGGTAGGGATTATCAAGATGACAACCCAGGCCCAGGTTAGTGAAGGCCAAATTGATAGCATCTACTTCAGTTCGAACTTCAAATAACGGGCCATAGTTGGTTTCCCTGACAAAGCCAAACTCTCGAATAACGTCCAGGACAGTTCCGGATTTGCATGGCACGGAGTCGATTAGAACAAAGCCCAGATCGCGTACCTGTTGTAGCGCAGTTTTCTTTTTCTCTGTGCTAGTGCAAAATAACTCATAATTAACCGTTGGGAATTGATTGCAAATATTTTGTTTGGTCCAGAGTATTTTTTTCTCACTACTACGCTGGTTGGTGTCTGAATTTGAGAAACAAGTATTATCTAGTAACCATTGCGGGGCAAAGATAGATTCATGTGCCTGCGGCAGAAAACCCAGTTGGAATTTATCATCGATGAACTGCGCGTTAATAATATGGGTTGCTGGATCAATATCCGTAATGTTGATCAATCTTTGACCACTTACAGGATCTCTTGATGAAGGCATCTGACAATGGTCACGCAGCCATAATGCAGAGAATGTACTCTTCCTGCCATCCGCCCAATCAATATGTAACTGTGTTGCAGAGAACTGCCAGTCGCTGACTAGTGTCATGATGTACCTATGATTTGCAAATAGAGTTTAAAAGGTTTCTGTAATTTTCAACGGGCTCTATATTCAGTCCTACGACCTTTCCATCATCGTCGTAACGCCTAAGCTGAACCGCTTCTTTATAATGCTCCAGGCTTTCAAACTGCTTGACCTCAGACTCGTTCATCGGACCGCCCTGTACCTGCAATGACTGTACGGATGCTGCAGATAGCGACTGAAAATAGTTTTTATCTTTGGCACATAAATATTTTTTTGCCGCCACATGCCAACAGATGGGGTCAGTAACCGAAGTTGGGAAATAGGCTTTGAGGAAATCAGCGCCGGCATTCTCGTGGCAATTATCTATGCCATTTTCCAGCGCATCGATTGGAAAGTCGCCAACAAAGTGACCGATATCGTGTAACAGCGCCGCTGCAATTAAAGACTCATTGGCACCATCTGCTCTTGCGCAGGCAGCGGTTTGGGTCATGTGTTCGGCCATGGAAACTGATTCGCCCATATATTCTTCGCTACCCCGGCGATGGAAAAGATCAATTATAAAATCGACGATGTTGTCATTACTAATTTCTGAGAACTGAGATGGGCTTGTAGACATAAGGGTTATTTAATAATCTAGCAGATTCGTATTGTGGGTTACATACTCACAATTATAAATGCAAATTTGAGAACAGCAGTGGAGGTTTTATGCAAATTCATCCGGTTCATCCGGCATCCTGTCATTGTAGCGCAGTGCGTTTTGAAGTAGATCTTCCTAACGGTCTTGAC
This sequence comes from Parasphingorhabdus sp., assembly GCA_047615875.1. Taxonomy (GTDB): domain Bacteria; phylum Pseudomonadota; class Gammaproteobacteria; order Arenicellales; family CAJQKF01; genus JBLHGU01. The sequence continues at coordinate 7,205 of JBLHGU010000231.1, forward strand.
CAGCCCAGTCGTTGCGACTGCTCCTTTTGTCGCCGTAAAGGAGCCATAGTTGCTGGTGTACCGTTAGATGGCTTAAGAGTTTTGAGTGGAGAAGAGTTCCTGAAGCTCTACCAATTTAAATCACAAACCGCAGAACATTACTTTTGTTCCCGTTGTGGTATTTATACACACCATAAAAGGCGTTCAAATCCTGATGAATATGGGTTTAATGTAGCCTGCCTTGAAGGTGTTAATCCGTTCGAGCTAGGTGAGGTTCCCACCAATGATGGCATCAATCATCCTTCAGATCGAGCATAGTTAGTTGGGCTAGCCCCGACTGAGTAATAACTGCAGACCTTCTACTAACGCCTTGCTATGGGTCTCATCAAGTAGCGGGGCAAGCTCAAGTAAATATCGATCGGCATCTTTCGACGATTGTAGCTGCAGATTTATATGGCCCATTTTGCGTCCTGGTCGACACTCAGTCTTGCCGTACCAATGACATTGGATTCCCGTTACTTCCAGCCAACGCGAGTTAAACTCGCATCCTATCAGGTTAATCATCAGGGTAGGGCTATAGCTCATTGCAGCAGGGAACGGCAAATCACTGATGGTATTTACATGTAAAGCAAACTGGTTGTGAAGCGAGCCTAATTGACTCCAGTGTCCGGAGTTATGCACTCTTGGGGCAATCTCGTTAATCAATAAACCCTGGCTACTTTCAAAACATTCCATTGCCATTACCCCAACGTAGTCCAGATCATTCATCAGGCTGCCCATCATGTATTGCGCATCGTTCTGGAGCGCTGGATTGTCTTCTCGTCCACAAACGCTATAGCGTAAGATTCCGTCCCAGTGAACGTTGGTTGCCAGGGGATAATAAAT
>JBLHGU010000232.1:0-8020 GCA_047615875.1 Parasphingorhabdus sp.
CGATGCGTTGCTAAATAAAGGCTATTCTGAAGCCAATGTTAAAAATATACTCGGTGGTAACTGGATGAGAATTGCTGAACAGGTTTGGAAATAACTTTCCATTAATTACATTTACAAAATCGTCGGCGGGTTTATGCCTGATCGTTAAGATGACAAGCGGACATTCGGTGCGATGTAATTGCGCTCAATTGTGGAATTTCTTCTCGACAACGATCCATTGCTACAGGACAGCGGGGATGGAAAACACACCCTGAAGGTGGGTTGAGTGGCGAGGGTATTTCCCCTGCTATTGGTTCAAATTCCCTGCGACGAACATCCACATTGGGGATTTCTGCAAGTAGTGCTCTGGTATAGGGATGATTGGGTTCGGCAAATAATTCATCTGTGGGAGCGCTCTCGACAATACGACCAAGATACATAATGGCCACGCGATCGGATAGATGCTTAACAACGCCGAGATCATGACTTATGAAAAGATAGGTTAAATTGAGCTCATCTCTTAGTCGCATAAAAAGATTGAGTATTTGCGCCTGGATAGAAACATCAAGTGATGCCACTGCCTCGTCACAAACAATAAACCTGGGGTTTACTGCCAATGCTCTGGCGATGCCAATTCTTTGTCGTTGGCCGCCGGAAAATTGATGGGGATAACGATGTTTGAATGCAGAATCAAGCCCCACTCGTTGCATTATATTATTGAGTTTCTTATCGACTTCGCCAGACTCCCAAAGTTTATGCACCTGGGGTGCTTCGCTTATAATCCGACGCACTTTATGGCGTGGATTCAGTGAGCTAAAGGGATCTTGAAAAATCATCTGTACAGCAAGCGTATAGTCCATTTTTTCAAGCATGGACATATCAGCCACAACTTGCCCCGAGAAAGCCACACTGCCGGCCGTAGGTTGATGGATTCCCGCCAGAATACGGCCAAGGGTTGACTTGCCACATCCAGATTCTCCGACCAGACCTACTACAGTACCTGAATCAATTTTCAGATCGACATCCTGAACCGCATGCACTGTTTCTTCATTAACCTGAAATCCCATCCGGCCTGCCATCCGTGTGGTGAAGTCCAGTTTACGGGTGAATAGCTTGGATATTCCACGTAGCTCAACAAGCGGTGTGTTCATCATGGTGTATCCCGAGAAACTGGATGGTGGCACCTAACCTGGCGCTCCAGAGGCAGGTTACTCATCTGCGGATTTCGAGAACAATCTTCTTGACTGTAATCACATCTATCTTGAAAACGACAACCAGGCGGCGGGTTGATCATAGTCGGCATCATTCCTCGAATCTGTGCCAGCGGTCGTCCAACAACATTTCGACTGGGCACAGATTCGATTAGGCCTTTGGTATAAGGATGAAGTGGTTGATCGAGCACATCATCAATGGACCCGGATTCAACCAGGTTACCGGCGTACATAACACAAACACGATCGGCCAGTGCTGAGATTACCGAAAGATCGTGGGTAATCCATATGATCGACATGTCACGAGTTGCTCTGAGCTTTTGCATTTCATGAAGTATCTGTGCTTGAATCGTAACATCAAGGGCGGTGGTTGGTTCGTCGGCGATTATAATATCCGGGGAATGCAGCATGGCGATAGCAATAACAACTCGTTGTCTCATACCCCCGGAAAACTGATGAGGATAGGCCCGCAGTCGTTGCTCAGGTGATGAGATACCTACCATTCCCAAAGCGTCCCGAGCACGTTCTCGTGCTTTGGCTGTACTGACTCTTTCGTGCGCCTGTATCGATTCGATTATTTGTGTATCAATTCTTAACACCGGGTTAAGGGTCATCATAGGGTCTTGAAAAATCATCGCGATTTCTTTGCCGCGAATATCTTGATACCGCACCGGACTAACTTTAGTTAGATCCTCTCCCTTAAAGTGAATCTGTCCACTGTGAATACGACCCGGCTCATCGATAAGCCCCATTATTGAAAATCCAGTTACCGATTTACCTGAGCCAGATTCTCCAACCAGGCCAAGAATTTCTCCTTTTTTTAAATCGAAACTGACATCATCTACTGCTCTGATCTCACCCGCCTCAGTGTCAAAGCGTGTCACCAGATTCTTGATTGTCAGTAAATAGCCGTCTTTCATCGGCGTAGCCGCGGGTTTAGAATATCTCTAAGTCTGTCGCCAACTAGATTAATGGAAAACACCGTGATCAACAACGCGACTCCTGGTAATACACTGATCCATGGATAGCCAGATAATAGATAGTCAAAACCATTGGAAATTAACAGACCCAAAGAGGGTTGAGTAATGGGCAGCCCAAGCCCGAGAAAACTTAACGTGGCTTCAAGAGAAATGGCGTGCGCCACTTCCAATGTGGCAATTACAATTAGCGAGGGCATACAGTTAGGCAGGATATGGGTAAGTATGACCCGTGGAGCACCTAGACCAAGGCTTTGTGCGGATTCAACATATTCCTTACGTCGCTCAGAAAGCGCTACCCCACGCGCAGTACGAGCGTAAAGTGCCCACTGTACGATAACCAGGGCGAGCATCACATTGAATACGCCCTTACCTAAAATTGCCAGCAAAATAAGTGCAATGAGTATGGTCGGAAAGCTTAGTTGTAGATCCACTAAACGCATAATAATGGTGTCGATTCGACCGCCGTAGTAGGCTGCGATAAGTCCAAGGATCGTACCTATTGTTAGAGCGATGAGGACACTGGCAACCGCAACAATGAGACTAATCCTTAATCCATAAAAAATACCACTTAGCATATCTCGACCCTGATCGTCCGTACCAAGCCAATAAGTCATAATTTTTGTCTGTGGGCCACCTTTGAACATGACCCGAAACTTCACAGAGTCGGCAACCGGTTTGGCCAGGCTCATCACAATGTTCTCATCGTGCCATTGGATGATTTTCCAATTGTTTCTAAACTTGTCTTTCTCCCCACTAGATAATGTGCTGCCACGTGGCATTCTTTCAAACCTAACTTCCCTTAGTGGTTGCATCGGGCCTTCATCTACGGGCTGAATAGAAATTTTTAGCGATGATGAATCACTACTATCCGTAACCACCGAAAAGCTGATGGCATCAGCGGCTACATCCTTGCCCCTTGCAATGGGCTTCGTTACAACAAGAATCTTACCACCAGCCTTAAAACCGGAAAGCTTTACCTCAAGCCCAGATTCAGCCAATTTGGAAAACTTCCCTGAACCTGGTGGCAGGCGACCATCCTTGAGATCTATCTCGCCAAGATCATAGGGGTTTTGTGGTGAAATTAGTGGGGCAATAATGGCCATCACCACGATGGCCAGTAGCACCACCAACGCAAAAACCGAAATCGGACTTCTGGCAAACCGTTGCGCAACATCTTTTACAGGTGAGGTATTTGGCTGCTCAACTGTAGACATCTCAGTATTGGCTTGGTTATTTTCTAGCATGAGTCAGTTCGTGGTTTTATCGTTATCAAGCCGTATACGGGGATCAACTACGGAATAAAGCAAATCGATAACGAGGTTAATGGTTACGAACAACACGACTACAACAACCAGGTAGGCCAAAATTACCGGACGATCCAGGATATACACTGAGTCAATAATTAATTTTCCCATGCCTGGCCAGGAGAATATGGTTTCTGTTACCACCGAGTAGGCGATTAGCCCGCCAAACTGCAGCCCTACTACTGTAATCAGAATCACCAAAGTATTTTTCAGTATATGGACATAGATAATCCGTTTGCGTGCTAGTCCTTTGGCATGTGCAAACTTGATATAGTCCAGCATCGCAATTTCACGAACATTCGCTCGTACTAATCGAATAACTAAAGTGCACTGAAATAATGCAAGATTGATCGCTGGCGTAATGACATGAGCCCAGCCATCCAGAGTCCACAAACTGCTAGTAATACCGAATTGGGTTACAACGTCTCCACGACCCCCTGAAGGCAACCAGGCAAGACTAACCGCCAGAATGAAAATAAGCATCAAGCCCTGCCAGAAATTCGGAATACTGACACCGATTATTGAAGCAGCCATAATGACTTTTGATCTGCGTCGCTGCGGGTTAAGACCGGCATACATGCCAAGCGGGATACCGAGTATTAGTGCCAGTGTCATTGCGACACAAACAAGCTCAATGGTGGCGGGCATACGTTGAAGAACCAAACCAAGTGCCGGTTCACTAAAAGCAAATGAGCGGCCCAGGTCTCCTTGTACAAGCTTTCCCAAATAGATGAAAAATTGCTCCCATAGTGGCCGATCTAGTCCAAGCAACTTAACCATACGATCGAATTGTTCCTGGTCTGCCTCGGTAGAGAGTAGAACATCAACCGGATTTCCAATTACATAGATACCCAAAAACACGAGAGCGGTAACTATAAATATGACGCCAATGCTTTGCAGCAAGCGTCGGAGTATATAGATAGTCATGGACTAAAAAATCTGCTAACTATTTGCGCTTGACACAAACAGGTAGCAGATTGGTCGCCTCCAGCTAGGTGACAGTTGTTCATGGCCTGGACATTTTTACAGCTGTCCAGACCGCATGAACGAGATGGATTACTTTACTGTCTCACCAGAGACTCAGCCAAAGTGGCCTCATCAGCTCTATGAATATAGTGAAGTCCTTTTTTTGAAGCCCAGCAAGCAACCTGAAAATGTGAAGGAATGATCGGCAGGTCCGCCATTGCGACAGCGGTTGCTTCCTGTAATAACCGATCATATTCGGCCAGATCACTGGTGCTCAAGGCGCCCTCAATCAGTTGATTGAACTCGACATGTTCCCATTGTCCATAGTTATTACGTACGCCATGGGATAATGCTGGCGCAAGAATCGCGGATGCTTCCCCAGTAGCAGATGACCAGCCAATTAGAGCCATACTCATTTCATGTTCTCTGAGTTTACCGTAATAGCCTGAAACTGGTTGTGTGACAACTTCGACATCTATACCAATTCTAGTCAACATTTGTGCAATAGCCTGGGCCTGCTTGGCATCGTTAATGTATCGATTATTAGTTGCATGCAATGTTAATTTGAAACCGTCGGCATAGCCTGCCTCAGCCAACAATGCCTTGGCTCTATCGACATCGTACTCAGGCACAGGAATATCGGCGTTAAATCCACCAAAGCCTTCGCCGGATATTTGATTCGCAGGAACTGCAAGCCCTGACATAACATCATCTACGATGGCGTTTCTGTCTATAGCAACATTCAAAGCCTGCCGGACACGAAGATCTCTGAAGGGGTTCTTTATCGGACTTCCATCTTTAGCAGTAATATGATCAGCATGCTCTTTCGACACATCCAAAGACCAATACATCAGTCTTGAAGTCTGATCACAGGACATAGAAATATCCGGATTGTTTTCCAATTGTTCAACATCGGTTGTCGGCACCGATGCGATAAGGTCGACATCTCCAGTGAGCAGTGCTGCTACCCGTGCGGGTCCACTTTTAATCCAGCGGACTGTAACGTTATCCCAGCGGGGTTTCCCGCCCCAGTAATCAGCATTGGCGGTATAGGTTATATGATCACCGGCTACAAACTCAACGAATTTGTAGGGACCGGTTCCATAGTATTTATTGCCGTTGTTGAATTCAGTCGGCTCCGTATCCAGGCCCACGGTGTGACTGACAATCGGTACACCAGATAACGAACGAGGTAGCACCGGATAAGGAGTTTTGGTGTGCACATGGATGGTGTGATCATCAATAATGATGGTTTTTTCAATCTTTTTCGTTCTTCGCTTATATGTCGAAGGGGCATTGGGAACATTTGGCACACGTTCATAGGTGAAAGCCACATCTTTGGCTGTGAATGGTTCACCGTTATGAAACTTTACGCCCTTGCGCAATTTAAACTCCCATACCAACGGATCAGACGTGACTGCCCAGGATTCGGCAAGTCCTGGCAATGGCTCCTGCTTTGGTCCGGCCTCTAGTAAAGAACTAAAAGCGTGTTTAGCCAACTCATGATTCGAATTAAGTGCCTGGTATAAAGGATCCAGGGATGTAGGTTCGGTGGCCACTGCAATAACCAGATCTTCAGCAAATACCTGACTGCCAAATACACCAGCCATAGTAGCCCCGATTAAGGCTTTACTAAGACATCTCATTTTACTCTCCTCTTTTTGCTAGGTTGTTCGTGTGGATTACGTAATCATGCCCATCATGGTTTTGTAACCACATATCGTAAAACTCCTAAATATTATCCAGGGCAATACTTACGACCTCCTTACCTCTTTGCCAAACCAGTGATTTCCACTCGTCTTCATCAGGATAGGAAGCATTCCTGACTTCCTGCTTAATCTGTCGACCAAGATCGCTATCAAGTGTGCCATGCAGATGCAGCCAGGAATTGGCTAGCATGGCCTTACGCATTCTTTCTCTTTCGCGAGTGCCAAATTCCAGGCCGATAGCTGCCCACTCCAATGAGCCGGCTAGAGGCTGGAAGCCGTATAATATGCTGCCCTTTGATCCTGCATATAGAGATTCGCCAGCCGTTGTACTATGTACATCGCTCCCGTACCATGCAGAAAATAAATCAAAAACTCTCTCGCCAGGTTTACTTGGCGTCATCAGCTCTCCATACCCATAGGGACCAAGGCCGGTGTGCACATCTATCATCACCGCAGTTTGACTACTGCTAAGATAGTTCTCGCATATTGATAATAAAGTTTTGTTGGACCAGGTAGCGGTACTGCCACCGTAGTGGATGCTATCTGGGTGCTTGTACTGACCCTTATGCATGGCTTTTCGTACAGTGACCTCGCCATACTTTTGATTGAGCATAAGAATGGCCTGTTTATACTTTGCGTAAGCATCATCATCCCATTGACGCGGAACTAGATTATCAACTATTTCTTCAAACAGATCGTTCTCAGGATAATTCTGGTTCTCGTGGTCAACAAAATTACGATTTAGATCGACGTTATCCTCATTTTCCCTACGCAGCCAGGCAAAGCCATGTGGATTAATAGCATGTACTAGCAACAATGCAACATCATGCGTTGGTCGCGGAGCGTTAGTGTCTTTGATAAGGCCCACTTGAATTGCGGATCCCGCAAACCCTTCAACACCATGAGTTGATGACGTTACAACCACAACTCTGCTTGCTGTCTTAGAACCAATCCGTGTGACATCAGTATACAAGGATTCTCCACTAGGACCACGAAGCGGATTTTGGAAACTCTGAACGGGTAACTCGTTGTCTATACAGGCCGATAAGAAGTTGGCGCGCGCATCTGAGTACATCGCCGAAAAATAATCATTCATTGTGGACATCACCTACTTTGTGTAGTTCGAATTCCTAACAGGCGCACTTAATCTAGGTATGTCGGTAAGTAAGATAGGACTTATTCTTAGAAAGGCGACAACGTATACTTATGTTCATACTGTACTAATACCACGTTTTTGTCTATCAAAGCGATGATCGTAGTTTAGATAAAGCGACAAAGCATGTCTTCATCTATATACTTTGTCTGGGGCTTTTTGGTAGTCATTAAAGGTGACTCGAAGATGGGTGCTCACCAATTTAGCGAGGTCATGGACTGGCGCTATACAAACTACGGCGAATGATCAGATTTTAATTTGAGCTTTACTTGTTCAATTCAACCACTTCGTTTCGACTTTAAGAGTAAAAAGTAAGTTAACTCATCAATATCGTATTCATCACACCATTCCAACAAGAAGAACCCTTTAACTTGGCGATGCCGTCATGATAAGGCCCTAAGCGATTTATGTGATGGTTGTTTTTGTTGGGATCAATAATAGGGATGGTAGTGGCCTCCAGATTGTATTGACATTCAGAGGTATCAACAATCAGTGCTGCGCCTTGACCAATCTGCTTGACATTCCGTTGCCAGCTTCGTGACAGGAGTAAATATAGGCCTGCTAAATACCGTTGATTCCTGTGGATCAAAATGGTGTAATGTAATAAGAAAAAGCATTACCACAATCAATTTTTAAGAGGAGAATATTATGGGAATCACTCGAAGAAAGTTTGTTCAGACATCGGCTGCAAGCGCCCTCGCTCTCGGCTCTGGCGGAT
>JBLHGU010000233.1:0-7984 GCA_047615875.1 Parasphingorhabdus sp.
TAAATAATCTTCCGGCGACTAATTGGTCACCAAATAAAATAGATATAACAAATCTAAAACTTGTTGATATCAATCTCATTGCAATAAGTAACACTCGCTTGAGGTTGGCGAAAGCCATCATTCAGAATCAGTGATTCAGCTGATCATCATAATTAGAACTATGTTGTAGGCTGCTACGCGTAGAATCCGGTATTTCAGGCGAAAAAAAACCGTCAACAATGACGGCTTTTTAGCATTTGGTCGGGGCGAGAGGATTTGAACCTCCGACCACTTGACCCCCAGTCAAGTGCGCTACCAGGCTGCGCCACGCCCCGATCTGATTAAATTTTTAGTAAATCAGAAACTTCTTCGAGTTCCTTAATAATGTTTTGTATAAATGCGGGGGTAACCGAATCCTCGGAACCACTCCTTTTTGAATCTGAATCCAGCTGAATTCTAGCGCCGCTGATTGTAAACCCCTCGATATATAAAAGCTCGCGTATTTGTCTAATTAGTTGAACTTCATGGCGTTGGTAATAACGGCGGTTGCCGCGTCGCTTAACCGGTTTTAATTGTGGAAATTCCTGCTCCCAATAGCGTAATACATGGGGCTTAACCGAACATAACTCACTCACTTCACCAATCGTGAAATAGCGTTTGCCCGGAATTGGCGGTAATTCATTCTGGCCCGGATCCAACATTGTCATAAATCACCGTCCAGATGGGGATAGTTGTGTGCAATTTCATCCACATTGGATGCCACGTCATCCTTTAGTTTCTGACTTGCTTTAAAAGTAACTACGCGCCTTGCGGACACAGCTACTTCCTCACCGGTTTTTGGGTTTCTGCCTGGCCGCTGACGTTTGTCGCGAATAGAGAAACCTCCGAAACCGGATAATTTGACGGACCTTCCCTCTTCCAGTGCCTGGCGAATTTTTTCAAAAAACAGCTCAACAAATTCTTTCGCCTCCCGTTTATTTAACCCTACCTCTTCATAAAGAGTTGTGGCTAATTCGGCCTTTGTAATAGTTGAAGACATCTATAGCGCCCTAAATCGTTTTCTTGTTCTATGTCCTAAGTTTACCATTAAGCTTTTTGCCTACTACTAACATTATTTTATCAGTAGCCTCCTCAATTTCGACGTCTGTTAGATTGCGCGAAGAATCCTGTAACGTCAAGGTGTAAGATAAACTTTTCTTTCCTTTTTCAACGCCTTTGCCGCGATAGACATCGAACAGCTCCAAGTTTATCAGACGTTTTCCACCGGCTGTTAGAATTGTCTGATGTAATTCCCCTGCTCTTATTTCTTCATCTACCAGTATTGATAAATCTCTAGTGGTTGTTGGAAACTTGGAAACAGCAGTGTACTCCGGAACCCGTGATTGTTTTAACCCGTCGAGTTCCATCTCAAACAAGTATACAGGCTGATCCATTTCCAGATCATTCTGTAACTTAGGGTGCAGCGCACCAATCCAGCCGACTATGCGATTTTGACGTTTTATCTGCGAGCATTGGCCAGGATGTAAAGCGGGATGATTTCCAGCAACAAACTTGAATTCATTTGTGCAGCCAGTTAGACCGATTAATCCTTCCAGATCACCCTTCAGATCAAAAAAATCAACCAGTCTGCTATCATTTTGCCAGGTTTGACGGCTAGCAACTCCATAAGTAATCGCAGCTATTTTACTGGGCTCCTGACGTTTACCCTTATTGGTCAAGAATACATGGCCACTCTCAAATAGTCTTACACGCCGCTGTTGGCGTCTGATATTGCTATCAAGAGCAGTGAGAAGACCTGGCCATAGTGACGTTCGCATCACCGACATATTGGCCGCAATCGGGTTGCGCAACAATATGGGTTTGTTTTCTGGATCTATCTGCTTCTGAAGCTCAGGATCGATAAAACTATAAGTAATCGCTTCACGGTAATCCCGGTCAACAAGATAAGACTTGAGGCGATCTTCAGGTAGAGTATTCTCATAGCCACTGCGAGCACCGGTAGCCGAATTGGGAGCAACTTCAGGAATGTTGTCATAGCCAAAAATACGTGCAACTTCTTCAATCAGGTCATGTTCTCCCGAGATATCGTATCGATGCGTCGGCGGACGAACTCTCCAGCCTTTACGCAATTTACGCACGCTCATGCCAAGCTTGGTCAATATCTTCTCAACCCTACGGTCCGCAACGGAAATTCCCAACATGAGATCCAGGCGTTCTCGACGTAGGAAAATATCCACAGACTTTGGCAGATCTTTGGAAGACACTTTAGTAAGCACAGGGCCAGGGATACCACCAGCTACGCTAATCAAAAGATCTGTAGCCCGTTGTATAGCAGATTCCTGCAATACTGGATCAACGCCTCGTTCAAAGCGGTGTGAAGCGTCTGTGTGCATCCCAAGAGCTCTAGCCCGACCGGCTATGGCGCCTGGTCTGAAACAGGCCGCTTCTAGAAAAATATTCGTTGTATCCCCTGAAATCGCTGTACTCGCACCGCCCATAATACCGGCCAAAGCCACCGGTCCACTATGATCTGTAATCAGCAAGGTGCCAGGCGCTATTTTAATGTGCGAACCATCAAGCAGATCGAGTTCTTCGCCAGGATGAGAGTGACGTACAATGATGCCTTGATCCAGCTTATCAAGATCGAAGGCATGCATAGGCTGACCCAATTCCAGCATCACATAATTAGTTATGTCTACGGCAAGACTGATGGGCCTTGATCCGGATTTACGAATTTTTTGCTTAATCCAGTCTGGTGTTTTGGCATTTAAATCGATGCCGGTTATAGCCCGCCCAACAAATCGAGGGCAGTCTTCCGGGATCTTGATTTCGATTGGCAAGCCTGTTTTGGATCCAGGCTTAGTAACTTTTAACTTTGGCGGAAAAAAGCGAGTGTTATGTAAAACCGAGATTTCCCGTGCGATACCTGATACACACAGACAGTCACTTCGATTTGGCGTCAGGTCTACATCAAGCACTGTGTCTTCGAGCAGCAGGTGTTCATTCAGTGATACGCCCAGTGATGCCGTGCTGTCTAATTCCATTATCCCTGCAGAGTCCTCATCCAGGCCAAGTTCTGACGAAGAGCACAACATGCCTGAAGATACGACATCTCGTATTGTGGTTTTGGAAATCTTCAGGCCACCAGGCAACTCTGCGCCGATCAGCGCAACTGCTGTGACTAAGTTCTCACGTGCATTGGGTGCGCCACAGACAATTTTTAGAGCACGACTTCGACCCACATCCATTGTGCAAATTCTGAGTTTGTCCGCTTTAGGATGCGACTCTATCGATCGAATTTTCCCTACGACAATTTTTGGAGATACGATTGCCGTAGACTCAATTCCACCCACTTCAAGACCTGCCAGAGTTAAAGACTGGGACAATGTTTGAGTGTCTATGTCAGGTCTAACCCACTCTCGTAACCATAATTCGCTAACTAACATTGAAATTACTCAAATTGGGATAGAAAACCAACTTCGTTTTCGAAAAATAAACGTAAATCATCCACCCCATAACGCAGCATCGTTAGGCGTTCAACGCCCAAACCGAAGGCGTAACCACTGTATTTTTCGTAATCCAGATTCACATGGCGATACACTTCAGGATGAACCATGCCGCAGCCCAACACTTCAATCCATCCAGTGTGGCTACAAACTCTGCAACCACTACCAGAGCAGAACACGCAACTAATATCAACTTCTGCAGATGGCTCAGTGAATGGAAAATAGGAGGGTCGAAATTGAACCTTTAAATCTGTTTCGAAAAATTCTCGCAGAAAGTGGGTTAGCACACCTTTCAAGTGACCAAAATGAATGCCCTCGCCTACTGCCAGTCCCTCCAGTTGATGGAACATCGGCGTGTGGGTCACATCAGAATCGCAGCGATATACCCGACCCGGAACAATTACCTGTAATGGTGGTTCATTCTCGAGCATGTAGTGTACTTGTACCGGCGAGGTGTGAGTACGCAAGACTACGTTATCTTCAACATAGAAGGTATCGTGCATGGCTCTGGCAGGATGATCTGAAGGTATATTTAGCGCTTCGAAATTATAGAAGTCATCTTCAATTTCCGGGCCCTCGGCAATATCAAAGCCAAGCTTTGAAAATATTTCCTGCATGCGATTAATGGTTCGCGTGACAGGATGCAACGATCCAGATTCAGAATTTCGCCCGGGCAATGTTACATCTATGCCTTCAGACAAGAGACGAGTCTCTATCGCCTTAGTTTTCAAATCTTCGGAACGACTAGCAATAGCCGCTGAAAGTTTATTTTTCAGGACATTAACAGCCTGCCCAAAGTCTCGACGTTGATCCGACGGGAGGGTAGAAATTTGCTTAAGCTGTTCGGTTACTGTGCCTTTTTTGCCGAGAAACTGAACACGTAAATCTTCAAGTTCAGTTGCATTAGATGCCGACGCAACTGAACATAGCGACTGCTCTGAAAGCAAGTCCAGATCTTTTACTGCAGAATGATTCAAATGAATACCGCATGTGACATAAAGCAAATTGCTTTACGGATGATTCATAGAACATGGGCGGCAAATTGCCGCCCATGTGACCCAGATTAAAAACCTGAGTCAAACCCTCAAGCGGCTAAGGCCTCTTTAGCCTGTGTGGCCAGTGCGCCGAAAGCATCGCTATTATTAACAGCGAGTTCAGCAAGCACCTTGCGATCGATATCGATCTCGGCCTTTTTCAGACCATTCATAAAGCGACTGTAAGAAAGTTCATGGAGTCGTGCAGCAGCGTTGATACGTACAATCCACAAAGCGCGGAATTGACGTTTGCGTTGTCGGCGATCGCGATAAGCGTATTGGCCGGCTTTATCAACTGCCTGAGTGGCGACGCGGTAAACATTCTTGCGGGCACCACGATAGCCTTTGGCTTGATCGAGTACCTTCTTGTGTCGTGCGTGGGCGGTGACGCCTCTTTTTACCCTTGGCATTATAAACCTCTAACTATAAGGAAGCATTTGTTTCACAGACGCATGATCTGCTGCATGTACCAGCAACGCATGACGTAAGTGTCGTTTTCGCTTAGTCGATTTTTTGGTCAGGATATGATTTAGATATCCTTGAGCCCTTTTAAATCGACCACTGGCCGTCTTTTTAAACCGCTTGGCCGCGCCGCGGTTGGTCTTAAGTTTTGGCATTTAGTAACCTCTAAAACCAATTATTAACTTGTCAGGTCTTTTTCTTCAGGGGGGCCAATACCATGACCATCTGACGACCTTCCATCTTGGGGTACTGCTCTACTACACCACATTCCTTGAGATCCGCCTCAACACGCTTCAACATTTGCATGCCCAATTCCTGATGGGCAAGCTCTCTGCCGCGAAAGCGTAGCGTGATCTTGGTTTTATTGCCTTCGTTAAGGAAACTGATCAGGCGGTTTAGTTTGATATTGTAATCACCAATATCCGTGCCTGGTCGAAACTTCACTTCCTTAACAACAATCTGCTTTTGCTTCTTGCGAGCCTCCTGACGTTGCTTACTCGCATTGTAAAGAAACTTGCCATAGTCCATCACCCGACACACAGGAGGATCGGCATTGGGGGAAATCTCCACCAAGTCCATTCCTACGTTCTCGGCCCGTTCCAAGGCAGCGGCAAGATTCACTATGCCGACTTGTTCTCCTTCTTCACCAATAAGACGGAGTGTTTGTGCGGTAATCATGTCGTTTACGCGCTGTTGTTTATCTTTCGCTATGCTGCTGTCCTCCGGACAAAAAATTTTGCCATGCTACTCGCTAACGTTTAAAACGTCACGACAAAAAGCCTCTAGAGACATTGCTCCGAGGTCTTCGCCTTCACGGGTTCGCACAGCAACTTGCTGGGCTTCTACCTCTCGATCACCTAGGACCAGAAGGTAGGGAATTCTACTTAAAGTGTGCTCGCGGATTTTATAGCCGATTTTTTCATTTCTCAAGTCGGAAAAGGCCCTGATACCCTGTTTTTTCAGCATTTTTTCCACTTTTAGGGCCCAATCTGCCTGATTGTCAGTAATCGTCGTAACCACGACCTGTCTCGGGCTCAACCAATTCGGTAATCGACCTTCTGTGTCCTCGATTAAAATACCAACAAAACGCTCAATGGAGCCCATGATGCAGCGGTGGATCATAACCGGTGTTTGACGATTTCCGCTCTCGTCTACAAACTTGGAACCGAGGCGACCGGGCATAAAGAAGTCGAGCTGAATTGTTCCGCACTGCCACTCACGGCCAATGCTGTCCTTGAGTACAAATTCGATTTTCGGGCCATAGAACGCGCCTTCGCCAGGCTGGATTTTATAAGTTAAACCTTTGTCCGTTAGAGATTGGGCCAGAGCTGCTTCAGCACGATCCCATAAATCATCCTCACCGACCCTGTTTTCTGGACGAGTGGACAGAGCTACTTCAATATTCTCAAAACCGAAATCTTTATAAACTCTATAAGTCAAATCAATCAGTGTTGCCGTCTCATCCTGCATCTGAGCTTCGGAGCAGAAAATGTGGGCATCATCCTGAGTAAATCTACGCAGCCTGAACAGACCGTGCAGAGTGCCTGAAGGCTCGTTGCGATGAACAACGCCGAATTCAGACATGCGAATTGGCAGTTCACGATAACTTTTCAAGCCCTGGTTGAAAATCTGAATATGGCCTGGGCAATTCATGGGTTTTATCGCGTAATCACGATTTTCCACTGAGGTCGTAAAAATGTTTTCCTGAAACTTTTCCCAATGACCTGACCGTTCCCATAACGTCCGATCCAGGATTTGCGGCGTGTGAACTTCCTGGTAGTCATATTCCATGGTCATTCTGTGCATATATTCTTGCACAATATTGAAAATTATCCAGCCATCCCTATGCCAGAAGGCCATGCCTGGAGCCTCTTCCTGAAAGTGAAATAAATCCAGTTTTTTGCCCAAACGACGATGATCCCGCTTCTCAGCTTCGGCCAGCCGGTATAAATAGGCTTTTAACTCCTTCTTATCTCCCCATGCCGTTCCATAAACACGCTGAAGCATTTCGTTACGGGAGTCCCCACGCCAGTAGGCGCCGGCAAGCTTGGTTAGCTTGAACGCTCCTAACGCACCGGTATTTGGTACATGAGGACCTCTACAGAGGTCAACAAAATCGCCCTGTCTATAGAGAGAAATATCATCTCCCTGGGGAATGCTGGCAATTATCTCGGCTTTGTATTCTTCTCCCATATCGCGAAAATACTGCACGGCTTCATCGCGGGGCATTTCTTCGCGTACAACAGAATGATTGGCTTTGGCCAACTCCTGCATACGTTTCTGAATCTTTTCCAGATCTGACTCATTAAAGCCATCAGGGAAAGCAAAGTCGTAATAAAAACCATTATCGATTACTGGACCAATGGTGACTTGCGCTTCTGGATACAGCTGTTTTACAGCATGAGCCAGAAGATGGGCTGTTGAATGACGAATAACATCAACACCCTCTTCATCACGATTTGTCAGAATGCGTAAGTCCGCATCGGATTCGATCAGATAGCTGGTATCGACCTGTTTACCATCAACCACGCCGGCCAGGGCAGCACGGGCTAGTCCCGGGCCAATGTTGGCGGCGACATCATAAACAGTAACCGGTGCATCAAATTGACGACTGGTTCCATCTGGAAGACTAATATTCGGCATGGAAATAATTCAAGAATAAAAACAACCCCACAATCGGGGCATAGAAAAGTATTTGCTATGTTTGCACAACGTATTGAATTGGCAAATTTTTGGCAGCTGTGAATTCTACACTATAAAGTGGTAGGCGCGAGTGGGATCGAACCACCGACCACTACCATGTCAAGGTAGTGCTCTACCACTGAGCTACGCGCCTGCATTCACTTATACGCCCGGAATAACTGCCAACCCGGAGCATCACTTTGCGGGCGGCGGAAAATACCACAGAAATCATACAATGTTCAATTGCCAATCAATACTTTATCCACTACCAAAAAACTGTTGTTTGACGTCATATATTTCATCACGAATTCCCGCTGCCTG
>JBLHGU010000234.1:0-7980 GCA_047615875.1 Parasphingorhabdus sp.
TGCTGAGATTTGCTCGAAGGATGGCCTGATTAATTGACGATTTCTACGATTTTAAGTTATATATTTTTTGGTTTCCATTTGTATTCAGAAAAGGATGATGTTTGTTACAAATGGGCGATTCTATTCGCCGATTTGAATCGGTTTCAACGCCCTTTATCTATTATTGGCGCACCCATCCTACAACGCCCTCGCTAAATGATTTTTCGAAATCACTATGTTGATCAGCGCAAACTGCATAAACACCCAGTTAGCAATCCTTTCTAATCCGCGATACCTGACTTTTGTGAATCCGAACCGAGGTCGGGGCTTTAATCAATGTGGCATCGACGATCGTTCCTTTCGATACAAACAACCCTTTCTCTAAAAAGTGCTCGTTTACCAGGTGAAACAGTCGCTCACCTAAATCATTCGATCCAGTATATGGCGAAAATTGCAGATCATCGTCTCATCCGGGGCCGGTTCTCGGCCGAGATAAATGTGGGAAAACTCTCGTCAGGTCGGAAATCGTACAGTGCTTTTTCCATAGCCGGGATCAGATAGATAAAGCCAGTGCCGCATAAAGTGAATGCGCAACATCCGTTCAACACCTACTTTTGTGGTTTTAATCAGAGGTTCCTTAGATTTGTATTAAAACCTGATTAACACACGAATCACTAAACATAGGAATTAAATCCGCTGTTATAACTAAACGGGAGACATGTACGAAACCATCTACAGCAATATTGTCTCGTTTTACATGATGGCGCGAAATTTTCGACATTAACGGCCCCACCATAATCGAACAATTCGGGACGACAAAGCGGATTTACTTCTACTTAACGACTGTTTCGAGTGGCAGGGATTATTACTAAATTCCAAGACATGAATTCAGTACGCAGATAAATGCTGACCTAAGTTACGGCGGAGACAATGGGATCTTTCACTGCCCGAGCACAGGCCCTGAAATAAAGTTGCTCGCACCCACCCCTCACTGAATTTTAAACATGGTTTAGAATAAACCCGAGTACATAGCAGCCAGATTAATTGGCCCAGCTAGGTATCGAGTTAGTTTCAATTGAGAACAGCGGTATTCCCCAAAAATAAGTAAAACAAGTAATGAGTATAATCGCTATAACATTGATTATAATCCCTGTTTTAACCATGTCCATTATTTTCAGCTGACCTGAAGCAAACACAATAGCATTCGGCGGTGTTGCGATAGGCATCATGAATGCCATGGATGCTGAAAGCGTAACTGGCAGCATAAGCAACAGCGGATTAAGCTCTATCGCTTTGGCAACAGAAGCGACCAGTGGCAACAGCATTTCCGCAGTTGCGGTATTGGAAGTCACCTCTGTAAGAAATACCACCATCGAAGAAATGCCAGCGATTAAAGACAGGGTATCCGTATCCTTAAGACCAATAAACTGTTGACCTATAAATTCCGACAAGCCGCTGGTGGTAAATCCTTTTGCCAAAGCGAAACCGCCGCCGAATAGCAGTACAATATTCCAGGGAAGTTTTGCAATTATTTCAGCGTCTGCGATGCGTTTAAACGTTTTTTTATCACTTGTAGGTATGGCGAATAAAAGCAGGGCGGCAGCAATAGCGACCGTGCCGTCATTCATCAGATTGGCGTATTCCAACAGGCGCGACCATCCTGGGATAACAAAACTTCCCACACCAATATCACTTCTGAAAATCCAGCAAAATGCAGTCAAAGAGAAAATGATTGCAACGACTTTTTCTTCATAAGTCATGGGATGCTTTCTTGCTTCAATATTTGTTTCTGGCTGCGCTAGGCTGGTGAAGTTTTTTCCCGCGTAGCGGGTAGTAATTACCCACCAGGTAATAAACAACATGCTTATAGAGAGGGGTAAAGCGAATAAAAACCAGTGCGTAAATGTAATTTCGGGGGCACTCGGGAAGGTGATTTCAAAAATACGTTGCATTGCCATATTCGGCGGTGTACCGATCAGGGTAGCAACGCCACCTATTGAACACGCGTACGCGATACCAATCATCAACGCAGTTAGTAATCCCTGTTTTTCTGAATCAGAAAGGTACTGTGATGATCGTGCGTGAACAGCCAGACCAATGGGTAATAGCATCGTTACAGTAGCGGTGTTGGATATCCACATTGAAAGTCCGGCACTGGTAAGCATAAAACCTAAAACCATCAATCGCGCGCTGCCATGAAACCAACTGATAATGCGCAGGGCTATACGCGCATGTAAATTCCAACGTTGCATACAAAGCGCTAAAACAAAACCGCCAATGAATAGAAATATAGTGGAATTCATGTACACCGAGGCTACTTCTTTACCAGAGGTAATGCCAAAAAACGGAAACAAAAGCAGTGGGAGCAATGCGGTGGCCGCCAGTGGTAGTGCTTCGGACAGCCACAACGTGATCATAAGTACAGCGATGGCTGTCATTCTTTGTGTGCTATCGCTTGGGAATATAGGTAACAGCAATACAACAAAAAACAGCATGGACCCGAGCCAGAGGCCTACGTTGAGCTTGGGAAAATTGAACTTTGATGTTGGCATCTAGTGTAATTTACACTGTTAAGCAGATTCCATCGACAGATTTGTAGTAGGATTTTACAAAAGAAAACTCTACGCAGTTGCGACAGTTTGATTTAACTCTGAATATTGTAATGGCATATATGTAGAACGAATAAGCGGCATTGTGAGAAACGGTGTCGATGGCTACAGCAATCGTAATTATTTAGCTTAAACTCTGACGTATGGAGTATGTGGATCTCTAATATGTAGAAGTTCAAACCCAATCTGACAGTTACCCGTTTATCAGCAACCGACTGTTAGATTAAGTTTAGTTCAAAAACTTTTCCTTCCAGATTGATTTGGCGTCGAGCAGTGTTTGCATCGGCGTCCTCCCGCAGCCCCCTTTGCCAAAGGTTCCGCAGGTTCACGTACATCGATTAGCAAGCCCTTATTTTTTCTCGCTCACTTGCTGCTACTTCTGAATTTATGCGACGCACTTTGCTTGCTGTTTCTTGCAACAATTCAGGGATTGTTTTTAACATCACTTACTCCTCTAAGCCTGATTTTTTAATCATAGTCATCATCGGACTCCAGTTGGTAAAGGCCAACTGGATCAAATTAACTGCGATGCAATTGGTGAAATACAGCCAATTGGCATGCACAAAAAAAGTTAAAACGAGCGACAGCAATAACATCACTCTAGGAAATAACCTTAACACTGCAGTTACTTTCTTAATAGATTTCTTCACGTATATATATTAGACATACATTATATTAGACAATTCTAATATAATGTATGTAGTATACCAACCCCTACTATCAGTTTCCGAGCCTGGAATTACACAAAATGGATCTAAATCAATTTTCCACCAATGCAGCTGAGGCAGAATCGTTTATGAAATTATTAGCGAATAATAATCGCCTGATGATCCTTTGTACCTTAATCGACAAAGAGTGCAGTGTGTCAGAACTAAACCCGCGAATACAGCTTGGCCAGTCAGCCCTATCGCAACATTGGGCCGCTTTATGTAAGCATAATCTGGTGTCCACAAGACGTGATGCCCAAAGCATTTATTACTCAGTGGGCGACCTGCGAGTAAAAGATATCATCAAAACACTTTATGAGTGTTTCTTTACGCAAAAAGAAACGTGAGCCGTGATAATGCATCCAATAGATAAGCTAGTTAATTATTCCTTAACCAGTAGTCTGCCCTTATTTCTATTTTTATTTGCTGTCATTTCCGGGGCGATTGCACTTAATTTCACCCCCCGGGAAGAAGAGCCTCAAATAGTAGTGCCCATGATTGATGTGTGGGTAGAGGTGCCGAATTTATCGGCCCGTCAGGTGGAGCGTCAGGCCACAATCCCGCTAGAGAAATTGTTAACCCAAATACCCGGTGTTGAGCATGTGTACTCTAGCTCCATGGATGGCAGACTCAGCGTAACCCTGAGCTTCTATGTAGGTGAAAACCGAGAAGACGCCTTATTAAATACCTACAATAAACTTTATTCCAATGAAGATGTTATCCCATCTGTGGTGGCAAACTGGATGCTAAAGCCGATCGAGGTAGATGACGTCCCGATTCTGGTACTGGGCTTGTATAGCACTGAGCCTTCCTTATACACCGATTTTGAATTGCGACGTTTTGCCCAGGAGGTATCAACCCTATTGCAGGGTATTGAGTATACCAGTGAGGTAAAAGTTGTCGGCGGCCGTGCCCGACACATTCAGATATTGATGGATCCTCAGGCATTGGCTGCGCGCCAAACCAGCGTGCTGGACGTATACAATGCCATTGGCGCGTCTAACGAACTGTTAAAAACTAGTCAGCTGATTGTTGAGCGCAAGTCAGTACTGATTGAAACGGGTGATGTGATCCGCAGCCTGGATGAAATGGAAAACCTTGTGGTCAACGTAGTGAACGGTAAAGCCGTATTGCTTAGAGATGTTGCTAAGATTAAAGATGGGCCGCAAGAAGTAAAAGCCTATCAATGGCTCGAATTTGCCGCAAATGGTGAATCATCCGCTGTGGCTCATACGCAACATCCGATGGTCACCGTCAGTGTTGCTAAGCAAAAAGGCAGCAATGCGGTCACAGTTGTCGACGCCATATTTCATAAACTATCGGAGCTAAAAACCACCCTTCTGCCTCACGAAGTCAAACTTGAAGTACTAAGAGACTATGGTGAAACCGCTGATGAGAAAGTAAGCAATCTGATATCCAGTCTGGGCTTCGCAATATTTACCGTAGTGGTGTTTATCGGTATTTTTTTAGGCTGGCGTTCAGCTATTGTGGTCGGCTTGGCGGTGCCTGTATGTTATGGCATCACCCTGCTACTGGATTTGGCTTTTGGTTATACCATTAATCGGGTTACCCTCTTTGCACTCATTCTTTCCTTAGGGTTATTGGTAGACGATCCCATCACCGGGATAGACAATATCAGTCGTTTTCTTAGGCGTTCTAAAGGAGATAAGAACAGCAGCATTGTCGCAGCCATGTCAGAGATACGCCCTGCCCTCATCATGTCGACCATCACTATAATGCTGGCGTTTATTCCCCTGGCGTTTATCACCGGCATGATGGGGCCGTATATGGCGCCGATGGCCTTCAATGTGCCGATCAGCGTGTTAGTGTCTACCCTGGTAGCATTTTTGATTACCCCCTGGCTGGCTTCACGCATATTAAAGCCTATGGCGCAACAGGACAGCGAAAAGGAACATATATATCATAGATGGTTAGCACCGCTTATCGCCAGTAAAACACGGGTAAAAGTGGGCTTATGGCTGGTACTTGTGATGTTTATTGCCGCCGCTAGCTTGCCGGTAATTCGCAGCGTTCCCCTTAAACTGCTGCCCTTTGACAATAAGAACGAAATCCAGGTACTGATCGATATGCCTGAGTCGGCTACCCTTGAACAAAGTGCCGCCATGGCCAAGCAGGTATTGTCCATAACAAAGCAGTTGCCAGAAGTGAAGACCGTCGCCGCCTATGTAGGCGAACCCTCACCGATAGATTTCAACGGTATGGTCAGGCAATATTACAGACGCGCGATGCCCAACCTGGCAGAGCTTCGAGTTATCTTGATAGATAAAACCCTAAGGGAACATCAATCCCATGCTGTGGTGCTGCGTTTGCGCAAACTGCTTAAGCCTCTACAAAGCGACAACATTGTTATCAAGATCGTAGAAGTGCCGCCCGGGCCCCCCGTACTCAGCACCCTCGTCGCCGAGATATATGCCGAGCCTTTTATCGATCACCTTACCCATATGCAGGCCGCTCAAACAGTCATAAAGCGTCTGAAGCAAGAGCCCCACGTGGTAGAAGTAGATTCAAGTATCAGTGCAGAGCAAGAGGTCAGGCGTTTTATCGTGGACAAACAAAAGGCTGCCTTGTCAGGCATTTCTACTACCGATGTAAATCAAAGCATCCGTCTTGGGGTATCTGGGCTGATGGCCGGCACCTATCAACAGGAAAACGAAGCCAGCCCCGTGCCGATAGAATTGAAATTGCCCTTTGCGCAGGGAAATAAACCCAGCGATCTCTATGCATTGGAAGTAAAGGGTCGTTTTGGAGTGGCTCAGCAAGATGCAGGTTTTGGCCTGGTACCTGCCCCCCAACCCCTGGTTAGTCTGGCAGAATTGGGGAAATGGCAATCTCTTAAGGCTTCACAAGCCATCATGCACAAGGATCTCAAACCAGTTATTTACGTAACGGCCGAGTTGTCAGGTCGCACACCGGCCGAGGTCATCGCTGACATTAGCAGTGACAGAGGACTGGAAGAGAAGCAAAACGGGAGTGTTAAGTCTAATGACTGGCAGAGCCGAAGTTACCTCTCTTCTGGTGGAGGCATCAGCTGGCAACTCCCCAAGGGCACGGATATTACCTTCTCTGGCGAGGGCGAGTGGCAAATCACTCTGGATGTTTTCCGCGATATGGGCATTGCCTTTGCGTTTGCCCTTGTAGGTATCTTTTTCGTGCTTAGATTTCAAACATCCAGTACGGCCCTGTCGTTGATAATCATGTCAGCAATTCCCTTAACTATCATCGGCATTATGCCGGGTTTCTGGCTGATGAATCAGTTTGGCGAACGGGTGATTGGCGATGCCCCGGATCCGGTTTTATTTACGGCCACCGCAATGATAGGAATGATTGCTCTCGCCGGCATTGTAGTACGTAACTCTCTAATATTAGTTGAGTTTATAACCTTGGCACGCAGTGAAGGCATGAAGATAAGAGAGGCACTGCTGCAAGCGGGTGCAGTGCGCATGCGACCTGTATTGCTAACAGCCGGCACGACTTTGTTGGGTAATTTAATTATCACCCTCGATCCCGTATTTAGTGGCCTTGCACTGGCTATCATATTCGGCATTGTAGCATCGACGGCATTCTCATTATTTGTGGTGCCAATGGTCTATTTTCTGGTGTTTTCAGATGCCCCCTCAGAGCCACGCTCAGCTCCACTTCAGACACTTTCAAACGAGGGTAAACTATGAATACTTTAGCCATCAAGAAAATCGTCCTGCCGATCCTAGCCGGACTCACTCTTCTCCTGATAATCGCCTGGATGGCAGGCTTATTTTCCAGCAAGATTGCACCGAACACCATCAGTTTGACCCCGGCTAATGTACAAGACACCCTTGTAGTCGTGGCGCGTCCCTTCCCCCTAATAGAATCGGTGCCCGCTGGAATCAAAGCTCGGGAAACCACCCTAGTTGCCAGCCGCATTATGGCGCGCATTGAGAAAATCCATGTACGCGCTGGCGACCGGGTCGAAAAAGGCCAGGCATTGATTTCCCTGGAAAACAGCACACTTAAAGCACATATTGCTCAAGCCAAGGCCAGAGTCGCTTCTATACAAGCGCTCTTGGATGAGGCCACATCCAATCTAAAACGCACCAAAAACCTAAAACAACAGGGCTTAGCTTCTAACAGCAACCTTGATAAAGCGCAGGCCAACTTCAGTCGATTGAGTTTTGATCTGCAGGCGGCCAATCAATCTGAAAAAGAGGCGCTTACCGCCTTGAGTTACAGCGACATTGTTTCACCCATCGATGGGCGTATCGTTGATCGCAGTGCTGAGCCTGGTAATATCGCCTCACCCGGTCAACCACTGCTGTCTTTGTACAATCCCCTCTCCCTGTTAGTTGAGGCCAATGTACGGGAGTCTTTGGCGGTTAACTTGAAAATCGGCCAACGCGTCACGGTCAAACTTGAAGCCCTCAACAAATCTGTCGCGGGGCTCATTTCTGAGTTGGTACCGGCCGCCGATCCCAACGCCAGAAGCTTTATTGTCAAAGCTGATATCCAGTTTGATCAGGCGCTATTGCCCGGCATGTTCGCCCGAATGGAGATTAATCAGGGTTCAGCAGAGCAGGTGGTGATACCAGCGGCCTATGTGCATAATTACGGCCAGCTGGATATGGTCTGGGTGATTTCCAAAAAGCAACTTAGTCGCCGTTTTGTGCGAGTGGGTAAGCCTATTGGAAACA
>JBLHGU010000235.1:0-7840 GCA_047615875.1 Parasphingorhabdus sp.
CTGTCTATCATCGATTCACTTTACATGACGCTATGCTGGAGCTAGATTTCCTTAATCGTCCGATGCTGACTCGGTCTGACCAAGACCCAGTGGATCGGCAGAATCCACACCCAGCATAAACGGGCTAAATCGACTAACACCGGTAGTTTGATAAACCAGACCTAACCAGTTGCTAAACACAATCTTGGCGGTATCTCCCCAGGTGTATTCGGTACCACACAATGCCTCGCCTTCAGGAAATGACTGCAGAACCTGCTGAGGATCTTCAGCAGCTAAAAGCAACTCCTGATATTGATCAAGTAGTGCCCTACCCCGGTCGTTGAAGTAGTTAGCCGGGTAGGGTGGATAATCCGGCCGCTCACCATTCACGAAACGGTTAACTTCCCTTTTATATTCCTTCAGCAGACTATTTTGATCATACTCAGGATGCCCCTGAAAAAATACAAACCGAAAGCCGTCCGGGCTCGTGGCCAAATGAACACCTGCCTCATCGCTATCGATCAATACTTTAATATCTTTCTGTTCCATTGCATGTCTTGAAATTTCGTTGAAACGAGAATGCGGCACATCAAATCGGCTATTTATATTTCGAGTAATAGGATGATCTGAGGTTCTCCGGTGAGGGTAAACCCCCCATTGCTTGTCACTAAGTTGTGTGCGATCTAGGTCCCAGAAATACTTCATCGTGGCGTGGGTTGCGAGGCAAGCACACAAGGTCGAAGTTACATTTTCTGCAGCCCAGTCGAGCACTTCACTCAACGGCTCCCAAAATGGTTCCTCATTCAGCTCATTTTGAGGAATTGCACCCGTTATTATTAAGGCATCCAGCCCTTGCTTTTTCAAGTCATCAACGTCGAAGTAGTAATTCTCAATATGCGCTTTAGCGGCATCTCCGCGTGGAATTTCGGGAAATGTAAACGGGTAAATATAAAACTGTGCGATTCTATTACAGCTGCCAACCAGCCGCATAAACTGCCTTTCGGTAACTTCCAGAGCGGCATCTGGCATCATATTCAACAAACCAACATGCAGTTCACGAATATTCTGTGTAGCTGCTCGACCAGATTCCAGCACTTCCTCTCCTTCATCTTTCAGGCGCTGAAAACCAGGTAATCCGCTATTAGCAACTAACGGCATAAGGTTTCTACTGTCTGGCAAACCTGGGCATCGAGAGCTTCACATATCAGATCTATAACCTGGCCCTCATTTGCCAGATCTTGTATACGTCTCGCATCTATTGTTACCCCATACTGAGCCGCAACATTCTCATAGCGAGGCAACCGATATTTCACCAACCGTGGAAATATCCAACGTACAAAATCATCAGGGTCCATTTCGTTACTGCTTTCATAATGCATACTTGATAGATACTCTGCGAGGTTCTGATCGAGAAATTCCGGGCGGTAGTAAATCGGTTTTGGACAAACTAGAGCCCGATTAATCAGTGCATCGAGCATGTCATCAGAAGCTTTCAGGTAAACAATCAATGATCTCCGCGCAAGCATCTCATAAACATCATCTCGACCCAGCTCACACAAACTACCACCCGCATCGTTGACAAAATGAGCGAATCCATAGACCTCTCTAGCTTTCTTTAAAAATATCTCCATATCAAACATTGCAGCGGTTTCTGCCACCATATGAAGGCTTTGACGTGCCTTGAATTCATCAACATCCAGACCTCCTTTAGCCGGATCGCCAATTTTCCCAAGATAACTTGAAATCGGATTCAAATTATTTATCGTAATGTTATGACAAATGTAAATAGAGTCCGTTCGCAATAATTCCGCCAGAAACGGCACTCGCATTGCCTCTAACTTTATATTGTCGAGAATTGCCTCATCCATATAGCGGGTACCCAGTCGATAATCTCCTGAATAATGATACCAACTACTGCCCGGTAACTTATTACCGAGGGTTGTCTTCCCTACCCCGGACATACCCATTAGGGTTATCGCTTTATTTTCCCAGCTCAGAAACTGATCGGAGGTCATATCTCGTTTATACATTACTACTACTTCGGCCTACTAATTGATTTATCTGATAGCTTTTTATGCTGCCAGACTGGATAAGGAGCTTCTCATTTCAATAGGTATTGCGATAGGTTTCTGACTCTGACGCTCAACGAATACATGTACAAACCCACCCCATACACGGGCAACTTCATCATCTTCTGAAAACATTCCCACTTCGTATTCAACACTGCTATTTCCCAGCTTAAGCACCCTTAACCCTGCATCAATATTCTGAGGATAAGCAAAGGAGCCCTTGTACTGGCATGTGGATTGTACAACTAATCCTATAATGGGACTGGTCTGCGGCAACAGTCCGGCGTTTTCTATCAAGTATTGGTTTACTACGGAGTCAATGTAGGTGTAGTACACTGCATTATTAACGTGCCCATAACAATCATTATCGGCCCAGCGAGTAGTCACTCGATTCCAGTGGTAATAATCAGCACGAGACGGTGTATATTTTGATGCCATT
Source organism: Parasphingorhabdus sp. (assembly GCA_047615875.1). Taxonomy (GTDB): domain Bacteria; phylum Pseudomonadota; class Gammaproteobacteria; order Arenicellales; family CAJQKF01; genus JBLHGU01. Next base: position 2,488 of record JBLHGU010000235.1, read on the forward strand.
GACATTGTCAATCCTTCCCACCTATGCCAATTTTAACTACAGTACGACCGGTTACACCACCATCAAGAAATAAATCGAAGGCCTTTGGTAACTCATCAAAGGCTATGGTACGTGTCGCTATTGTCGAGAGGTGGGTTGGTTTCAAATCAGCTCCTAATCGTCGCCAGGCTTCATCTCGCATCGCCACAGGCATTTCAATAGAATTAATGCCGAGTAAGGAAACGCCACGCAATATAAAAGGCATAACTGTCAGCTCCAGTTTATGGCCGCCCGCGAGTCCAATAGATGCGACATTGCCATAGGGCTTAGTGGTGCGAACTAGCCACGACAGAACTTCGCCGCCTACGCTATCTACCGCACCGCCCCAGCTTGCTCTCTCCAGGGTTCGAGTGCCCATTTCAAAAGCTATTCGATCCAGAATCTCCCTGGCACCCAAACTACGCAAATAATCATGCTGTTCCCGCTTTCCGGTAAAAGCAACGACATCGAAACCACGGGCCGACAGAATATTAGTGGCAATACTCCCCACACCTCCTGTGGCACCGGTTACTACAATCGCACCCATATCCGGGTGTTGCCCCATCTGCTCCATTCTCATTACTGCCAGAGCTGCTGTTAATCCTGCAGTTCCCAGCACCATAGTCTCAAATAGAGTCAAATTTTCAGGAAGCGGTACAATACAGTTGGCTGGAATCCTGGCAATTTCTGCATAACCGCCATCGAGATTCTCAGATAAGCCACTCCCAACAACCAGGACTTTATCTCCAGCCTTAAACCGGGAGTCCTGACTGCTTTCCACAATTCCTGCCAGATCGATACCCCCATTCAAGGGATAATTGCGCAAAATACGCCCTTTACCGGTTGCTGCTAACGCATCCTTGTAATTTACACTGGAATAAGCGACCTTAATGATCACATCGCCATCGGTTAGATCACTTACCTGTAATTCTTCGAAACCAGATTGGATACCGCCTTCTTTCTGGTGAATTCGAAATGCTTTAAAACTGGACATGGCAACAACCCTTGGAAATATTTTTGAAATTTAGCGACAATCAACAACAAATAAATTCTTCAAATCACAGACGTCTAAAAATTATGATCGAAAGCACCTTATTCACTAAGATTATCAATAAAGAAATTCCTTCTGACACGATTTATCAAGATGAGTATGTCACCGTATTCAGAGATATAAACCCGCAAGCTCCAACCCACGCTTTAATCGTTACTAATAAACCAATCCCTTCAGTTACTGAAGTCGAAGCGGAAGACGAAATGGCACTCGGCCGTATGCTAATTACAGCACGGAAAATTGCCGAAAGCGAGGGTATCTCTGACTCGGGCTATCGTCTGATAATTAACTGTGGTGCAGATGGCCATCAGGAAGTACCGCATATTCACATGCATTTACTTGGCGGTCGTGATTTGGGTCGAATGGTCTCACAACAGAGCTAATAATTACAATGAACTGATAACTCTCATAACATTTTTACCGGTTAACTCTACATTGCCTATGTTGCCGCTGCCTTCCAGCGGCACTCGGCAATAATTTAGTCCGGCTATAAAGGAAAGTCGTTTATAGGCGTCGTCCTTGACTTTCTTGGATGGCATAATTTCCACTACGGTAGTCCCTGAGAACATAAAGGCCACGTTGGTTAAATTCGCTCCATGCAAGCCGACAACTACTTCAGCATTTCGTACGATGTTTATTTGTTCTTCGACACTATGATTAGAGAAGTTGACCACATCGAAACCCTTATTTGAAAAATACTCTTCCAGCTCGACATTATTATCAAGCACTCGGCGCGACTGGCGACGTGTTGTATAAATCATGCGACCATAAGGTGATTCTCTTCGCACAACTACATCACTGATCGCGTTTATGTACGTTCTAAAGCTATCAAATAATGGCGTATCACTGTTAAAGGGGTACTCAGGAATTCGCACTTTACTGGATTTATAACAATAGTAATTTTTTACCTGGAGCCTACATAGTCTTGACGGGTACCATAATGCCTTAAGCTCAAGTCGAGACATAATCTGTTCTAGACTACGTTGATAGGGGCGTGGCATTTCCATTTGTAAGATCGGCAGGTTCTTGCCGGCCTTTTTAGCCAGGTAGGCGTGAAAATAGAAATCCACGACATCATGATAGTAATTATAGTGGTTATATGCCATTTTCCCATGACATTCATAAATATCAACATCATAAAGCGAATACTGTGGAAACATCCAAATAGAGGATTTATAGACCAAACCAGGTTTGCCTGCTAAATAACCAGAATCACTAAAAGCAAACTGCCGTTCGGTAATTATCTGTTGATCTATATGAAGGCACAATCCGTGCTCTTCTTCATTGCTGATTGGCAGACATGGCAACTCGTTCAACGAATGCATATAAAACGGTCGGAAGCTCAGCTTTAAATTTTTATCCCTTGTTCTGAAAAATTCTATCTGATCTTTTATATATAATCGGTGCCAGGATTTTAGAGTCGGAACAATATTTAGCAACTTAATTTTGACACCGATTAAAAAATATACAATTGCATTGTATAAATCGACGAGATGTTGCTTTATTCGACGCTTCAAAGCAGCGATCTTCAACATACTAGAACTCAATCGCCATATCGTGGTTGGCCCGTTCCAAATCTTCCATGCGGCCAATATCCAGCCAATACTCATGGATAGGAAAAGTGGTCACCCTTTGTCCCGCGTCAATATTCGATTGCAGTAGGGTCGTCATATCGACCCTGGTATTGCGGGGTATTTTGGCTAACATCTCTGGCCCAAGAACATATATTCCCGCATTTACAGCCTGCTGTCGAACTGGCTTTTCTTCGATACCAGTAATAATTCCATTGCTAATACCAACCACACCATAGGGAATAGTATAGGAATATTCTCTCGTACACATTGTCGCAACAGCATTTGCCGATTCATGAAACTTAAGCAACTGAGTGAAATTTAATTTAGTCAGCAGATCACCATTCATAACGATCATAGATTGCTGTCTATCCTGTTCCTTTAATAGGCCAAGCCCTCCTGCTGTTCCTAGCGGCTGAGTCTCTTGTATGTACTCGATGCTCGCCCCCCAACTCGAACCATCGCCAAAATAATCAGCAACCATTTCTGCTTTGTAGTGAGTTGACATAAAGAATCGCGAAAAACCGTAATGCAAAAATTGTTCGATAATAGTTTGCAGAATCGGTTTCGAACCAACTTTCAACAAGGGCTTGGGCACATCGTGAGTCAGCGGATAAAGGCGTTTACCAAATCCACCAGCCATTAGAAAAACAGGGTTTTCCAGTTTTTCCTGTTCGGTCAGATGCTCCAGGGTTTCCAGGCCAATCAATATGCCGGAGTCATCGACTATGGGCAAATGCACAATCTTTTTATTGCGCATCAAATTCAGAATAACATCCCGATCTGCGTCAATACCAATTGTTATTGGTCGAGAATTCATTATGGGCACAATTGAACTATCTTGCCCCATCCCCTTAATCAACGAACGGCGTACATCTCCATCGGTAACAGTGCCTTTCAAAAGGCCAGCCTCGTCGCAGACAAAGGCAATTTTCAATTGACTCGAATCAATAACACGAATAGCGTCTGCCATAGTGGCAAAAGGCGCTAGCATTGTCTGCTGCCAATTTATGCTACTCATATAGTCTCAGTTTGAAATAAGCTGGAATAAAAATTGCTAAAAATTCCGAACAACAAATTAATCACCGATAAGTTCGTCTTTGTCATACTTTCTTGCCGCCGACCGCCCAAGATGATCCCAATATTCCATCGGAGAAATTCCATGACCAGGTCTTTTAATACCAAGATTCTTTGAACTAAATGATTCACCAGTTTCTATAGAATTGTCGGCCACTAAACTACGTCGTGCAATGGGAATATTCGCCCATTCACCGTCGGAGGCCATTTTCTCACTAAATCCCAAGGCAGATTCAACCGCTCGAATACCCGCTACCATTTGCGTCAGTTCGCCTGGATTAAGTGAGGCGCTATGGTCCGGGCCAGGAAGGTTTCGGTCCAGAGTAAAATGTTTTTCTATGATACACGCACCTCGGGCGACCGCTGCTAGGGGAACTGCCAGTCCAATGCTGTGATCTGAATATCCAACTGGTAATTCAAAAGCCGAAGCCATGGTGTCCATGGCGCGCAGATTCAAAGACTCATAGGCTGCCGGATAGTCGGTCGTACAATGTAGTAAGGAGACATGTTGTTTAAGCAAATCTTGCCCTTGTCGTGAACGATATGCTTCACGGAAGGCATTTCGGCCAGGACTTTTGGAACCTGCCAGATAACCAAATGCTAAAACTCCTAGTGCTTCTTCAATCTCACCAAGATTTGCCATTCCAGTAGACACAATACAATCGAGTCCCGTTTGGGCATGTTCTAACAGAAATGGCCCATTAGTAATTTCACCAGAAGGTATTTTTAGACGTTTGACACCAACCTCTTTTACCAGAAATTCCAGGCTCTTCTCATCAAATGCCGTACTCATGAATTCGACACCCACCTGCTCACAGATGTCTTTCAATTGAAAATGCAATTCGCGAGGCAGTTCCAGTTCCCGCAGCATCTCCCACTGCGATGCTTCCCCTGTTTGACGCTTCTGGTATTCAGCTTTCTCAGCATCTTGTGTTACCACCTCGTCGGCGCTAAACGTCTGAAACTTTATCGCATCCGCCCCAGAATCGATGGCAGCTTCAACTAGCTCTACGGCAAGATCGGCATCACCATTATGATTCACGCCAGCCTCGGCGATTACGAAAACAGATTGAATAGGAATAGGCAATTTAAACTCGATATTTTTCACAGTAGGTTATACAAAAGACAACTTATACCCGGGCAAGTAGCCGGGGAATGGCATGATTATACCTCAGAGGAATTGGCTTTTTTCTCAATCTCGAGGCGTCTTAATTCAACTCTTCTAACTTTGCCTGTAGTTGTTACAGGCAATTCAGACAGAAATTCAATTTCTCGCGGGTATTCGTAGGCCGCAAGGTTGTTGCGCACGGTATCTTGTATTTCTGATTTCAGAGATTCATCTGGTTTATATCCATCAGTTAATACGATAAATGCCTTTACTATATTGCCGCGCAATTCATCTGGACTGCCAATGGCTGCCGCCTGTAACACTGCAGGATGTTTAAGCAGGCAATCCTCAATCTCTGTAGGTCCTATTCGATAGCCGGCACTGGAAATCACATCATCTTTTCTCCCCACGAACCAGAGATAACCATCGTCATCTCGATAGCCGACATCACCCGTACCCCACCAGGACCCGATGAACTTGTCCTTGGTGGCTTGTTGCCGATTCCAGTAGCCAAGAAACATTACCGGG
>JBLHGU010000236.1:0-7831 GCA_047615875.1 Parasphingorhabdus sp.
ATAACCCGGATGGAGAGGGCAGCATTCCGAATATCACTCCGCATAAAGATGGAATCGGTGCCTGGGAAGAAATAGATATTGCGAGCTATCTCGAGAACGGATTCACCCCAGAATATGATGCAGTGGGAGGCTCGATGGCAGAGGTAGTGGAAAATACCGCGAAGCTAACGGAAGAGGACAGACTGGCAATAGCGGTTTACCTTAAATTCGTATCGGCTGTAGCTAGCGAATAATAGTTGAATATCGACGACTCTAGAGCCCGGCGTTAAATCTCCGCTATTCAACTATACAAGAAACTTAGAAAGGTATTTAAGCTCCCACAAAGTGTATAGATTATTATGGTTGGCAATGCCTGCCTGTGAATTGATTTAGTCGTATTACTCTATTGACAGGAAGTCGTTCAGGCATAAAATTACTTAACATGTTAAGTAATTTTCTATATTGAAAGAGTCAAATTCACTATGTTACAAAAACAGGACATAACCACCGCTGCAGAAAATCTCTACCGGGCGGAAAAAGCCAGACAACAAATGCCGGCATTAACCAGGCAGTTTCCAGAGATGACAATGGATGACGCCTATGCGATTCAAAGTCACTGGGTTGGCAAAAAGATTGCAGATGGGGAGTCGGTTATTGGCTATAAAATTGGTCTGACTTCCCGCGCCATGCAAATGGCCATGAATATAGATGAGCCAGATTATGGTGTGTTGCTGGACAGTATGAATGTGCCAAATGGTAGTACGCTAAAGGCGGATGATTACCTGGACCCGCGCGTGGAAGTAGAGCTGGCATTTATTCTAAAACATCGACTCGAGGGTGAAAACATTAGCGTAGTAGATGTTTTAAATGCCACTGATTATGTAATGCCTGCCATGGAACTAATTGCCGCGAGAATTCAGAGAACAGATCCTGAGTCGGGTTATCAACGCAGAATTTACGATACCATCTCCGACAATGCTGCCAATGCCGGAGTTATTCTCGGTGGCCGACCCATAAAGCCTACTGAGATGGATTTACGCTGGGCCGGTGCCATGTTGTATCAAAATAGTCAGATTGAAGAAACCGGTCTTGCTGGCGGCGTGCTAGGGCATCCTGCTAATGGTATTGGCTGGGTATGCCGTCGTTTCGCACCCCATGGCGTTGCATTGGAGCCCGGTCAGATTATTCTTGCTGGATCATTTACGCGGCCTGTGCCAGTTCGCAAGGGTGATACCTTTCATGCTGATTATGGATCTCTAGGCACCGTCTCAGTCAGTTTCGAATAAGTAAATAGAGCATAAATATGCACATGCCAAAAAATAAATTTCGCCAAGCTTTGCTATCAGGCCAGCCGTTATACGGGTTGTGGCAGGGCATACCCAGTACGACCTCCGCTGAAATATGCGCAGGAGCCGGATTTGACTGGTTAGTGATTGATGGTGAGCATTCGCCCATTGATTTACAACAAATGCTGGCTCATCTGCAGGCAGTGGCACCGTATGATGTAGCTCCTATTGTTAGACCTGTGATGGGAACCGCTGCCATAGTTAAACAGCTATTGGATATAGGCGCTCAGACGCTGCTAATCCCTATGATAGAAACCGCGGCCGAGGCCGAAGAAATGGTCAGGGCAACACGTTATCCGCCTGATGGGGTGCGTGGCGTCGGGGCGGCTTTGGCCAGGGCATCACGTTGGACCCATGTTGGCGAGTACGTGAAATACGCCAATGATGAGGTATTTCTGATCGTTCAAATCGAATCTCGAGCAGCGTTGGATAATCTGGATGAAATATTATTAGTCGACGGTGTGGATTCAGTATTTATTGGTCCAGCAGATTTATCCGCATCATTAGGCCATCCAGGCAATCCTGGCCATGCCGATGTGCAAAGTGCTATTACTGACGCTTTGGCAAAGATTCGATCGGCGGGTAAGTTTGCCGGAATTTTAAGTTCCACAAACAATGATGTTGAGAAAAATATTGCAAGAGGTGCTCATTATGTGGGCGTGGGGATTGATGTAGTTGTGCTTGCCAGCGGAGTTCGTGCTCTGGTTAAGCAATATAAAAATGAGGAAAATTCTTGATGATTGCACAACACCCAATATTAAAGGGCCAACTAATCTGTGTTGCTTTGAATGATAGCAGGCAGCTTATTCAGCTAGAGGAGCAGTTTTCAGAACCACCACATAAGCAAGCACCACGACAACCAGTGTTGTACTTTAAGCCGGTAAATACCTTCAATGTTCACGGCGCAACATTGCCCTGGTTGCTCGGCGAAGATGGACAACCCGCCACGAAATGCGTGATTGGTGCCAGCCTGGCAGTCGTTATTGGCAAACGAGCCTGCAGAATTTCTTCTGGAGAAGTCGGTCCCTTTATAGCAGGTGTTACTCTAATGCATGATTTCTCTTTGCCAGAAAGCAGCTATTTTCGTCCAGATATTCGTGGCAAGTGCCAGGATGGCTCAGCACCCGTTGGACCAGAATTGGTGGCAGCAGAACATACGGAAAATTTGCAGTCACTGGATATCACCACATCAGTGAACGATGTAGAACAGGGCAGGATGCCGTTGCATTGTCTGCAGCGATCGATCGCTAGTCTGATAAGTGATATTTCCTGGATCATGACTCTTCAGTCCGGAGATGTGATTGCGACTGGTTTTCCGGGTAGCCGAATTACCGTTCAACCCGGTGATCGAGTGGCAAGCTCTATTGAAGGGATTGGTGAGTTGGTTAACACAATCGGTAGTGTCGGGGTGCAATCATGAGACATGCGCGTGTAACTAAAAAGGGTTCCAACAACGTTATTGATGTAACAGTTGCAGACACCGGTGCGTTACTAACTTCATATGGAGAAACGCTGGCCATGGATCAGATCAATTGGCTTCCACCAGTGGCTAACCCAGGCACGGTCTTTGCCCTCGGACTTAATTATGCCGATCACGCATCCGAGCTGGAATTTAAGGCACCTACGGATCCATTGGTGTTTTTAAAAGGCCGAAACACACTAACCGGACACTTGCAGCCTGCTGCGCGCCCGGATGATATCGATTTCATGCACTATGAGTGCGAACTTGGGGTGGTTATGGGTAAAGCTGCTAGATACGTATCGCAAGAAAATGCAATGGACTACGTAGCAGGTTATACCGTATGCAATGACTTTGCTATTCGTGATTATCTTGAAAATTATTACCGCCCCAATCTTAGAGTCAAAAGCCGAGATTCGTTATGCCCCATTGGCCCCTGGTTGGTTGATCGTGATGATGTTACAGATATTAGTAATTTGAAATTAACTACTACAGTTAACGGCAAGATCACTCAGGAAGGTACCACGGCCGACATGATATTTAGCGTACCCTTTGTAATTGAATACCTAAGTCGAATAATGACCTTGAGTCCCGGAGATATCATTGCTACGGGTACACCAAAAGGTGTAGTGGATATGCAGCCTGGCGATAGTGTTTGTTGTGAGATCGAGTCCATTGGTGCATTAATCACTCCGATAGTTTCGTGGCAGGAATTTTACGGCGTTGACTACTAGTGCATTTTAATTCCCAAAAGTATGACATCAATATTTTCCGCCCGAAATTTCACATCGAAAAATTAAAGACGATGGAGCAAAGTTATGACTGAGTTTTCTGACAATAAAGCAAAGGCCGCAAGGTTTCTTGTACCTTTCAAAAATTCAACCTTAGGCCACTTTATCAATGGCCAATGGACGAATGGCTCAGATGGCACCACTTTTGAAAACTTATCCCCAGTAGATAATTCTGTAATGGGTACGGTTATGGCAGGTAGTGTTGGTGATATTGATGCGGCCTGTACTGCTGCAAAAAATGCATTTCCGGATTGGCGAGATATGCCTGGTGCAGAACGTAAAAAACTACTGCATCATTTCGCCGATAAAATCGTTGAACGAGCTGAAGAGATTGCCCTGGTAGAGTCTAGTGATACCGGACAGGCTATTCGCTTTATGAAACAAGCTGCAATACGTGGCGCAGCCAATTTTCGCTTCTTCGCAGATAAAGCACCGGAAGCCAATAATGGTTTATCGCTAATGCAGGCGGAACATACGAACTATACAATTCGTTCGCCTATTGGGCCAGTAGGTATTATCACGCCTTGGAACACACCATTTATGCTATCAACCTGGAAGATAGCGCCAGCATTGGCATCAGGTTGTACTGTGGTTCATAAGCCCGCAGAGTTTAGCCCTCTTACAGCAGCTCTATTGGCCGAGATTGCCAGCGATGCAGGGTTGCCCGACGGTGTTTGGAATACTGTGAATGGCCTGGGGGAAACCGCCGGCAAAGCTTTAACCGAGCATCCGGCCATAAAAGCCATCGCTTTCGTTGGGGAAACCCGCACTGGATCTATGATACAGGTGCAGGGCGCACCCACTTTAAAGCGTGTGCATTTCGAATTGGGTGGCAAAAACCCAGTTATAGTTTTCGACGATGCTGATTTTGATCGGGCTCTGGATGCGGCAGTATTCATGATATACAGCCTTAACGGCGAGCGATGCACCTCGTCTAGCCGCTTACTCATTCAAAATTCCATAAAGGACCGTTTTCTTAATGCAGTGATAGAACGGGTAGGCAATATCAAAGTAGGCCATCCGTTAGACGCCGATACGGATGTCGGACCACTTATTCATCAGACTCATTGTGACAAGGTAATGAGCTTTATGCAGGCGGCTAAAGATGGTGGCGCTGAGATTGCTGCGGGTGGTGAGAAAGTTGAATTGATAGATGGCGAGTCTGTTGCCAATGGAAACTTCGTGCAGCCGACGCTATTTATTAATGCCGACAACAGTATGAAGATAGCCCGTGAAGAAATTTTCGGTCCTGTTCTAACATCTATTGGTTTTGATACAGAAGAACAGGCTGTGGCGATTGCTAATGATTCGGATTATGGCCTGGCTGGCTATATCTGGACATCCGATACGGGTCGTGCAATGCGCCTGGCACGCCAGGTGGAAGTAGGAATGCTGTGGGTTAATTCCGAGAATAATCGCAACCTCCCTTCACCATTTGGCGGAGTTAAAATGTCTGGCATAGGGCGAGATGGTGGTGACTATAGCTTTGAATTCTATATGGAAACAAAAAATGTATGTATAGCCCACGACACCCATCGTGTGCCTTCGTTGGGTAAGTGACATTGCCACGTAGCAATCCTGGATAAAATACAGACTGCTAGCCAACCAGTTTTGCAGGGAATTGCACACTTCCTTATAGCAGTAGCTATAAGTGGAGGGATTGCAAATGGAACTATGGAAAGCGCAGTCGAGTTAGTGCTGCGCTTTCCAACTCGACTTTCAGCCGAGTTTTTACTGGTAATGCAAGAGTATTACTACGATAGGGACCAGACCTTCATTCAGTTTATGCCAGAGTGCGCCAGGTATGATCCACAAGTCATCTTCACCTTGCGTCCAGGTGAGTGTGAATTTGAAGGACGAGCATTCAAAAATACTTTCCAAATGAATTCTCAGGGCGTTCGTGACGATGAAGCATCGGTACAGTCTCCCGAGATTGTTGTATTGGGAGATTCAGTCTCAATGGGCTGGGGCGTTGAGCAAGACGTAACCTTTACCAGCCAAATTGAAGTAATGACTGGGAAATAGGTATTGAATTTAGGTGTGTCGTTTTATGGAACGATACGTGAATTAGAATTCGCATGAAAAAGTGAGATTAGAACAGCTGAAATATATAGTTCTACAGTATTTATCTAATGATGAAACTAAGAATCAGGTGTTTTACGAACAAGGCGGAATACTCCCAACGCGTGCCAGGAAATACTATCAACAAGCAGCGCAGAATCACCTGGATTATTCACAATACTATTTTGGAAAGCATACTTATTGGATTGTGAAAAACTTGGTGTCGGATATGTTTCCGTTTATATGGTATTGGTAATGCAAATGAATTAGAAAGCAAATCGTTTTATTTTTGCAGTGAACAGCCCAAAGAAAGTATTGAAAGATTAAGAAAGTTATCTACTGAATCAGAGGGATACCTATTAATAGATAAAGTGTTTTACTTATATGCCCCAGATGGAATTGGTCGTTCGAAATTGGCCGCAAATATAGAATCTTGTTTAGCTGTTCCTGCCACAGGCCGGAATTTTAATGCTAGTAAAAAACTAAGCGAAATGATAGAAAATACATAACAAACACATCAAAGATCGCTCCACTACGTTACGCTGGACGTCGCTGATGCTCTGCCTTTTATATGGGTGTTATGTTGCAAGGAGTATCCTTCGAGACGATTCTTGATGAATTGAAGATAACGAACTATATTCACATTAATGCCAATCCTAAATAATAAGGAGAATAACAAATGAACAGGCGCCACTCACCAGATTCAGTAGCCGAGCCATTCGGTCCCTATAGCCATGCAGTCGAAGTCCCACCTGGTTCACGTATGCTGTACATTTCTGGTGAAGTAGGTGCGAATCCCGAAGGGATAGTGCCAGAAAGTATCGAAGATCAGGCAGAGTGTCTTTGGCAAAACATCGTGGCAATTCTTAGCTCCGCGAATATGGGAGTTGAAGACTTGGTTAAGATAACGACTTATCTCGTTAGAGAAGAAGATCTTGCAGTCGCAGGTGCAGCAAGAGCCAGATATTTTGGCGAGGCTCGCCCCGCTTCAGCCACCTTATTAGTTCCTGCTCTTATTAAACCAGGGTGGTTAATAGAGATTGAAGCCGTAGCGGCAAAGTCCGATTAAATTTAAGGAATACCTAAAATTGCAACATAACAAGGGCAAGCAGTCGGATTAATTACCACTCGCTCCGCTCTCAACAATTGACCGCTAATGCGGGCGTCATGTTCTAGAACAATGCCCACAAAGAAACTAATTCGAAGAAAATCTGAAGTGATAAAAAGACTTCATGCAAGAATTCATGAGACCCTCTGGGGCACAGATGGGCGGCGCCCATTAGCGCTGTCGTTAGATTACGTTAACCTGGAGGTTAACTAAATCAAGATTTACAAGAAAACTCTGGAGACTTGTCATGAGGCCGAAGGTGTCGTTGTAGTTATTGATGTTCTTCGTGCTTTTACAACGGCCGCATATGCATTTGATCGTGGGGCTGAGGAAATTTTCCTTGTATCAACTGTAGATGAGGCTTTCAATCTTAAACAGCAGTACCCTGAGCTATTGCTGGTAGGAGAAGTTGACGGTTATCCAGTTGAGGGATTTGACCTCCCTAACTCACCCTCAGCAATCGCTTTCCTTGATTTAAGTAACCAGAGATTAGTTCTGAGAACTACAGCCGGATCACAAGGAGCCGTTCTCGCGGCTCATGCCAAAGATATATATGTGGCAAGCTTAAGCGTAGCTACACCGACGGCAATGAGCATAAGTAAACTTTGCCCGGAGAGTGTCACATTTGTAGAAACTGGAGTGAGAGAAAAAGGTGGCGGTGAGGAAGATATTGCTTGTGCCGATTACATTGCAAGTCTTTTGCTAAAAGCTCCACTCGATACTACTGATATTCAAAATCGAGTTTTGGGTTCTCGTGCTGCTATCAAGTTTACGGAACCTGATGAAGGAAGTTTTCCTGAATCTGACCTCAAACATGCTCTCAAGATTGATCAATTTAAGTTTGCCATGAAAGTCTTGCGTATAGATAATTATTTGGTATTAAAAACTACAGATGAGATTTAGCTTGTCTAATCATACTGCAATAAATGTATGTGGCGGATGTGCTAAAACATTGCCGTTCTAACGAAACTTTTTGTTTATCTACAGTCTTGTATAGGCTGTTTCAATGTAAGCGACCTTAAGTCTGCCCCGTTGACATTGTCAGCTATATCTCAACTCAACGTTTTCTTACGGTTGCCAGCAACTC
>JBLHGU010000237.1:0-7804 GCA_047615875.1 Parasphingorhabdus sp.
ATTGGATAAGTCTTAATGCTACTGTGGTTTATTTTGATGAATCGGTTGCGTTCAGTTAACTTCATACCTAGGGTGTGTCAAACGTCAATTCAGGCGATACCTCAACTCATCATCCAGAGGAAGACAAAGTGAATAATAACCAGCGATTCGATATTACCGACCGCCGTGCAACTATGAAAGCTGTGGTGACAACCGGTGTTGGCGGTTATGAGCGACTTGAATATTGCGATGTGCCTATACCGGAACTAAGTGCAGGCGAAGTGTTAGTCCAGGTGCTAGCAGCGGGTGTTAATAATACTGAAATTAATACACGACTCGGCTGGTATTCAGATTCAGTGACGACGGGCACTGAACAGGCGTCTAATGGTGAATCCCATGATGTAGACAGTCATGTAACAGATGGTGGGTGGAATGAGTCGACGCCATTTCCTTTCATCCAGGGCACCGATTGTTGTGGTCGAGTAGTGAAAGCATGCTCCAGTGAGTTTGAGCCTCTTGTAGGTAGTCGAGTTTTAGTCCGTGCCTGTATGCGAACCAATGGATTTAATTCGTTTGAGAACCGATGGATGGCTTCTGATTTTGACGGTGCATTTGCACAATATGTAGTAGTGCCAGCCAGTGAGGTCTTTAAAATCGACTGTGACTGGAGCGATGTTGAGCTAGCGACTATTCCCTGTGCTTATGGCACTGCCGAGAATATGGTTCACCGCGCTAGCGTTACTAGTGCCGATACAGTGTTGGTAACCGGTGCTTCGGGTGGGGTCGGGTCAGCGGTTGTGCAATTAGTTAAGCGCCGTGGCGCTAAGGTAATCGCATTATCGAGTCCATCAAAGTTTGGTCATCTGCGACAATTGGGCGCCGATCAAATACTGGAAAGAGGCGCCGACTTAACCCAGGCATTAGGTGATCGTTCGGTCGATGTGGCATTTGACAATGTTGCAGGTGACGGTTTTGGATCCATATTGAAAGTGTTGAAGCCGGGTGGTCGATACGCGTCTTCCGGGGCTATCGCTGGGCCATTGGTGACACTGGATATGCGCCATTTCTATTTGAAGGATTTGAATCTTATCGGTTGCACTGCCTGGGATGAACCCGTGTTCCCGAATTTAATTTCGTACATAGAACGAGGGGAGATTAAGCCGTTAGTCGCAAGCACGTTTGCCCTAAAAGATATTCGTCAGGCACAGGAGTTGTTTTTAGAAAAAAAGCATTTTGGTAATTTTGTTCTTGTGCCGCCTGTCATATGACCCTACTGATTGGCTGGTTGACTCATTAATGAACTAATACTGCTCCGCAATATAAATAAATAGTGGCAGTGTGACGAACGATACGATCACTTGGAAAGTGAGGATATTAGACATCAGGTCAGCATTGCCGCCCATTTTACGTGCCATGACATAAGCCGACGCAGCCGTTGGCACTGCACCAGCAATAATAGCGACTGTCCGAGGCAAACCTTCTAGCCCGACTAACGAGGCCATGACAATAACCATTAGCGGCATCCCGATTAGGCGAATTAACACGCCAACGGTAACTAATAGTCTGTCTCCGGCTATTTGATCGAGCCTTAATCCAGCTCCAACGGCCAGTAACGTCAGGCCCAGGCCACCGTTGCCAACGATGTCGATCGTGTTGAAAAGTATATCGGGCATACCAGTCCAGTTCAGTGTCAGGCCAACCACGCATCCCAATATCAACGGGTTGGTGATGATACGAAATAATATTTGACGACCATTGGCAACGTTGTCATTGCTACCGTAAATAGTCAGCACAATCACGTTTGCGGTATTGAGTACGGGTATCATAATCGCCAATGCCAGTGCCGCCAGTGTGATGCCATGATCTCCATAAAGGGGACCAATAATGGCCAATGCGACAAAGCCATGAAAACGCGTAGCGCCTTGAAACAAACTACTAAAGGTGGGCCCACTATTGGGGTATCGAGATCGTAGCAGACGATGCATCAAAATAAGCAAAACAGACATGCCAGCAATAGCCGATACTAATACCAGCAAGAAGTCGATAACGGGAACGCTGGTTAAGTTGGCTCGGCTTAAGGTGCGAACGATGAGGCAGGGCAGTAACAAATAGAAACAAATATGCTCTATCGCCGACCAGACCTGCTCACCCGCAACTCGGGTACGAAACAGTAAATGCCCCAGCGCAATGATAAGAAAAATTGGCGCAATAGCGTTTAGCGTAGTAATCAATTAATCGTCCTAAATAGTGGGCTTGCAATCAAAATGGCAGTGGTTTTGAGCCCTATGAGCTGACCGAACATACTCTCCAAATGAGGCGTCAGTGGCTAGATTACCAAGATTCGATATACCAAGGGTTTGTCACCGTCTGATCCGAACAGGAAATGATCGAAAAGTACGTTTTTGATGAGCAAGATTATAAAGTTTATCTTAGAGAGTTAAAGGAATATCACCAAAAACCAGAGGTTTCGAATACGGATCGACCGAAAGTAGGCTGCCTGAAGCGATATGACAATCGAGGATAGAGTATATGGTTGGAGATGCTCCGAATTAAATCCAGCCTGAAGTGGCACACAGCGAGACGTAAAGAGGCGTAGGCTTGTGATAGAGCCTATTGGAAACTGCTGACTAGCTGGAACCAATAGACGAAAAGTAGCAGCTTATTCTTCTATAAGCGTAGATAAATCCCGTGCCGCATCGCGTAGCTGCGGAACAAACCGTTTGGCATCATCCAGTGAAAACCGAAACACCGGTGCCTGTATGGCGAGTGAGCTGTAGAACCGCCCCACTTTGTCAGTGATCGGCACACCAACCGCTATCATGCCTTCAAACAATTCTTCATTGTCGATTGATAGCTGATCCGCTTTGATCTTTTCTATTTCTATCAGCAGTTGATCAGGATCTGTAATACTATTTTTGGTATATGCTTTTAGATCCAGCTTTTCAATCACAGCCTTGCGCTTTCTGAGTGGCAGGCTACTCAAAAATAGTTTACCGCTAGCTGTGCAATGAAGTGGTACGCGTGTATCCATCGCGAAAGTCAGTTTTAAAGGCCGCTCGGTTTCGACTCGATCCGAGTAAGCCATGTGCAGGCCATCTGCATAGGCGATATTGCAGGTTTCTCCAACTTCTCGCGAAAGCGCTTCCAGAATGCCATGACGTTGAGCGCGAAATCGAGAGTGCGATAAAACACCAACGGCCATATCGTACAGACGATTACCTGGCATATAACTTTTGCCATTAATTTTTTTTAGTAAATAACCCTGAGCCTCTAGTTCTGCACATAGCCGATGGGCCGTTGCTTTGGGCAAATTGAGTGATTCGTTGATTTCGGTGACGCTGATCGGCTTGCTTGCTGCCGCTACGACATCAAGAATATCAAGCACTCGGTGAATGGTCGAGCCGCGTTCACGTTTCATATTAACGATGATCCAGTGGGAATATGACTAAAACCAAACTAATTTAACTCAAAATGAGAAAATTAATTCCGTTTTAATGGTTAATGTTATATTTTATCGGTAACGATGTCGAATTTCGAGTCTATTTAACCGGTAAAGCTATCACGCATGAGAAATAACTTGTACCAAAAGGCGGCTAATATATCGCAATTGAAAACCTTAGCCAAATCGCGAATTCCCGGATTTGTTTATGACTACCTTTGTGGTGGTTGTAATGAGGATCTGGCTGTTTCAAATAACCGACGAGCGCTCGATAACATTTACCTGCAGCCGACCTATCTAACACCAGCCGAGAAGGCTGATACCTCGGTCGAAATACTTGGCCAGTCTTATTCATCACCTTTCGGTGTCGCACCACTGGGTTTGAGCGGGCTGATCTGGCCTGGTGCATCAACCTTTCAAGCGCAGGCGGCAAAACGCGCCAATCAACCGTTTATTTTGAGTACGGTGGCCAGTATCTCGATTGAGCAGGCTGCCGCCAGTGCGCAGGATTGTTTCTGGTTTCAGCTCTATCCGCCGACGGATAAAGGTATGCTCGAAGACATGCTCAAGCGCGTGGATGCAGTGGGTTGCAAGCATCTGGTGGTTACTATCGATGTTCCCTCACTGGCCAGGCGTCCGCGTGATATACGGGCTGGGCTTAGCGTGCCCCCGAAAATGAACTTGCGTAGTTTAAGTCAAATTATGACCAGACCAGCCTGGGCGTTGTCGATGGCGAAACACGGAAAACCTGAATTTGAAACCATAAAGCCGTATCTAAACACTCAGGGTGACATGACTGAGATATCTAACTTCATCCGTAATACGCTAAAAGATGTTGTCGATATCCATTTACTCGAATCTATCCGAGCCTTGTGGCCGCATAAGCTCATCGTCAAAGGCATACTCAATGAACAGGATGCCGAACTTGCAAAACAGGCAGGCGCCGACGCTATCATTGTGTCTAATCATGGTGGTCGTCAGCTCGATGCCGCCTTACCACCGGTGACAAGGCTGCCCTATATTCGCGAGCGACTCGGAGATCAATTTCCCGTGATGGCAGATAGCGGTGTTGAATCGGGTGTTGATCTAGCTAGGTTCCTCGCCCAAGGTGCCGATATGGTTTTTGCTGGCAGAGCCTTTATGTACGGTGTTGGTGCGTTGGGGGAAGCAGGCGCTGGACATGTATTCGACATCTTGCAAACTGAGCTGTTACAAGTATTAGAGCAGTTACGTTGTCCTCACCCAAGCCTTCTAAAAAACTTCCGGATAGAATGACTGTGGCAGAGTTTGATTACATTATTGTCGGTGCAGGGTCAGCCGGTTGTGTTCTGGCGAATCGTTTATCAAAAGATCCGACTAACCGAGTGTTACTACTAGAGGCGGGGCGCAAAGATAATAATCCCTGGCTACATGTGCCTGTTGGCTATTTTAAAACCATGCATAATCCGTTATTCGACTGGTGTTATCAAACTGAACCTGACCCAGGTATTGATGGTCGCAAATTACAATGGCCGCGAGGCAAAGTACTAGGGGGGTCGAGTGCATTAAATGGCTTGCTGTATGTCCGTGGTCAACATCAGGATTACGACCGCTGGCGAGATTTAGGTAATGCTGGATGGGGTTACAGCGATGTTTTACCTTATTTTAAAAAGTCCGAAGACAACGAACGAGGCGCTAACCAATACCATGGTGTTGGCGGCCCGCAAAAAGTATCTGATCTGCGTTTACGCCGTCCAATTGCCGAGCATTTCATTAACGCCGCTATGGAACAAGGCATTCCCTTTAATGAAGACTATAACGGTGCAGAACAGGAAGGCGTTGGCTATTTTCAACAAACAGCTTTTAATGGATTTCGTTGGAGTACTGCTCGGAGTTTTCTCAAGCCCGCACGAAACCGACCTAATTTAACCGTCTACACTCAGGCTCAGGTGAGTCGTCTTATCATCGAGGGCAAGCGCGTTACCGGGGTCGAGTTTAAACGCGGTGGCCAGTTGCAAAGTGCCAACGTGACGAGAGAGGTAGTACTCTCCGCTGGTGCGGTCAATTCGCCGCAGATACTTCAATGCTCCGGCATTGGTGATCCTGAGACTTTGTCATCCGCTGGGGTTGAAGTGCGCCATGCGCTGCCGGGTGTTGGTAAAAATCTACAAGATCATCTACAGGTTCGGCTGGTATTCGAAACCAGTGAAAGAACCCTAAACGATGAACTCAATCATCCTTTAAAACGGCTAAAAGTAGGCCTCGAATACCTGCTCAAACGATCCGGGCCTTTAACCCTTGCAGCCAGTCAGGTAACTATATTTACCCGTTCAAGTGCAGAAGTTGATCGGCCAGACATCCAGTTCCACATGCAACCTTTGAGTGCCGACAAACCCGGCGATGGTGTGCATCCATTCTCAGCGTTTACTACATCGGTTTGCCAGCTGCGGCCTTATAGTCGAGGAGAAATACGCATCAAGTCAGCTGATCCATTTGAGTATCCCGCTATTTATCCCAATTATTTATCAGACGAGCGCGACTGTGCTGTCGTGGTCAATAGTATCAAGGTGGCGCGTGGCATTGCCAACGCACCATCGCTAAAACCGCATATTGTCCAAGAGCGAGTCCCGGGTAACGAGTTTGAGGATGATCAACAGTTGCTTGAAGCGGCGCGAAAATTTAGCCAAACCATTTATCACCCGGCCGGCACTTGCAAAATGGGATCGGACAAAATGGCTGTTGTTGATGACCGATTGAAACTACATGGGCTTGAGGGGCTGCGCATTGCGGACTGTTCAATTATGCCTGAAATTGTTTCCGGTAATACCAATGCTCCAACCATTATGATTGGAGAAAAAGCAGCAGATATGATTTTGGCTGACAATCGTTGATAGGCATTAATAATCTCTTGAGTACCGCAGCCGTGGTGCCGAGTATCGTGCCCGAGGCGCCCACGATGTCGAGGGCACTGCAACCAGATTTGTAGGGACGCAACCAAAACAAGATTGAAAATCGCTAACTCTGGATTTGCCAGCCCCCTCCAAATAGCGGCCATTCAGATCATGGAATCGTTAGGCAGGTTTCGGCACATACCTGCCATTTACTATCGATTGGTTAACCTAAAATACTGATAGCAATAGAAGGCGACAGGCCAGGTTTTCGATTCGAAATAATTGAATTAGAGAGTCTTATCATTCAAAGGGTTGACTCGGATACTTGCCTCCCTATAAACAGTCGTCCGAGTACATCGACTATTTTATTAAAAGGTATACTGCCCCTAGAGTCCCTGTCCCCAGAATCCCCAGTTTAGTCAGTTTCTGTTGATCTGGGGTGTAGGTCGGTGGTTTTTCCCTTCTTCCCGCCAGATAAGCAGGCGCTCCTGATGGCGAGTATGATGGTCAAAGAAGTGGTAAAAACTTAATACACCTTGTATAAGTCGAGCTTCGATCAACGTCAATCAGTAGTTATTTATTATATGTATCCTTTAGGTGTTCCACTGCCAGATTCTCCCCATGCCGTTTCGGTGAGCCTTCCAAAATGGGCGGACGTTGTCGGCTATGAAAAAGGTGAGAGTCGCGTGATTGAAGCAATGCAGTTGGGATATCCGCGGTTTGTATATCACCCGTTTGTCGCCAAGCTGTTTGCCGATTGTGCGAAAAGGTTTGCGGGTGCGGATGAGTTTTGCCATGCATATCCATCCAGGAAGACTTGTGAATTGAGTATCGAGTATTGTGGTGTGGGAAGAGTTGAAGCGTTTTCTTCAGGTATTTGGGTGGCAGTTTTCCCGAGGGGTTCAGAGAAGCAGGCGAAGGAGTTTTGGCAGCATGCAGGCGTTGGAATTTGCTCGCGCTTTGCCGAGCACCGTGAGACGAAGACGCAAGATGCTGAAGCAGTTGGTTTTATTAAGGATAAACTCGCTAATTTAAGTGGTGCGGATGTGGAGGATATATATTTATTCCCATCAGGCATGGCCGCAATTTACACCGCGCATCGCCTCCCCGAAACTCGAAATCCGAAGCCCGAAACTATCCAGCTGGGTTTTCCGTATGTCGACACATTGAGGGTACAACAAAAGTTTGGCACTGTTGAGTTCGTGGCGTTCGATGACCACGAAAAGCTGGCGCAAACACAGTCCGATGCGGTATTCACAGAATATCCGTTAAACCCACTTTTACAGCGGGTAGATTTTGCAAAAGTTCGGGCCGCAATTGGCATAACACCGCTGATTGTGGATGATACGCTTTGCGCGTGGCAGGGTTTCAACACACTGGATGTAGCGGACATTGCAGTGACGAGTTTGACAAAATTTTTCTCTGGCATTGGAGACGTAATGGCGGGTGGTTTGATACTCAACAAAAAGTCGCCTTATTATGCAAAATTCAAGGAGAAACTAGACGGGATTTATGA
>JBLHGU010000238.1:0-7792 GCA_047615875.1 Parasphingorhabdus sp.
GCCGACGATTTTGTAAATGTAATTAATGGAAAGTTATTTCCAAACCTGTTCAGCAATTCTCATCCAGTTACCACCGAGTATATTTTTAACATTGGCTTCAGAATAGCCTTTATTTAGCAACGCATCGGTAAATGCCGGCATCTGTTCGGGTTGTGTGTATTTAATATCCGGCCAGGGTACATCACCTGGCGCCGGTGGATTCCACGGGGTAGGAAATGTTGTTTCCGGCGCATAGACAAAATCGTTAGAAAAACCAACATGATCAGGGCCAACCATTTGCACCATATAATCTACATGTCGAATCTGGTTTTCGGTTGAACAGTCGTTATTGCCAAGAAAAATACCTACACCGTTTACGCCAATAACACCACCAGTGGCAGCGCATTTTCGGATCTGCTCATCGACGATATTTCTGGGATGGTCATTTAATACCCTGGAGTTTGAGTGACTAAACACCACCGGCGAGGTTGAAATATCCATAACGTCCAGGGTGGTTTGATAACCTGTATGGGTACAGTCTACAACCATACCAACACGATTCATTTCTTTAACCAGATTTACACCCAAGTGTGACAAACCATTATCTGTACGCTCTTTGCATCCATCGCCGACAGGGTTGCGTAGGTTATACGCCATCAGCATATGCCTGATACCTAGTCTGTAATAGACATCAACCATGTGAACGTTGGACTCAATTGGGTTAGTGCCTTGAAAATGAAATACAATCCCAAGCTTATCTTCACGTCTTCCTCGCTCAATATCCGCAACGTTTTTAATCAACACATACTTATCAGTGTGTGCCATAAAAAAGGCTCTCTCGCGGGCTATTTTGTGCATCGCCTCGCTAAGTGTAGTTCGATCTCCGCCGACTGTTAGTGAAACAATCGTATGTCCTGTAGCTTTCATTCGAGGCAGACATCTTGCACGTTTGTCCGGCGCATCTTCCCGCGTCCAGGGTAGTGTGTTATCCCATACTACCGCCTCAGTATGAACTCTGGCAGACTCTGCTGGAATGCCCCAATCTACTTCGCTTTGATCTTGTCGCATGTTGATTTGCCTCGCTTAGTCGGTGAAACATAGTCTACTATCATTGGCTAGTTATGATGAGAAATCCGCGACCAAATAACGACAAGTATCATGCTGGCCAATTGCAATTGGTTGTCTGATTTGCTTATCTGGTCGGATTAATTTTACTAGTGGGTTTCTTGAGTCGAGGACAGACAACGTTTTATGGGTGGCTATTGCGTGCATCTTTGCAACGTATTTGGTAAACCACTTTATCGAGTGCGCTTGAAGTCGTTGCGACTTACGTTGTTCGTGATGGTATCGCCAAGTTCACAGCCCGAAATTAATAGAATCTTCTGATGAATTCCGACTAACACCATCAATTCCCGTCGACTATCATCGGCTACGCTGTCTGGCGCTATTATTGATTCGGGCTAAGTCTTTAAGTTTCCAGCGAGCGCAGAACTCGATAAGGCAAATATACTGCCGGGTGTATGACACCCGGCAGTATTCCAGTTATAACCTACTTGAATTTCTTGATTTCTCCCGATTCCAGTCGTGTGAGATAACTGTTCAACTCGCGTTTGACGATTGGCATCAGACAGTAGAGTCCCGTAATGTTGACCACCGCCATGGCAAAAATGGCCGCATCGGAGAAATCGATGACTGGACCAAGGTTGGCAGCAGCGCCGATCACTACGAAGATGCAGAAAATAACCTTGAAGGTGACTTCCTTGCCTTTACCTTCACCAAACAGGTAAGTCCATGCTTTAAGACCATAGTATGACCAGGAGATCATCGTCGAAAATGCAAACAGTATTACCGCAATCTCTAGCACGTATGGGAACCAACTGAAGGCGCTTTCGAAAGCCGCCGAAGTCAGGCCAACACCGGAAGCACAAGTTGCGGTCACGATGCGACCACCTTCAGTCACGTAATGACCAGTAGCGGGATCGATTACCAGCTGACCTGTGATGATAATCACCAATGCAGTCATGGTGCAGATTACAACAGTATCGATAAACGGTTCGAGCAGGGAAACAAAGCCCTCGGTAATGGGTTCCTTGGTGCGTACCGCCGAGTGAGCGATAGCTGCTGAACCGACACCCGCCTCGTTGGAAAACGCGGCCCGTTTAAAGCCCTGAATTAAAGCACCGACCATACCGCCGGCCACACCTAGTCCTGTAAAAGCGCCTTCGAAGATCTGACCGAATGCCCAACCGATTTTATCCGCATTGAAAATAAGGATTACGAGAGCGGCGCCGACATACATAACACCCATGAACGGAACTACTTTCTCAGTCACCTTTGCAATGGACTTCAAGCCACCCACGATGACGGCAAATACCACAACCGCAAATATCACTCCAGTAATCCAGCCGGGGAAGTCACCGACAATTCCGGAGATCTGTTGATGTGCCTGGTTGGCCTGGAACATGTTGCCGCCGCCGAGTGCACCAAGAATACAGAAAATCGAAAACAGAATAGCGAGGAAGCGACCGCCGGGTAAACCGCGCTCAGCGAATCCCTTGGTCAGGTAATACATCGGCCCACCTGAGACCGTACCGTCTGCGTATTCATTACGATACTTAACGCCCAGCGTACACTCGGTGAATTTGGAAGCCATACCCATCAAGCCCGCCATAACCATCCAGAAAGTTGCACCCGGACCACCAATGCCAACTGCTACTGCCACCCCGGCAATGTTACCAAGACCAACAGTACCGGAAAGCGCAGTCGCAAGTGCCTGAAAGTGACTGACTTCACCGGTATCATTCGGGTCTGAGTAATCACCTTTAACCAGCGATATAGAGTGTTTGAATGCACGGAACTGGATGAACCCGAAATAGAAGGTAAATACCGTTGCCGCTACAACTAGCCAGGCCACAATCCATGGAAACGATGTGCCAGGAAACGGACTGAAAATGAAGTTTACGAACCAGCCGGTTGCGCTGGAAAACAGGCCATTGACTGTCTCGTTAACTGAACTCGCCAAAGCCTGTCCAGATAAGAGCGTAGCCCCAAAGGTGCTGACACCAGCAATAAGTTTATTTTATTGCATTGTAATATCCTGTATCAGTTAGGGCACGATTGTGCATGGAACTGTAGCAATCTGAGCTATGGAGGCTGCCACTGACCCAAAGACTAATTTGGAAAGGGTGCTTTGACCGGTACGCCCGATGAAAATCTGCGCTGCGCCTTCTTGCTCGGCAATATCGGCCAGGGTTTGGGTAACATGACCGTAGCGAATCATTGCACTCGCCTCGACACCTTGGCTAGTAAGAGACGTGATGAGCGGTTCAACCAGAGCTAACTCCGCACGTTTGAGTTCCTCGTTACGCCGTTTATGGCGTTCCTCGATTTCCTCAGGTGTCAGAAATGAGTAGGGCGACCACTCAAGAACATGCACTAGCAGTAGCGATGCACCGCTCATTTTCGCTTGTTCAACAGCGACTTTCACAGCTCGACCGGACGCCGAACTTCCGTCGCAAGCGGCGACATATTTGGTAGACATCCTATAACCTCTGTAAAAATTATTATGTATGCCGTTGAGGCACAAACTTAAGATTAACGCGTCTAGAATTAAAATACCTTCGTAGTTTTAAGGGAAATGCATTTATCCACTCTGAGATTTCAGAATAAAATTCCGCAACGAATGCGAATGCTCCATCTGCATTGAACTCTGCAGGGTACTAACAGATTAATTGCGTCGGACAAGTAAAGTTCGGGCATTTAGCTCTAGATCACTGCTGTTTTCAGACGTTAAACGCACATATCCTGAATTTACAATAGTGCTTAGCAGTATCGAAGTGACAACAAAGATTGAATCGATTGTAGATAATCCTATGTATCCTCAGGAATCTCTGAGCCTGTTGAAGTGATTTTAATTTTATTATTGCTGACCCAGCAGTCTGCCTGGTTGGTGTAACAACTAGGCTCTATTATTGGCATATTGCGATATGTCGTGAATGACATCTGTCATCAACGATTTATTTTTCAGTACCGATTCGCAAGTTCAGGTCCTAAAACTGGCTCGTTATGCTCAGCTGCGAATATGTGCGCATATAAGTGCGCCACCCATTGTTTTCCATCGTGTGTTAGCCTCAAGTACGCGAGTGCTGGCTGAATCAATGGACTCACGGTATTCCAATAGAATGCGGGGTAGCCACGAGATAGATCTGCAGGTGATTGATAACCCAATTTCTCATTGAGACCAGACTCCTTGAATTCCTGATACAAAGCACCTACTTTGCATAGGTACATTGGATCGGCCATCTGACCAATAAGATCCGCGGCTCGTACAAGCGATGGAAAGTCTCCATCATCGATTTGGTTGTTGTTATCTTTTGGTGGAAAACGGGTTTTCTCTATGCACTGATTGATGATTTCCGGATCGAGTACAGGATGGCCAGTAAAGCGTTCGCGGACAAAGACCTTTCCTCGATCGACATGATATTGGGTGAGGTATGCGTCGGACACACCTCTTGGAAGATCAATAGTGTTCCCGTCATCATCGGTAACGTATTGTCCAGGTCGATCGCCTGAGCAAATGCCACGCACGTAACCGATATCATGGCAAAGTAGTGCCACCGTTACAGTTACCCAGTCCAGGGGTTTGACACTGCGTTCACGAATTTGCTTGCCGCGAAGTATTTCCTGCCCCGCGAGTGTAACTAGAATTGTATGCTCGACATTGTGATAAAGACAATCAGTATTGGAAATTCTCTCTAATGCCATTCGTCCAGCCCATTCGATTAAGCCTGGATAATGCGGTTCCAAATCTCCATATACATCTTTATATTTTTGGTAAACCTCTTTAACAAAGGCGTCGATCACATGCTGTGTTGAGTTGAACATTATATTTTTAGTTCCAAAGTATGCAATCCATTATGAAATAGACTATGTTGGAATACCATGCCACATTGATGGGTAGCTGATCTGTTATAACTATTACATGAGACAGTACCTGAGAAAGATCACGTTTGCTGCATTGAATTCCAGCAAATCCTTACTTGCTACTGCGCACTCAGAGCTGTACCAAAGGTGGTCCAGGTGGCAGTCCGTTAGGAATATGAATCGTTGAGGTGGGAAAAGCCACTTCAGCGCCATGGTCATTTATAATAGCAAGAATCTTTAGCAATACGTCCTGCTTGATGCCGTGATACTTCGCCCACTTAGTTGTCTTGGTAAAACAATAGATGAAAAAGTCGAGGGACGAGGGTGCAAAAGCGTTAAAATTGACCATTAGTGTCAGGTCTGCGGCAATCTCAGGATGGGTACGCAACATTTCGGTAACGTCGTCTACGACACCTGCCATTTCGTCCGCGTCGTCGTAGCGAATCCCGATGACCTCGTAGATACGCCGATTTTGCATTCTTGAAGGATTCTCCACCGAGATATTGGTGAAGGTTGAGTTAGGAACATACAACGGGCGACTATCGAAGGTGCGAATTAAGGTCTGGCGCCAGCCGATTATTTCCACGGTGCCTTCGATTTCCTGGTCCGGTGAGCGAACCCAATCGCCTACTGCAAATGGACGATCAAGATAGACCATCAAACCGCCAAAAAAGTTTGCTAACAGGTCCTTAGCCGCAAAGCCGACTGCGATACCACCAATACCGCCAAAAGCAAGCACACCGGAGATGCTGAAGCCAAGCGTCTGCAACGCCACTAATGTCGCGGTGATGAGAACCGATAGCCGCAGAAGTTTGGCAATGGCATCGAGGGTGGTTCGATCAATGGGCTCGCCCTTTTGCTCCCGCTGGGTAATGAGATTAATTTCGACATTCTTGATGAGTCGAACCATGAACCAGGCGATGGTGGCAATGATGCCCAAATCGCGAATGGGTTCAACGGCTTCGAAGATTGTTGCCCCGGCCTCGCGTTGAATAATCTCAATCGCAAACGCGAGTCCAACCACCCAAACGAGTACGCCCAGAGGCCTACGCAGCGCGTTGACCACTACGCCGTCCCAGATGGTGGGACTCTTCTTAAGGGTCTCCTCCAGGTGGTTCATGGTGCGGCGCTGAAAGAAATTCAGCAACAGCGTGATAAAGACCACCGCAAACACTTGCACCACCCAGGAATCCAGGCCGATGGAGGTTAAATAACCGCTAATAACTTCGCTTTGTTCCATGTCTCGTACTCGTTAACCGGTTGTCGTTATGATTAATACAAAATATGCGCCTATTGTTAGGGCACTGACCAATTGGGATGGCGCGGATTTGAATCGCATTCACTAAACAGAATGGTCAGTGTCTTCTAACAAAGTATATATGGTCACTCTCGATCAGTTAACTGGTGGTTAGCTTCAGTAACCCAAGATGTGAAGATTATAGTTGTCATTGCACGAGAAATAGAGCTGTTAGTATCTATCTTTTAGGTGGTCGTCATAATTTCTTCTAAACTAAAGAGCCTTTTTTTGTGTGCCCAACGAAACACCCTCATAAAACTTATAGTAATACCTCATCATACCCAGGAGAATTCGAGGGAACTAAACAATTTGTGCGTACAAATCGATCATTTAGTTATCTGAATTCTTGAAATTTGCTATGATTTAAGCATATTTCGAATTTGAGGAAACCGAATGGAAGATTTCGTTGGGCGCAGTAACTTAATTCCGGCTGCGCGTCTAAAGGAACTGCGTGAAAAGTCTGACTTCAAGGGTCTTATGCAGACAATCAGCCATTTTGGTGCCATTTGCATCACGGCTGTCGGGTTGTACTCTACCTGGGGGACATGGTTAGCCATTCCATTTTTTATGGCACACGGAATTTTATTGAATTATTTGTTCGCAGCACAACACGAGTTTAATCACTACACCGCATTTAAGACTCGTAGTTTAAACGATATTTGTAATCGTATAACGGGGTTTATTCTACTATACCCTCGAAACTATGAACGTTGGTTTCATTTTGAGCATCATAGGCACACCCAGAATTGGGACAAAGATCCCGAACTTCTGACACGTGGTGGCCCCTATACACTAGCGAGCTACATTCCCTATTTATTCGGCATTACCTACTGGACTGGACGTATTAAGCGCTTGGTATCCGTCGCAATGGGCAATACTGCATTGTACTTTACGGAGAAACAAAGTAAGTCCATCGTAAAGGAGTCTCGAATACATCTCGCCGTATACATATTGGTTATTATTGTTTCGCTCTACCTGGAAAGCTGGCTTACGTTGATACTATGGATTGCGCCGATGTTTTCCATGAAAATATTTCAGAATGTGCAGAATATTACAGAGCACACCGGCTTAACCCATGAAAATGACACTGTACATAACACGCGAACCATAAAAACCTGGTGGATATTTCGCTGGATGGCCTGGAATATGCAATATCATACAGCTCACCATACTTTCCCAGCGGTACCTTTTCATGCCTTGCCAGAATTACACAAAGAGCTCGTTAGACACACAGGCTATGAACCGCCGACAACCGGTTATCTAGCTTTTCAAATGAGATTTATTGGTAAGCTTCTCGATGGACCGGAATCAAGAGAAGGTCAGGTCGAGATTAATCATGTTAAGTCAAGCGCTGGAGAATCAATCTGATGCAAACTCTTGAAATTTACCAATCACGTTGGGCAATGGAATTGCGTCGACCTGATGGAATCGAGCGCTCAGATGCCGAGGCATTTGAGATGGTCGCAAAGGCAGGCTTTGATGGTATGTGCCTGGATCTTGGCGCCTCTAACATGACTGCCGCACGCGTAACGTTGCCGCTATTCAGGGACTTTGATTTAGGCTGTATGATAAATGCCTTTCCAACGACGATTG
>JBLHGU010000239.1:0-7732 GCA_047615875.1 Parasphingorhabdus sp.
CCAAATTTTGAGAACGGTACGTCGCCAAGTTTATTACCAATGTCGCCTCGCTCTTCACCATACTTGGCCAATTGACCGTAGCGAATTTGGTTCATCGCTGAGTTATTACCAATCACTGCAAGATAAGGAGCACCGAAACGTTGGGCTGTTTCCATATCAAAGGCAGTCATACCAAAGGCTCCATCACCATAAAGACACACGACTTCTTTATTCGGATGAGCGAGTTTCGCCGCCATGGCAAAACCAGTACCAACACCTAGCGAACCAAGCGCACCTGGATCCA
This sequence comes from Parasphingorhabdus sp., assembly GCA_047615875.1. Lineage (GTDB taxonomy): Bacteria > Pseudomonadota > Gammaproteobacteria > Arenicellales > CAJQKF01 > JBLHGU01. The sequence continues at coordinate 284 of JBLHGU010000239.1, forward strand.
TCCATTGGCCAGGATTTCGCGGACGTACAGCCTGAGCTGAAATCGTCACAATATCGCCACCATCGCCAATGTAAATTGTATCTTCACTCAAGAATTCGTTGATCTCATAAGCCAGTCGATAAGGATGAATCGGATTCTGATCGGTGGTGAACATCGGCATCAGTTTTTCAAGCTTAGTGGCCTCAATCTCGCGCAACTGAGTCATCCAGCTTTGTCGCTGTGAGCGTGCCCCATTACCAATCCGCCCACTGGCTGCCTGTTCTACTGCGGCAAGAATTGCGCCTGGATCACCTGCAAGTCCCAGGCTGATGTCACGATTTTTACCAACCGTGCCATAGTTTTGATCAATCTGTACCAGCGTGGCATCTTTCGAAATACGCTTGCCATAGCCCATACGGAAATCGAATGGCGTACCAACTATTAATATGACATCTGCATTTTTAAATGCATCGGAACGGGTGCGATCAAAATGATGTGGGTCGTCTCGCGGCAACATGCCACGGCTGGCACCATTCATGTAGGCTGGAATATCGAGAGCCCGAATAAAACTGATAGCTTCTTCATGACTTCGAGATGACCACACTTGCTGACCCAACAATACTGCTGGTCGTTCAGCTTTGACTAGAATATCGGCTAACTGCTCAATGCTGGCAGGATCTCCAATGGACTTAACCGAGGCGCGATAAGAACCGGCTTTTGGTATTACAGCTTTTTCAATGGGAATTTCCGCATCTAGAATATCCCGAGGTATTTCCAGGTAAGAAGGTCCATAGGCACCGTTAAAACACTCTCGTGCTGCCATAGCGATCATATCGGCCACACGCTCGGTAGAAAACACACCAGAGGCGAACTTGGTGATCGGTGTCATCATGTCGACGTGGGGCAAATCCTGCAACGAGCCCATTTTGTGCTGAGTCAAAGAACTTTGACCACCAATATGCAAAATTGGGCTTTCCGAACGAAAGGCTGTAGCAATACCAGTTACAGCATTAGTGCAACCTGGACCAGCGGTGGTAACAACGCAACCAAGCTTCCCTGTCTGACGCGCATAGCCATCTGCGGCGTGTGCTGCAACCTGTTCATGGCGCACATCGACTATACGAATACCCTCGTCCAGACAGCCATCATAGATATCAATAATGTGTCCACCACACAGGGTGAAAATAGTATCCACGCCTTCGGCTTTAAGAGCCTTCGCGACAAGGTGACCGCCAGAAATTACCGAACCGTCTTTGGTTTTCCGCGCCAGGGTGTCGTGCGCTGTGCTACCTGTTGATTGCTGGTTTACTGCCATTGTTAATCACCTCTTTAGGAATTATTTAGTATTTATTTGGGCCGGACGAACTAGTCCAGATAGGTGGAATACATCTCTATATGTTTACTTAGACTTTCTGCATGTTCACGAACCAGATGCTCCGCCGCATCTGCATCACGAGCCTCAATGGCCTCGATGATCCGCATATGGTCGATAACTGACTGGTCCGATCGATTGTGTTCTTTTACTGCCTGTACTCGAATAGACCGCATATGCAGAAATAAACCACTCGCCATTGTTTGCAGTAATTCGCATTTACTCAGACGCATAATGGATTGATGAAAATCTATATTGGTATCTGAATATTCATCAATGTGTGCACGCGCTTCATCCTGATCATCGAAAGTCGCGAATAACGCCCTAAGTTCACCAATCTCCGCATCCGTGGCATTTTGCGTTGCCAGGCGTGCTGCCATACTTTCCAGCGCCGCCCACACACAAATCACTTCCAGAATTTCTTTTCTTGTTTTACGCGCAACAAATGCCCCCCGTCTCGGGATATTACGCACCAGCCCCTCCTGCTCTAACCGTGATAACGCCTCACGCACAGGAGTTCGGCTTACTCCAAGCTCTTCTGCCAAGCGTCTCTCGTCCAGTTTTGGGGGTTCAGGCGTGGAATATATATCCATATTAGAGATAGCTTCCCGAAGCTCGGCATAAACCCGCGCCTTCAATCCGGGGGCAGTCTCGATGGGCTGAAACTTAAGCAAAGACATAGGAATGTGTCATCTGGGGGTATAATTGAAGAATAAGTATATTGTATACCAAACAGCCCTGTATGGTGCTATGATCCTCAGACACCGCTTTTCTTATTGCCTAAAGTAAGTAGAGATCTTGCATATTGAAAGTTGGTTATTAATAAATATAAGTTATGGTTACTATCGAAAAGTATCTAACTAGACGATAGTTGGATGTCGTTTCACATTACGACATACTGAATACCGGTTGTTTGTAAAATACGTTCTATTGCCGGTATCACTAGGCAGTTCTTCACATATAATGAGCGTCAGGATCACTCATTGATTGAGGGATTTTATATTTACAAACTTTTAAATAAAAAGTATTACTGGAGATTAAGTATAATGAAGAAACGAGATTTCTTTAAAAAAGTATTGCTGGCATCAGCATGCGCATCACTACTACTGGGAGCCGTAAGCGCTAACGCCTGGGAGCCGAAAAAACCAATCGAGTTCGTCATTATGGCTGGTGCCGGTGGTGGCGCAGACAAAATGGCTCGACTGATGCAGACCATCATCGAAAAACACAAATTTTCTTCCAAACCATTTTTACCCGTAAACAAACCAGGTGGTTCAGGCGGCGAAGCTCTGGTTCATATGAAAGGCAAAACCGGCGATGACCACACAGTTATGGTTACGCTGAACAGCTTTTACACCACACCCATGCGTCAGCCTGGTCTTGGTGTAGATCCACTGACATTTTCTCCTATCGCCCGTATGGCGGAAGATACGTTTCTGTTGTGGGTTAACAAAGATTCCGGCATCACCGATGTTGCAGGCTTTGTAAAGGCAGCTAAAGCTGCTGGCGATAGCTGGATTATGTCTGGCACTGGTAAAGGTCAAGAAGATGAACTGCTAACGCACTTCCTTAATAAGGCTTATGGTCTTTCTATGAAGTACGTTCCTTTCAAAGGCGGTGGTCGTGTAGCAAAAGAGCTGGCGGGTAATCACTGTAACTCAACAGTAAACAACCCGTCTGAGCAGTTAGGCTTCTACGAAGCTGGTACCACCGCTGCTTTGGCCTCTTTTACACCAACACGTTTACCTTTATTTCCAGACGCTCCAACGTTTAAAGAGTTAGGCAAAGACTTTGTTTACTTCATGCAACGCAGTGTTGTAGGCACTCCAGGCATGAGCGACGAAGCTCAGGCTTATTATCAGGATGTCTTCAAGAAAGTGTATAACTCTGAAGAGTGGCAGACCTACATGACCAAGAAGAGCTTGCAGGGCGACTTGATGAGTGGTGATGAATTACGCGCTTATTGGGAAACCAATAACGAAATTCACCGCGTAATGCTGAAAGACATCGGCGAAATCTAAATCACCCGATAACATTTATACCCATCTGAAAACCGCCCGGCCTGACCGGGCGGTGCTATTTCTACCACGAGATATCATCCATGCGTAAGGCAGAACTTGTCATGGCACTTGTCATGGCGGTGTTTTCAATCTACATCATGTACAAGAGCTATGAGCTGCCCATTGGGTGGATTCCCAAGGAGGGGCCTGGCGGCGGCGCCTTTCCATTCTGGCTAGGTGCGGGTATGCTGATCACGTCATTGTGGACAGTATTAAAATGTTTACGCGGAACTGCACAGTTTTCTAAGGTGACCGATGTTCCCTATATGGATCGTCGCACGCTAACGGTATTCATTCAGGTTGCCGGCTCTATAATTGTCATGGTCGGGCTATCTCACTCTATTGGTATCTACGGATCCGTTCCGTTATTCTTATTCTATTACATGAAGGTACTAGGCCGTCATAGCTGGACCCTATGTATGTCGTGTGCAGTGCTTGCGCCTGTTCTTATCTTTATGTTCTTCGAAATCGCACTCAATATTACCCTGCCGAAGGGCTATACCGAGCCGCTGTTCTATCCCATTTATGACCTGGTCTATTAGGAGCACAACATGGAACTTCTAGGACTTTTATTTGATGGCTTTGCTGTAGCCTTTGAACCGCTAAACCTTGGCCTTGTCATACTAGGTTGTGCTCTAGGGCTGTTTATTGGCGCCATGCCAGGACTTGGCTCCGTCAATGGTGTTGCGATTCTGTTACCAATGACTTTCCTGGTACCACCCACAGGCGCCATCATTTTTCTTGCCGCAATTTATTACGGTGCGATGTATGGTGGAGCCATAAGCTCCATCATGCTTGGCATTCCAGGTGCTTCCACCGCCGTTGCAACCACCTTTGATGGCCGACCTATGGCTCTTAAAGGAGAGGCCGATGTGGCTCTGGTAACTGCTGCTACGGCTTCGTTTGTTGGTGGCACCATTTCGGTTATTTTGTTCAGCTTATTCGCACCTCCTCTGGCAGCCGTCGCATTAGCATTTGGTGCAGCAGAAGAATTTGCCCTGATGTTATTGGCCTTCGCAACCTTTGTGGGTCTGGGCAATGATGACATTCCCAAAACATTGTTTTCGATCTGTATCGGTCTTGCCCTAAGTGCGGTGGGACTGGATATTATTAGCGGCGAGCCGCGACTGATATTTGGTGATATCTCAGGCTTTCTTCACGGTATAAATTTCCTTGTATTAGCGATCGGTGTTTATGGCATTGGCGAAATGCTCTGGACCATCGAAGTCAGTAAAGGCAAAGCACAGGTAAGCCAGGCGAATATTTCATTTGGCAGGATCATCGACGGCTTCAGGCAGTTTGGCCGTACAGCCAAAGCAACTGTTATGGGTTCTGTGCTGGGCTACTTTGTTGGAATATTGCCTGCGGCCGGTGCGACACCGGGATCGCTCATGGCCTATGGTGTAGCGAAAACCATGTCAAAAGATCCCGACAGTTTTGGCAAAGGCAATATCGAAGGCGTCGCGGCTCCAGAAGCAGCAAATAATGCAGCCAGCACGGGTTCTATGCTACCCATGTTAACCCTCGGCATTCCCGGTTCACCCACTACTGCGATTTTGTTGGGTGGTATGGTAATTTGGGGATTAGAACCTGGGCCACTATTATTCGTTGAGCATAAAGAGTTTGTCTGGGGTTTAATCGCCAGTTTGTATATAGCCAACTTGTTTGCACTGATAATTAACGTGGCATTCATACCGGCATTTATCACTGTGCTGAAAACGCCGTTTACCATTCTGGCGCCGATTATTTTTGTGCTATGTATTGTCGGTGGTTTCGCACCAACCCAGTCGATGCACGATGTATGGCTTATCGTCCTGTTTGGCATAGTCGGTTATCTAATGCGCAAACTGGAGTATCCACTGGCGCCAGCAGTACTGGCTTTGGTACTGGGTCCCCTGGCCGAGACATCATTACGCCAGGCACTACTAATATCCAATGGTAATTTTCTAATCTTTGTGGAACGGCCCATATCTGGAGCCATCACCGCTGTTGCATTGATACTAATCTTAGTGCCAATTTTTAAGTCAATAAAATCAAAATTCAGCAATAGCACTACCTGAGTTAAAATACCCGGTCAATAAAAAGCCCCGCAATGCGGGGCTTTTTATGTTTAGCAATGTGGTGTTTTTATTTTTGTAATGCCTGCTGCATCAGTAAACCCATATCTGACGGGTTTCTGGTAACACTCACACCAGCTTCTTCCAGAGCGGCAATCTTCTCATTTGCAGTTCCTTTACCACCGGAAATAATGGCACCAGCATGACCCATGCGCTTGCCTGGAGGAGCGGTAACTCCGGCAATAAAGCCGACTACCGGCTTGCTCATATTATCAGCAATCCATGCGGCACACTCTTCTTCATCGGTACCACCAATCTCACCGCACATAACTACACCTTCGGTATCAGGGTCATCATTAAACATCTTCATTACATCCAGATGTTTCAAACCATTAACCGGATCACCACCGATACCAACACAGGTTGATTGTCCCATACCTAACTTGGTCAGCTGATCTACCACTTCATAGGTCAACGTACCGGAACGAGACACGACACCGATCCGGCCTTTCTTATGGATATAGCCCGGCATGATACCAATCTTGAGTTCTTCCGGAGTTATAACACCAGGACAGTTTGGTCCGACCAGAATAGTACTGGAACCCTTCATCCGATCACGGGTACGGATCATGTCTTTAACCGGCACCCCTTCCGTAATACAGATAACTACCTCTATTTCGGCATCTACCGCTTCATCTATAGCAGCAGCCGCAAATGGCGGCGGTACATAGATTACTGAGACGTTACAGGCTGTTTCGGCTTTAGCCTCGGCAACCGTATTAAACACCGGCACGCCTTCGACTTCCTGACCACCCTTCTTTGGCGTAACGCCAGCCACGTAGCACTGTTTACCATTGGCGTAGGCGATGGAGTGATGGGTATGAAACATACCTGTTTTTCCGGTAATTCCCTGGGTTACCACACGCGAGCCTTTATTGATTAATATTGTCATGATGTCGCTCCGGCAGCAGCTGCAACTTTTTCAGCTGCGTCAGCCATGGTAGTTGCGGAAATAACGGAAATTCCAGATTCAGCTAATATTTTTCTGCCCTGTTCCACATTGGTACCTTCCAGACGCACAACCAGCGGCACACTTAAAGATACTTCACGGGCAGCATTCACCAAACCCTCTGCAATTATATCGCAGCGCATTATTCCGCCAAATATATTAACTAGAATAGCTTTCAAGTTCTGGTTCTTTAGCATGATTTTAAACGCCTCCGTAACCTGCTCAGTGGTGGCACCACCGCCAACATCAAGGAAGTTAGCCGGAGATGCACCGTATAGCTTGATAATGTCCATGGTCGCCATAGCAAGGCCTGCGCCATTAACCAGACAGCCAATGGATCCATTTAGTGAGATGTAATTCAGACCAAACTTCGAAGCCTCCAACTCATCAACATCTTCTTCGTCGAGATCACGTAGTTCCTCAAGATCTTTGTGACGATACATGGCGCTTTCGTCAAAATTAATCTTCGCATCCAGTGCCATTACACGGCCATCACTGGTCACAATCAGAGGATTTATCTCAGCCAGGGACGCATCAGTGTCCCAGAATGCCTGGTACAACGCACAAATCTGTTCAGCCGCCTGCCCATGTAACTCTGCAGGAATGCCTATGGCAGCGGCCAGTGATTGCGCTTCTGAATTAGTTAGACCAGTCTTTGGATCAACTTGAATTTTATGGATCTTCTCAGGTGTCTCTTCGGCAACGGTCTCGATTTCTGTACCGCCTTCGGAACTGGCCATGACGACAACTCGCTGACTACTTCGATCAACCACAAGCCCTATATACAATTCATCTTTAATAGGAGCTGCTTCTTCAACCAGTAATCGCTTGACTTCTGTGCCTTCAGGGCCGGTTTGATGAGTAATCAGCGTCATGCCTAGAATGGCATCAGCGTATTCTCGGACTTCCTGCATACTGGAAGCGACTTTCACACCGCCACCCTTGCCTCGACCGCCCGCATGAATCTGGGCT
>JBLHGU010000240.1:0-7711 GCA_047615875.1 Parasphingorhabdus sp.
CATCGGATATCGGCTTTCCTTCACAGGCACTAGATGATGATCCAGCATCTCATCACCCACGATACTATGCCGAAGTACTGGAGAATAAAGTCAATCGGAGAATAAGCTGTCGACGTTGGATCAGACGTCTCGAAGATGGCAGTGGGCAACTCATCTGTAATGCCTTCACCGCCATTACAGAACGAAGACAATGGTCTGCCCAGTGTTTTCCAATGTTCGGTGTCAGTCCGGATCCAGATGACCCGATTACCCTGAACCTTTACCTCGATTGGGTTAAATGGACCGCACCGATGTTGCTCACCTTGTCGAGCCTAAATGATATCACCCGAGGCGAGCTTGAAACACAGGCCTGTCAGCGTGCCATCCAGGTGGATCGCCTTTTTCGACTGTATCCAAAAATTATTCACCCATCGCTTATAGATCGCGCCCGGGTTGAATCACGCATGAGACTAGCGGTTTAAAACACATTTGATTGCTTGCCATTTGTTTATCCAAGCTACCTTACCGCATTGCGCTGGATCGTTTAATAACATCCAATTAGAAATTTATTTCTCTAGTTAATCGTTATTGCACCCTGGTTCAATAACTCAAGAAAAATATCCATTTCATTTTCAGATAACAACCTACTGATTCCACCATCACACAGCATGTTAGAAAACGACTCTGCTACGGTGTAAGTCTGCCCATTAACAAATAAAGTGTCCTCGGAAAAAGCCAGCCGACTGTGCGTTAGTTGAGTAATAGCAATAAAATTACTCGACTTTAAGAGATTCTCGACTTCTTTAGCTGTCCACTCTTTATCGTATTCAATCTCAACCCGTTGACGTGGTTCTGTAACCAACTGACCAAACGCACGATGACTTTCTGCTTGTAATATTTCAGGTGTTAAACTGGTTAGTAAGTTGTCAATTGAGAGATGTGCATTTTGATTAATTTTTGCAGAAATTAAATCCATCGATGACGTTGTATCCTGATAGAAACAGGTTTCCTGATCACTACTATCACTAAAATATTCAAGTAGATTTTCCAACGTTTGGCAGATCAATTGTTTATCTGATGGTGCTCTGAAACCAACCGATAATGTAATGCAATCATCAGTAACCGCCGTACCCCAATGGGCAACTCCAGCCGGCACATAAATCATATCGCCAGGATTTAACTCAAAGATTAATTCACATTGAAATTCTGCTAGTAGCTTTACCTGACTATTTTCCTGAAGCTTTGTATGATTATCACAGCGTTGTCCAATCTTCCATTGTCGGGATCCACCTGCCTGAATCAGAAAAACATCGTAGTTGTCAAAGTGTGGACCCACTCCCCCACCCATAGGCGCGTAGCTCGCCATCACATCGTCAAGTCTCCAACTCGGTAAAAACCTGAATTCAGCCAAAACTGATCTAATTTCCGAATCCCACTGATCAACTCCCTGTACCAGAAGCGTCCAGTTTTTATCATCCAGATCGGAAAAGTCATCTTCAACAAATGGGCCCTGACGACAGCACCAGGGGTCATTCAAACCTAAACCAGAAATAATACGAGATTCAACTTCATTCTCACAGGCAAGACCCGCAAGATCGTCACCGCTAATAACCTCTTGCAGATGATTGAAGCAATCGCGATAAACTTTAGGCTTTTTCTGCCAATAGTCATTCAAAAAATCGCTTTCGTTTCCTATTACGCTCATCGTATTAGCATCCAGACTAGGTGAATTAGAATAATTACTGAGAGATATTGATCATACCCGCTCTAACATTATCAAGGTATTTACAAATTACTCAGCGATAAATAAAAATTGTTGGAACGATTTCAATCTCGCGTACGTCTAGACAATATTCGAATCATTCAGATCCAAATCACTTAAAAATCAGAATTAAGTCCATGATTACCAGCGGAGAAAATAAAATTAGGCAGGCAATTGATGGCTGGAAGAACTTAATGTTCAAAAATGAAAAATCCGAAACTTTGTACCAACAACGTATTCAAGTATGCGGCAATTGCGACCATAAAAAACCCCTTGTCTGTGGTCTTTGCGGATGCCCGTTGAAAGCAAAGCTTCGTGCTCTGGATTCGTCATGCCCTGATAACCGGTGGTAGTACAATAGGACTGAAGTATTTAAGAAAAATTACGACGTTCAGAAATATTCCAGGTAATCTGCATGCCGAACTATCTATGCATATGGAGCAGATTTATTAAGTCTAGTTGTACTGTTCGAAAAACTTACCCACCTTCAATACAGCCTCTTCCTCGCCGCCACGTGCGACGATCTGTAAGCCACCCGGAAGATGTTCCACAGTCATTCCTATCGGTACTGATATTCCACACAAACTCAGGTAATTAACAGCGCGGGTAAACTGAGCTGGGGTAGTGGATTGATCAACCTGATCGATGGCAGGGGCCGCCATGGGTAGAGTGGGGGTCAATAGTAGATCGTAGGGAGCAAAAGCTCTGGCAAATAGAGTACGGTGTTTTTCACGCTCTTGCAGAGCGGAAATATACTCGCTGGCGGATCTTCCCTTACCGACCAACATGCGTTTCTTTATATCAGGGTCTACCGTGGCATCGGGATTTGAATATAGTTCACCATGGTGATACCACGCCTCACAGGCCGTTATATGACCATTAAGTAGATTCATTTCATCAAAAGATAAATCGGTGTGAAGTGGCTCGCAGACAGCCCCCTGTTGCCTGGCCTGTTCACAGGCTTGATCGTATAACTCCAGTATGCCGCTTTCTACAGTTTCGCGCTCATCGTCCGTCAAAATAGCTAAACGCATGCCTGCTACCGACGCGGTAGACCGAATGCCGCTGTTTTTATTTCCGCACATTACATCCAACATCAAAGCTGCATCGTCGATGGTCTGCGTCATGGGCCCGATAGTGTCCAAGGTATGAGATAGTGGAATTACGCCATCGTTGGATAACAGACCCTGGGTGGTTTTCAGTCCCACAATGCCACACCAGGCGGCCGGCCCACGCACAGAACCACCAGTATCTGTACCAACTGCGCAAGGTACTAAACCAGCAGAGACCGCTACCGCTGAGCCACTGGATGAACCACCCGGACAACGATGAGTTTTCATATCATGGGGATTACGCGGCGTACCGACGCACTGATTGGTACCCCACCCACCAAATGCCAGCTCGACCAGCTTGGTTTTACCGACCAATATCCCACCGGCATCCAACAGTCTTTGCGCAACCGATGCTGTAGTGGGAGAAATTCTATGCCGATACTCGACTGCGCCACCCGTCGTTATCAGACCTTCAATATCAATATTGTCTTTTAATGCAAAAGGAATGCCATCAAATCGACCGATAGCATTGCCACTAGCTAGTCTTTCTGCTGCACTTTCTGCCGCCAGCTTCGCCTGGTCAGAATACACGGTTTGAAAGGCGCCATAAGTGTCGTCCTTTTCAGCAATTGTATTTAAACAATCTTGTGTAACTCCAACCGGGTTTAACGAGCCATCTTGATAGCTCTGGGAAATTTCTGTAATGGATTTCATTTGCTGCCCACCAATCCGTTAGGAACCTTGCTCATGTTTTTTTCGGATGTTTTCGTTGATGGTTTTGAACTGGTCAATTAATTCATTGCAATCAAATACATCGGCGTAGCAAAGCGCATTCATACCAATATAAAGTTTGCCATCTTTACTAATAATATCCCGCCGAACAACCGATGGATAGGCACCATGCTCTTCTGAAGTGAAAGACCACAGGATGTATTTGCCAGCGGATTTTTGGTTAAAAATAATCCAGCCTTCGTATTCTGTTTTTGTTGCGTTTTCATCTGCACTCAATGCATCAAAAGCATCATCTATTGTGGCATAGCCGATGGGCAATTCTTCAGTGGGTTGTTGCGACTGTGCATGGTTAACAATTGCAAAAAAGAACAGTGAAACATACCAGTATTGAGACAGTTTGATCATTGGAATAATACGTAATTTTAACAAGGCTAAAAAAATCCCCTGGGCTTTAACAACCCAGGGGATACTTGGTTAAGAGTGTTATTCAGCAGCAAAGCAATAAAGCAATCCGGCACCGCCGGTCTTTTTCAGATTATCCTGGCTACAACCTCTGGAGCCATGGGCAGCGGTCCAGGATGTGTTGCCGCCACCGTGACGGTCGTGATGCCCAACCTGGGCACTGCCTTCACCGGAGCTGGTCCAGTTGCTGCAGGTATGATCGCCTTCTTCCCAGGGGAAATAGGCGGTGCCATCATCCCGGCTGCCAGTCAATATATCGTGTTCATTGGGTTTATCTCCGCGACCTTTAACCATGTTACCGTTCTCATCCAATGCGGTACTTTTAACTATGTTGGGGCTGAGATGTAATTCATCCAGGTTGTTCGCTATTAGCACACCTTTAGCGTTATACCAGGGTCCTGCACCTATACGATCACGGGCAGATTTACCCCTGGCTTTTCCATCGGTGGACTGGGTGCTGAGGTACGCTCGCCATGACGTGCGACTAGAACCAGCAGCACTGGCCAATTTACCGCAGTGGGCATCTGCACCTTCGAGTCCGCCAAGATTGCCACCTTGACCAATTCCAACACTGGTTATGAAGAATCCCATCGGTTCACTGGCATGGGCCATGTTTCCACCTGCCAGCAAAGCCAGCGAAGCAGAAATGACGACCGTTTTTAATGTATTCATCGACTTCTCCTAATATATGGATCGAATAAGCCCGCTATAACGGGTAAGGATATTGTTACATGGAATTCGCCTAGCTCACATCCTGTCACCTTAGATGGAGAAACCCTAATGATTCTTTTTTCCCAATCTGTGGCGTATAAATCCGCTAAAAAACATACGATTTCGATCATCATCGGAATAAGGTCGCCAGTTTTCTCTAAGTTCCAGAAAACCGGGCTGTAGTCGCTCACTTTCCGCCAGGGCTCGCTCTGCTTCGTCAACTCGATCAAGATTTGCTAAACACACTGCCAGGCGATAATGCAAATCGGCACTGTCGGGAGAGAAATCAACGCCACGTTCAATCCATTCTAAGGCAACTTCTAATTGACCAAGACTGGTGTAGGCTCGTGAAAGCAGTGCCATGCAAATCATGCGTCTGGGTTCTCGGGGACTTAACTTAAGCGATTGTTCCATATAATCAATACCTTCCTCGGTTCGACCTACCAGATCCAGCCGGTTGCCCAGACCCATATAAGCTATAGCGTTATAGGGGTTCAATTGCAGTGATACCTCTACTTCTCGAATAGCTTTCTGGAATTTTTCCTGCCAGACATAGCCCATGCCTAAAGCATAATGGGCTGATGATGAACGGTCGTCCAACTGAATCGCCCGTTTGGCAGCACTGATTCCTTTGGCAACCAATTCATCACGATCATCGGTGGCTTGCATCATCAATGCAGAAAGAAAAGACAAGCTGAGGCCGGCCCACGCATCGCTGTAGGTCGGATCAAGATCAACAGCCTGCTGAAAAATCTTCTGACTTTCCCGGTTGCTGTTTAAGGTATATAGGTTAAAGCATGCTGTAGCACGTAATACCAGATCCCAGGCGGTCAGGTTCTCCGGTCGTTTGATGGAGGACCTTTTCAATTCCGCTTCAGCTAGTTCAGGCTGAATCATTGCAACAATTTTCTGGGTTATCTCATCCTGAATGTCGAAGATATCTTCTATCACTCTATCAAATTTGCTGGCCCAGACCTGCAACCCGGATTCACCATCAACCAATTGGGTGGTGATACGCAAACGATTTCCAGCTTTTCGTACACCCCCTTCTAGTACATAACGCGCCCCCAGTTCATCCGCAACCTGGCGAGCATTTACCGACTGACCTTTGTAGCTAAATGTTGAGTTGCGAGCAATAACCGGAAAAGAACGTAGATGAGACAGCGCGGTAATAATGTCATCGCTAATGCCGTCGCTAAAATACTCCTGCTCGGGGTCACCGCTCATATTAGTGAAGGGCAGAACCGCTATTGCCCGACTGTCATTTTCCACTGGGGTCGTGATATTGCGCTCTACAATAACTTCGGGATCGGGCAAAACACCGTCGGGGTCCAGGCTCACTGCATAGGCACGTACAGGGTGACTAAAACCTTTGAGTCTCTGTTCACCCTGGGACTCAAATGCGAAAGGTAAGCGCCGTGGAATAGTTTCATAGGCCGCACCCTGAATCATTACACCACCGGGTTCAGCCAACTGTTCAAGCCGCTGTGCTAGAACCACGCCTTCCCCGGTGATCGTATTGTCTGCAATAACCACTTCACCCATGGCGATACCGATACGCATTGCCGGGCGAATAGCATCGTCTAACTGATCGATGATAGCGGTATTTTCGAATTGAAATAACAACGAAGCACTAACCGCATCGGAGGCACGCTGAAATTCTGCAACCAGTGCATCGCCACGTAATTCATGGGTTAATCCCGAATAACTTTTGATGGTCGCGGAAAAGCGCACAAACATATCCTGCATACGCTGATGCGCAACAGTCTCGTTGGTCTGGACAAGATTGGTCGATCCAACAATATCTGCATGCAGAATTACGGCAAGTTTTCGCGCTGGAGTGGTGGGCACGCTCATGTATTATTTAATCGGCAAAAAACTAATCATTCTATTAACCATCAGCATCCCTGTCGACTGATTTAGCTACCAATGGTTTTGTTACGACTAATCTGACCCATAATCACAGTGAGCAGACGGGCGGCAACTAACGCCCCGCGATTTCCCAAATCATTGGCGGGCATTAACTCAGTGAGATTCACTCCCACGATCGAACCACGTTCGGAAACTGATTTAAGCAAGCTCACGGCTTGCCAGTAATCGAAGCCACCCGGTGCTGGGCCGATAACCCCTGGAACAACGGATGGGTCCATTACATCGATATCTATATTCAGCACGATGCGGGATTTGTCGGGAATAGCCTCGATGATACTTTCCAGGCCCGTTTGTTTCACAACCTGCATTGGAAAGAAGCGAACTCCCCATTGTGTCGCATCGCTATAGTCTGATGGTCGTGCGCTACCAATGCCGCGCGCACCAACCTGAACAATGTCGGTAACCCAGGGCATTTCTGAGGCACGTCGCATATTGCTCGACAGGCCCATGGTTTCCCCAGCAACGCTATCTCGCCAATCTATATGTGCGTCGAGTTGCACGATACATATCGGGCCATAACCTTCATAGGCACTAAAAACCGGGATGGGAGTTGAGTCGTCTCCTCCCAGCACGAATGGAACGGCATCTTCTGCAAGGATACTGCTAACCGTGTCACGCAATTGATTTCGGTTATGACTGAAGTCAATGTCATGGCAGACAAGATTTCCCCAGTCTACAGCTGTCATGCCATTGACCAATACCGGTCCATCCAGATCGAAGTCATGGTGGGACATTGCACCGGGCCAGCCAAAGGCTGACCGAATGGCATCCGGTGCATCAGCACAATAGGGGCCAACGCTCACATAAGGTGTTGTGCAGGGAGCTCCTACCACAACAATATCTGCACCTTTGACCTGGCCAGGATTGGCGCTTGGCATGCCCATAAAACCCCGGCCTCCATCACCGCCAAACATTGCGTTCATCTTTGTCATTATTTTGTCTCGTCAGATCTGCTAAAACTCATTCAGGCATTCCGTACTGCCAGGTGGTAACATCACAACAATTACGGTAATGAGCATAAAGTAATCACATCTTTGGGACAACTATAGCGACCTATGAAACATCTCGGAACTACAACGAT
>JBLHGU010000241.1:0-7615 GCA_047615875.1 Parasphingorhabdus sp.
GGCGAAAGACTCACGGGAACTCTGGTGCAATGTTCCAAGCTAGTCGAGATTTCCGAGGCGGTTGCAGCGATCAAGATTGGCGATACTGGTTATGCGCGTCTGATCGACAACAAACGTCGATTGATCGCCCATGGTGATACCAATTTAATCGCAGAAGAGTTACAGGACCTTACTCAGGACCCAATAACTACTCTGGGATCTAGCCCTAAACCCGTTGTATCAACTGTAGATGGCAAGAGAATTGTTAGTTATACTGTTGCCACAGATCTTGACTGGCGTTTAACAGTGGTCCAAGACTACTCCGACGCATTCGCAGAGTTAGAACTTTCCAAACGTAATGCCATGATTGCCGGCGGCGTGCTCGTATTCGGCATATTCTTTCTGGCCTTCTTGTTGGGCAATAGTATCAGTAAGCCAATCAAGAGACTGTCCGTGGTTGCAGAGACCTACAGTAAAGGTAAACTGGATCTGGATATTCCCGGCACCAATCGCAGAGATGAAATTGGCGACCTGGCCAAAGCAATTGAGCGAATGGGTTTTGGCCTAAAGGTTATCGTTAAACGCTATCAAGATGCCATGAATGCTAACCGATAGACGAGCTTCCGGCCAATATCGGGTGACATAGAATTATTTAGCAGCCCGATATAATTACAGCTCAACAGAAAACCCGGCAATTGCCGGGTTTTTTTTATGGCTAAAAACTAATCAGAAGTGCCATTCTTAATCTAGAACATCCTGATACAGCCCGTCTTTCTACTACTTTAGCAGCGTCGACTCTCCACCAGGCTGACTTTGACTGTTTGCAAGCCAAAGACCAATCACTGAAAAAACAGAGCATAAAGATAATAACCACAGCAAAGGGAAAATAGTTCCATCCTGGGCAAAACCACTGACCACAGAAAATATGGCGCCCACACCGACCTGGGTAAAACCCAGAATGCCAGATGCCGAGCCGGCAAGGTCCGGGCGAATACTCAGGGATGCAGCGGTGGCATTTGGAATAGTTAGACCATTAGCCATCGTTATAAACATAAACGGAAAAAACAGTGCTAGCGGATGTTGCGTAGCACTGAAAAACCAAAGACCAACCACCCCAGTCACCAATGGAATAAGCGAGTGCCGCATTACCTTTTGTGGTCCCCAATTCACCGCCAAGCGTCCGGTGAGAAAATTTCCAAACATATAGCCGAGCGCACAAAATACGAAATACAGGCCATATTCAGATGGTGTAATACCCAATAACTCAATCGCAACAAACGGCGCTCCTGCTATAAACACAAAAAACATGCCTGATGAAAAGGCAAGGTTTATCAAGTGCCCCCAGAATTCTCTATAGCGTAGCAAAACAAGGCCGTCTAAATACCGAGATTGGGAAGTAACACCATTATCCGCAAGGGTTTCGTGATAGTTGAAAAATGTAAATACCAGCAAAATTGCTGTATATATAGATAGTAGTAGAAAAATGTAACGCCAATTGGAAAGTTCAGTTAGATATCCACCCAGGATCGGGCCAATCATGGGTGCCACCACCATCGCCATGGTGATGTAGGCAATAATACTGGCAGATTTATTCATGCCATAAACATCCCGCACACTGGCGCGAGTCAATGTTATGCCTACTGCACCGCCGGCACCCTGAATAAAGCGGCCAGCCAACAACCATTCGAGATTAGACGAATAGAGAGAAATCAACCCACCTATCAAAAACAAGCTCAGGCCCCAGAACATAACTCGCCTACGGCCGAATTTATCCGATAGAGAACCCAAAACTAATGCCGAGATAGCCGACGAGATTAAATAGAACGTAATAACTAACTGGGCGATTCCAAAGTCAGTATTAAATTCCTGCATAATGGCTGATGCCGCAGGCTGGGTAATCGTCATACTGACAGGGCCTAATGCTGAACAAAGCACTAATAGCCAAATTGGCGGTAGCTGTTTAGAAACTTCAACAGGGCGGGAGGTTGTTTTAATAAGAGCGTCCTCTGCAGGCAACTAAATTACTGCAGAAATGTATGTTGTCGATAACGGTATCATAACAAAACAGCCTAATCTTTCAGCGCTTCCTTTCCTGTTGTTTTAGAAAATACACAAGCCGGTATGCTAGGTAATGACACCCTCATTATATTTCTGGACTTGTTAGTTAAGGCGTAGTAGATTTTTCCTGACCCGCCAGCAAACTACACTGTCAAACTTTGCCACTATTTGGCGGGCAAAATTAAAACCTTTGTCTGACTACTTGCCTTGCCTGGAGAATTTTATGAGCGAACACACCACTCTGTATAAAGCCCGCAGCATTGTCACAATGGACCCGGCTTACACTCTGGCAACCCATGTAGCAGTGACAGGCGATATCATTACGGCGATTGGTGGTGAAGAACTCGAGCATCAATTTGGCCCCGCCAATTCCAGCTTTGCAGAGTTTGTCCTTACACCAGGTTTTGTAGAAGGCCATGCCCATGCCATGGAGGGGATGATATGGAAACTACCATATGTTGGTTTTTATGACCGCACTCACCCAGACGGATCTATCGTTTCAGGCTGCCAGTCGGTAGATGAATTGGTTAGGCAATTGATCAGATTAGATAAAGAAATTCAAGACCCTAACGAGACTCTATTTGCCTGGGGCTACGACTCTATATACTTTTCGGATAAACCTCTTCGAGGTGATTTGGATCGTGTGTCCAATAGTCGACCTGTAGTTATATTTCACAGCAACTTACATTTAATTACAGTTAACTCGGAAACTTTAGTACGAGCCGGAATAAATCACGATACTTTGATCGAAGGTGTGTATGTCGATGCTAATGGCGAACCCAACGGGGAACTAGCAGAAGTTGCGGCTATGTTCCCGGTTTTTCGGGCAGTGGGCAATCCTGTGTTCGGAGAGTTGGCCGACGAAGAAGGCCTGCGTCGATTCGGCCAATCTTGTCATCGTGCAGGAATTACCACCAGCGCCGATCTTTATAATGAGCTGGACGACAAAATAGTCGACATCTTTTCGAAGGTAACTTTAGAGAATGATTTTCCGACGCGCATCGTCCCAGCATTGACCACCACCCAACTTAACCCTAACCAAGCAGTCGAACAATCACACAAGTTGGTAAAACGTGGTAACAAAAAACTGTTTATGGGCTCAGCGAAAATTACAACGGATGGCTCAATCCAGGGCTTTAGCGCTCGGGTTCGTCAGCCCTATATTAATGGCATTGAAAATGGTCTTTGGTATGTAGCGCCGCCCCAATTGCGGGAAATGATCCAGGTGTTGCATAGCGAGAAGATCAAAATGCATATACATGTTAATGGTGATGAGGCGGCTGAGTTAGTACTACAAACCTTCGAACAAATTGCGCAAGAGGAAAATTTAAAACAACTACATGTTTTACAACATGCGCAGATGATGGACAAAGGTCAGCTACAAAGAGCCGCAAAGATAGGTCTCATGGTTAACCTGTTTGCAAATCATACCTATTACTGGGGAGATCAACACCGCGATGCCACTGTTGGCCCTGATATAGCGCCACGGATGAATGCAGCCAGAACAGCTCTCGATTGTGGCCTGGAAATAGCCATTCATAGCGATGCGCCAGTGTCTCCACTGGCGCCGTTGTTTACCGCATGGTGTGCGGTAAATCGCCTCACTGCATCGGGGCAGAAACATGGCTTAAACGAGTGTATTAATACCACTGAAGCATTACGTGCCATCACTATGGGTGGCGCCATTAGCATGGACCTTGGGGAACAAATTGGCAGTATAGAAGTGGGTAAATATGCTGACTTTACCGTTCTTAAGGAAAACCCTCTGGAGGTCGATGCCATAGCCATCAAGGATATTGAGATTGTCGGTACTATGCTGGGTGGGAACTGGCAACCCCTCTCTTGAAATCTAACTTGAAAGGTATTCCCTTTACAGTATTCGGTGGCTTTCTCGGTGCCGGGAAAACCACATTTCTTAATCGACTATTAAGTGCAGAGAACACACCTCGATGCGGCATACTAATCAATGACTTTGGTAATATTGCCGTTGATGAAAGCCTGATTGATAATCGCGAAAATGCAACTCTGTCTTTAAAAAATGGTTGTGTCTGTTGCACCATGAGTGACGATCTTGGTCAATCCATTGGTACTATTTTGGATTTACCTGAACCTGTCGACCATATTCTGGTTGAAGCCAGCGGAGTTTCCATACCTGGCCGCATAGCTGATGTGGCAATAGTTTCTAGAGAACTAAGTCCAGGTGGCACGATTGTTCTGGTAGATGGTGCATCGATTCTGCATCAACTGTCTGACAAGTGGATCGCTGATACTGTTATTTCTCAATTACAATCGGCGGATGTTCTCCTGGTCAGCAAACTGGACCAGCTAAATACCGAACAGGAAATTAGCTTGTTTCAGAACTTGGTTGAAGGATTTCCCGATGTGCCGATTGAAGAATGCCATTCATGGGGGTGGCCTGAATTGCTTAAGCTGGAAAATTCAATTTCTACCAAGAGCAAATCAAGTGCACATAAGTTACACTTTCATACGCAAACTTTATTATCCAACAGATCATTAGATCGCCAAAAACTAGTTGCGTGGTTAGACAATGATTTATCAGTATACAGAGTGAAGGGATGGTTTAAAGATAGTGAGAGTGGCGAGACGCTCCTGCTACAGGCGGTCGGTCGTCAGGTAGAGATTACGCCTTTCGACAAGGAATTATCTCATCAGGTACAGCTCGTTATCATCGGCACCCATGAGTTACCCACTGAAAATGAACTCATCAATCAGTTTCTGAACCCAGCAATTTGACCCTCTGGAGGATTGACACCACAATGGGATCAGTCGCCACCAAAGTTTATCAAGGACTGCGAATATGTACTTATCCAGGTTACTAAATATGAAAACACTCAATATCTCCACATTGATAACGATACACCTATTGTTCTTAAGTCTACTCTTCACAATCAGTACTCATGCCGGGGAAACCGTCACGGTTTACAAATCCCCCACCTGTGGCTGTTGCGCAAAGTGGGTCGATTACATGCGTGACAATGGCTTTGAAGTGGTTGCTCATGATATTGCACGCCTTAATGACATGAAGGCAAAACTTGGCATGACCAATCAACGTCTAATGTCCTGTCATACAGCTGTCATTGGCGATTATCTGGTTGAAGGTCATGTACCTGCCAGTGATATCAAGCGCATGCTAAAGGACAAACCACAGATTAAAGGACTCACTGCTCCTGGCATGCCACAGCTGTCACCCGGCATGGCCAGCCTGGAGCCAAAAGGCTACGATGTTCTGAGCTTTGATAACGATGGCAATATTAACGTCTTCAGCAGCTATTAAGCTGTAAGCACACATATCTCCAAATTCTAGAACTCGAAATTAAAGCCTAACTCTGGATAAATCACCCTGATGAAAGTTACTGTTTGCCAAATAGACCCTCGAGAGGATTTTCTAGATGCCTGTTTACAAAATCTGATCGAGCATCTGCTAGAACAAAAGAGTGACTTCTTGTTATTACCAGAAATGAGTTTCTCTGCATGGCTCGCCGCAGATTCGAAACCCAGTGCAGAACGATGGAATAATTCAATTCAAGAACATAATCGACACATCGGAAAATTGCTCGAATATGGGGTTGCAAGCGTTTTGGGTACTCGACCAATAAATAATGAAACGGGCAGTCGGCGAAACCAGGCCTACATTTGGAATAGAGAGTCGAATAAGGTGGCGGGTTTTCATGAAAAACACTACCTCCCTAATGAGAATGGATATTGGGAAGACAATTGGTATGACCGCGGTCCTAAATCCTTTGACGTAGCACGAGCGGCAGATGCCACAGTGGGGGTGCAGATATGCACTGAAATGTGGTTTTTCGAATGGGCCCGCCATTATGCAGCGTCCGGCGTGGATATATTATGTGTTCCCAGGGCGACGCCCCACGGGTCTACTGGCAAGTGGTTGATAGGCGGCCAAACCGCGTCGGTGTGTTGCGGAGCCTATTGCCTCTCTTCAAATTTGTGGTGTCCTGCAGATGGAAATCAGGATCTCGGCGGTTTAGCCTGGGTGGTAGATCCAGAAGGCAATATTCTGGCCCAAACCGACTCGCATAAACCTTTCGCTACTGTAGAAATTGATCTTGAATTCTCAAAACTGAGCAAATCTACTTACCCAAGGTATGTCGCAGACTAGCTCTCGCCTGTGGATGTGTCGATGCTCGCCTTTCAATGAATTTGTCAGGAAAACGTCTTTGCTCTATTCCGAAAACCCGGCTTTGGTTAACCCGTCGAGATAAACATCAATGTCCTTTTGCTCCTTCAAGGGAAACCTGTTGAGCACAAATTCAGTCCATCGCTCGATCTTTTCTTCGCCCAGTTTAGAAGATGCCGCTTTCATATACTCTGTGGAGCATTTTCTAGCCATCTTCAGATCTCCGGTTTGTGCATAAATTACTGCCATCGACATCAGCATTTGAGGAGCAGGACTCTGTACAGATTGAATCAGATTTCGGGCCGCATCAAATTCCTGGGAGACCACGTAGGCCACTATCAAACTCCAGTCGTAACGCCAGAACGGATTAGAGTGGCGAGCCTCATTGAGCAATGCAATAGCACGCTGGGGATTACCGATAAATGATTCATAACGAGATAAACCAATAATTGCGTGGGTACTGGCAGGATTTAGCTCAGTCGCGCGTCTAAGATGAATTCCAGCCTGATTATGATCGTGCTGGATGTACAAATAGGCCATCCCAATAGCTGTATGGGCATTGCAATTGTTATCTTCAAGTAGCAGGCTTTGTCGAGAAAATTTCCAGGCTCTTTCAGAACTGATCTTTAGTGAACTATTCCAGTACGTAACCCACTCCCGCACATAAGACTCGCCAAGCAATGCATTGGCAGTTGCATAACCAGCATCTTGTGAAATAGCATTGGTAAACATTTCTATTGCTTGCTGGTTATCATCTGACGTGGATGTATAAAACAGTTCTCGACCTTTAACAAACCAGTCATATGCAACCATATCAGAAGTCGATTTTTGACTTATTCTATCCCGATAAGCCTGACCAACTTTGCCCATGAGAGTCGCTGTAATCATCAACACAACTTCATCCTGCACCGCAAATATATCTTCAAGTTCGCGATCATACCTATCGGCCCAGATATGATTACTATTGGCGACATCTATCAGCTGTGCGGTAATGCGAACTCTGTTTCCAGACTTTCGCACGCTACCCTCAAGAATATACTGAACGCCTAATCGATCACCCACCTCGGCAATGTCTACCGACTGCCCTTTGAAGACAAAAGACGAATTACGCGCAATTACAAACAACTCATTGAATCGCGATAGTTCAGTAATAATATCTTCAGTAATACCGTCAGAAAAATACTCCTGATCAGTATCACCGCTCATATTATTAAAAGGTAATACGGCGATAGAAGGTCGGCTTTTTATAGAGTCTTGTTTAGTTCTTGCCCGGCTTGTCTGAAGATCATCACTTACAGATTCAGGCAGAGGTAGCGACTCACCCTGTATAACCGCTACCCTAAAGCATTTTACCGGCTGGCTGATGCCTTTTAATGAACGCTCCCCGAGCGGAGTAAAGTCAAAAGGTAGTCTTTCCGG
>JBLHGU010000242.1:0-7557 GCA_047615875.1 Parasphingorhabdus sp.
TGATCAATCGGTCAGTAATGATAAGGCACAAGTGACGGCCGACCTGGTGCTGAATCTGGCCGGCGCCTGGGTCGATCAAATCATTGGCAAGACGAAATCGGGGTCCGAACCTAAATGCGCCGGCCTCAAGGGCATTCATATTGTGGTACGCCTGCCGGATGAGTTCGCCGATTGGGGGCTGTTCACCTATAACAGCATCGGCGAGCCGTTGTACTGCCTGCCGTCGAACGGGGTGCACTACATTGGCTTGACCCGTACTCCGTTTGACGGGGACATTGCGAAAGTTTCGGCCAGCGACGATGAAATCGACTGGATCATTGCTGAAATCAACCGCTGCCTGCCGAAACTGGCGATCACTCGCGCGCATATCATGTTTACCTGGGCTGGGGTCAATCCCCTGACCCGCGATCCCGAACAACCGCTGGGCAGCCGCGAAATCAAAATTCACGACCTGGCGGTCGATGGTTTGCCCAACCTGCTTACGCTGACCGGCGGACCCATTATGACCCACCGGCGGGTGGCAAGGCGGCTGCTGCGAGCAGTTTCGAAGCGCCTCGCCCCGTCCGGCGCAGCGCAGGATTTGAGTTTTCAGTGGGTCGATCACGAAGCCGAACAAAATGCGTCCCCAATCGAGAGCGAAACCTTCAGCGTTAGCAGCGCGGCGGTCAAACGCTGCGCGCGTGACGAGCAACCCGGCAATTTGGGTGATCTGTTGATGCGACGGCTTGGTGCCGGCTGGGCTAACGATCAGGGTCTGGCACTGGCACGACCGGTGGCCGAGGCGGCGGCAGCCGAGATGGGCTGGTCCGAAGCAGATATTGATGCTGAAGTAGGGGCGTATCAGCAGCACCTGGACACCGCGCGACGCCTGCCGGGCAGTTAGCCGGATAAACAGAACAGTAACATGACAGGCAAGATAGCCTGTTTCAGTCTTCACGTGGGTGTTGCGGCCAGAACCCATGGGCGGGAAAAGTTTAAGAGGGAGTGCCGTTACATCAGCCGCTGAGTGCGGCCCCAGGAAAAGCGGCTTTCGTTAACGTCAAAAGGCAACATCCGCTACCAACTGATGACGCCTTATAGAGATAGCACTACCCTCGTCATCTTCGAGTCACTGGATTTCATGACACGCCTTGCCACTCTAGTGCCCAGGCCGAGAACCAATCTGATACGCTTCTATGGCGTGTTCGCACTAAATAGCATGAACATATATTGTGATATGCCGCCAAATCTTCTCGTACATTCTCATAACTTTATTGCTTGATCAATGACTGCTGTTGTTAGGGGTTGTCAGATGCCTGCCCACATTGGCAGAATAGCATGAGGATCAGAGGGCAGGCGTCGGACATGCCCTCAGGGCCGAAACCGCAGGGCGTAGGAAATGTTATGTGTAGGCAAGTCGGCACCCATATTAAACAACTTCATTATAGAAAGCACCGTAGATGTCACCTTCGTAAGCGGTCCCTACCAAAAACCAAATACGACTGATTTTCTTAACTTTTCCGACTGCGAGCGGGTAGCGTTTCTTGTATGAAAACTATTATTATCACCCTCGGCGCAACACTGGCGGATCTCCTGCGGAGCAGAGCCTCACTCCAACTCGAGATACTCTCCCTACGCCAGCAATTAGCGATGGTTGCCGACCGCGATAGGAAACGACTCAGCTTTCATAAGAGCGAACGCATATTTTGGGTTTGGCTCTATCGCCTGTGGCCCGCGTACTTACAGACACTAAAGGTCTTCAAGCCGGACACTTTGGTCCGATGGCATCATATGAACGCCACTAAAGAGATGGTCTGACAGCATTACCTACCCGTTGTTTGGTTTCCCAGTCTGGTGCAACGTATGCCTGCGCATTTGATGGTGGCAATGGGTCCTTCCCCCTGATGATATCTGCAGCTTTTTCGGCTGCCATAATAGTTGGGGCGTTGGTGTTGCCATTGGGTACTGTCGGAAAGATTGATGAATCAACAATTCTCAAACTTTCAATTCCCATAACTCTGCACTTCGTGTCAATAACAGCCATCGGATCATCATCTGCGCCAATCTTGCAGGTACAGGTTGGGTGGTAGGCTGTTTCTACCGTTTCACTAACCCAGGCATCAATTTCGTCATCTGATTTAACTCGTTCACCAGGGTCGACCTCCCTTTTTCTATAAGCATCGAAGGCAGGTTGCATTCCGATTTCTCGGGTTAGACGGAAGGCCATCCGGTAGTCATCTATATCACTTTGATCCTGAAAGTGATTCATGACGATGGTTGGTTTCTCTAGCGGATTGCTGGAGTTGGCACGAACCCAGCCACGGCTTTTTAGTTTGTTGATTCCAAAATGGATCTGGTAACCGTGAGGCCCGGAATTACCCTTTCCGTCGTAGCGCACGACGGCAGGTAAAAAGTGAAACTGGACGTTTGGCCACTTCAGGCCGGCACGGGTGCGAATGAAACCTGTTGATTCAAAATGGTTGGTCGCACCCAGTCCTGATTTGAATAAATACCAACGTGCTCCGATAAGAAGTTTCCCAAATGGGCCCATGTGTCGATTCAATGACACCGGAAGCTTTGTCTCATACTGGATGACGGATTCGAGATGGTCGTGGAGGTTTTCGCCCACACCTGGTAATTCGTGCAGCACTTCGATGCCTGCTTCCTTCAGCACATCCACCGGGCCGATGCCCGACATCTGCAAAATGTGTGGAGAGCCAATCGATCCAGCCGACAGGATCACTTCTCTATTAGCCATGACTTGTTGCGTAACGCCATTATTTTCAAACTCAATACCAACCGCTTTCTTGCCTTCCAGAATGACGCGTTTGGTCAGAGCATGGGTAATGACTGTCAAATTTGGGCGATGCATCACGGGCTTTAGATACGCATTGGCCGTGCTACAGCGAACACCGTCTTTAACCGTCATATCCATCTTCGACATGCCTTCCTGTTGGTAGCCATTGTAGTCGTCGGATATGCCATATCCTGCCTCACCACCGGCATCGATAAAAGCCTGGTAAAGTGGGTTTATCATTCCGTTGCCATTACAGGTGTGCAATGGGCCGTTGCCGCCGCGATATTCATCTTCCCCGTAGGCACAATTTTCAGCTTTCTTGTAGTAGGGCAGGCAATCCCGATAGGCCCAGCCTTTGGCACCTAGCTCTTCCCATTGATCGAGATCACAGGCATTCCCGCGCACATAAATCATGCCATTGATCGAAGAGGAGCCACCAAGGCCCTTGCCCCGTGATACGTCAACCAGGCGGTCGTCGAGTTTGGGTTCCGGTTTAGAAAAAAAGCCCCAGTTAAAACGTGGCATGCCCATTGGGATTTGAAGCGCGGTTGGCATTTGCACGAAGATGCTGTCATCCTTGCCACCGTATTCCAATAGTAGAACAGAAGTGTCTGAGTCCTCTGTCAGGCGATTCGCCAGGACACATCCAGCTGACCCTGCACCAACTATGACGTAATCGTGTGCTTTAGCACTATTAACGGTACTTATGATTTTCTCTCCAGGTGGCCCAATGTCGGGTTAGTTCAAACAGTCGTCAGGTCTTTAGTGAATTCTTTATATTGCCGATTAAAATGTATTTTCTTCTCCATGATTTGTACGAACAACTTATTCTTCGGCTAAAAACTTGCGTAAGGTTTCGATGTATTTCTCACGACTATCAACGAATGTCAGATGCGAGGCATCTTCGAATTCAGCGTAGTGTGCGTTTGGTATTAATTGAGTAAATGTCTTGCAGCTGGCAGGTGCTGCCTCGTCAAATTCGCCACATGTTATAAGAGTGGGGGTCTGGATAGATTCCAGTTCTGCCAATCCATCATAATCACGAAGTAATCCGTTGCAGGTGAACTCATTGGGGCCCCACATTCCCGCATAACAGGTTTCGTTCAGGGCATCCATAGTTTCCATCACGTAGTCTGGCCAGGGCCTGGCTCTACAAAAATGCCGGTTATAAAAAACATCTACTGCTTCCTGATATTCCTGTGATGATTCCAGGCCTTCTTTTTCACACCGGGTCATCACTGATAGCACGTCTGCTGGTAGACTCTCACGATGAATTTGATTATCCGATAGCCACTGCTCTGTGTTTATCAATGGACTGGAGAGGATTAATTTTTCTATTCCTTCTGGATTCTTTGCAGCATAAGAAGCGGCTATTGTAGCGCCCCACGAATTTCCGAAAATGGCTACTTTGCCCAGATTCAGTGATTCACGAAGATCATCTATTTCGTCAAGAAACCTTGTCAGTTTCCAGTTTCTGGGATTATTCGGGCGTTCCGAAAGGCCTGCGTCTAGTTGATCATAAAATATGACTTGCCGCTCATCAGCGAGATCAGTCAATGGATATAGGTAGTTATGGGTCATTCCGGGCCCACCATGAATGACAATCAGCGGGGTAGCAGGAGGTTCTCTGTTTCCAGTAAGGCCAAACCAGATTTTCCCACCGTCAGTATCGATAGTG
This sequence comes from Parasphingorhabdus sp., assembly GCA_047615875.1. Lineage (GTDB taxonomy): Bacteria > Pseudomonadota > Gammaproteobacteria > Arenicellales > CAJQKF01 > JBLHGU01. The sequence continues at coordinate 4,455 of JBLHGU010000242.1, forward strand.
CCCTCGTCGCTAAAATTCCAATCGGTTTTCATCACCCTAAAATCTCGCGTAAATGATCATTCAGAAAAACTTGCTTGAACAACCTTAATTGATATAAATTTTATGTAACTCCGGACAGCACCCGTACAAATTTGTCACGGTCAACATAGCCTAGTGTGGCCCCGTTATCATCTTGTATGGCAACGGACTCGGTGCTGCCTCCAATTCTGGGCGCAACGTCGGCCAGACGGTCATTGGCGTTTACGACCCAATCCCCTACTAAATCAGAGCGGGTCGCATCGCGCATTATGCTGGATACACGAACAACTTTTGAGCGAGGCACATTTTTAACGAATCGGGAAACATAATCATTCGCTGGGTTTAATACCAGGTCTTCCGGGGTACCAATCTGTACAATTCTGCCCTGATCCATAATGGCGATATGATCAGCAATTTTTATCGCCTCGTCCAGATCATGGGTGATAAATACAGTGGTCTTGTGTAACTGTTCCTGCAAACGTAACAGCTCGTCTTGAAGGTCTGCCCTGATGAGCGGATCGAGCGCTGAAAATGGCTCATCAAGAAACCAGATCGCGGGATCACTGGCGAGGGAACGTGCAATGCCCACTCGTTGTTGCTGTCCACCGGAGAGTTCATCAGGGAAAAATTTCTCACGACCCTCAAGACCAACCAGCGATATCATTTCACGTGCACGTTCTTCCCGTTTGCTGCGCTCGACACTTTGCACTTGCAGCGGGAAGGCCACGTTGCCGAGTACATCTCGATTCGGTAGTAGTGCGAAATGCTGGAATACCATACCCATTTTGCGACGGCGTATGTCGAGCAGTTGTGCTTCGTTGGCGGCCAGTAAATCTTCTCCTTCCACCAAAACATTACCGTTAGTGGGTTCGATCAGCCTTGACAGGCAGCGAACCACGGTCGATTTACCCGAACCCGATAAACCCATAATGACGAATACTTCTCCGCGTGCCACGTCAAAAGAAGCGTCTCGTACGGCCGCTGTCCAACCTCGACGCGTTAATTCTTCATCGCTCATGTTTGGGCCGCCAGACCGTTCAAACTCTGATTTTTTGGCGCCAAATACCTTCCATACACCCTGGCAACTCAGCATGGGTACGTCGTTAGAATCCTGCGAAGCCGGGGTGTCATTCGGCATATAATCAATCCTCTTTTTTGTGACGATGTGTCACCGCGCGAGCCGCGCCAGCTTTGAGTAATGCATCCGCAATTAGTGCGAGACAGGCGACACAGAGTCCCGCAACTATCCCCTGACCTACCAGAGACCGATTGAGTGCAATGAGTATTTCCTGACCCAGATCCTTGGTTCCGACCAGGGCTGCAATAATTAACATTGAAAATGCCATCATGATGGTTTGATTGACACCGATCAATAGCGTGGGCAGCGCTGCTGGAAAACGGATCCAGCGCAAAGTTTGCCAACGGGTGCAGCCAGAAATCTGAGCCGCTTCCAGTCGTGCCAGCGGAACCTGGCTCATACCGATCATCGCATAGCGAATGGCGGGTGCCGTGGCATAAAGTGTTACCGCTATAACCGCTGATACATCACCGATCCTGAATAGCATGACTGCGGGTAACAGATACACCAGCGTAGGCAGGGTCTGCAGCGTATCGAGTGACAGATTGGCGGCCGTTTGTAATTGCGGGCGTGAAGCCAACCAGAATCCCACGGGGAAGCCCATGATGACCGCAAGCGTTACGGATATTAAGATCAAATAGAGTGAGTTCATCGCAGGACCCCAGTAACCAGTCATCACGATAGCCAGCGCCAGCGCCGCACAATAAATAGCGAGTCGCGCACCACCCAGAGCATAAGCACCTATGGCGAGCAGACCAATCATCATAGTCCAGGGTGCCGCAGCTAGCGCATCTCGAAAAGGGCGCATGACTTCGAGTAGTGCAAAAGTTCTAAATGCATCTAATACATCAAACCATTCGATATTTATCCAGGTGACAAGATCGTTCCAGAACGCAGCTGTTGAGATTACATAATCTTTGGGCCAGGCCTGGACCGGATCGAACATGTACGCGATACCTGTGGCGACCACTAGCCACAAGCCAACCAGCTTCCAGATCGGCCATTGTCCAGGCTCACGATGTTTGCCATGCGCTGCTCTTTTCGCCACTGCCTGACTGATTCGATCAAGAATAATAGCGAGCGCTACTATGCCCATACCAGCTTCAAGACCACTACCAATATCGAGCTTCCGCAAAGCTTTTAAAACATCGAAGCCGAGGCCGCCTGCACCAATCATGGAGGCAATAATGACCATGTTAAGCGTCATCATGATTGACTGGTTTAGTCCCACTGCAATTTTGGCCAGTGCCGTCGGTAGCTGTACCTGCCATAACAACTGACGTTGAGTGCAACCGGTCATGCGGCCGCATTCGATTGTTTCGGCCGGAACCGATTTTAATGCGAGAACCGTATTGTGGACCATTGGCGGAAGCGCATAGGCAACGGTCGCCACCAGGGCGGCACTGGGGCCATAGCCAAACAACAGGAGTGTCGGAATCAGGTAAGCGAAAATGGGAACTGTTTGCATGACGTTCATGATGCCGCGAGTGACGTTCTCTACATGTGCGCTGCGGAAAGACCAGATACCCAGTGCCAGGCCTAGCAGCGTCGCCAATGTGACACTGACCAAAACATTCGACAAGGTGATCATGGCGTTTTGCCAAAGACCGAAAAGTACTAGAAATGCGACGCAAATGGATGTGGTCAGTGCCAGTGCAGAACCACCAAAACGATGGGCCACAATAATGGCAGCCCCGCCGAGAGCCAGCCAGGAAAGCGGAGGTATCGATTGAGTGACATCGAGACCGCGCCCTTTAAACGTTCCCTCGGCAAGGACCACAACGGCTGCTTCGATTGGTTTATCAATTAATTCGGCAAAACCCCGAGTAATTTCCTGGACCGCAATACCGCCGATAGAAGCTTCCCGCGCGAACCAGGTGAGTGAGCCCCCGACAATGTCGGAAACCGGAAACACCAGCCAGTCAGGAATAATCGAGAGCCAGCCCGGTCCTAAATTTGTGATTAAGACAGTAGCGACTATTGCTACTACCCATTTGAATGGTGAGC
>JBLHGU010000243.1:0-7549 GCA_047615875.1 Parasphingorhabdus sp.
GCCAAGGTCAAGCAGAAGGTCTCAGGCTGTTTTAGATCGGAACTTTATGCGCAAGCCTATTGCCGAATATCGAGTTATGTTCAGACCATGCAGAACAAGGGCTACAACCCGTTGCTGGCAATTCAGTTGGCGTTTGCTGGACAGGCCTCTGCATTGGGGGGCGAGTAGTTACCTTTATTTGTATGAAAGACCCTCCAGTCGAGTGAAGAGTAAGCCAAACGTCCATCTTTTGGGTAATGGCACAATCATGCAGCGAGTGACTATGTTAAAGCTTTGCCTAGTATGATTGCACCGCGGATTCCTGATCATTATACTGTGCTTGGTACAGAAGGCTTTGGCGTTAGTGAGTCTCGTTCAGCACTAACAGAGTTCTTCGAGATTAGCTCTGCTCATATTGCTGCTAGTTTTGCTCTTTACTAACAGGGTTTCATATCTAGCCGTAAGCTCAAAACTATACAGAGCGACTTAGCCATAGATCCGAATCAGGACTATGTAGCACGCAAATAAATCAGTCCTTTTAGAGGGCGCTATTACACTTACCGGAAGAAAAACTACTTATGCATTCTCGTTTCATTGGTGAGCTTGAAGTGTCAAGTATTGGATTAGGTTGTATGAGTTTCTCTATGGGTTACGGCCCGGCGGACGATACTACTTCAGCATTGTTATTACATAAAGCACTGGACGTTGGCTATCGAATGCTGGATACCGCGTCGATGTATGGAATGGGGCATAACGAAACATTGATTGGTCAGGCCATAAAAAAACGCCGTCATGAATACGTGCTGGCCAGTAAATGCGGAATAATAAAAACGAATGAAGGTAAAACCGAGATAAACGGTACACCTGAAATGGTGCGTAAAACCTGCGAAGAGAGTTTACGCAGATTGCAAACCGATGTGATTGATCTGTACTATTATCATCGCCTGGATAAGCGGATACCTGTTGAAGAGACAGTAGGCGCATTATCCGACCTGGTGGACGCAGGGAAAGTTCGCTTTATCGGCCTATCGGAAATGTCCACGGAAACATTGTGTCGAGCACACGCAGTACACCCCATTGCCGCAATGCAATCAGAATATTCTTTGTGGTCACGCACTCCAGAGCGCGGTATGCTTGAAACATGTAGAAAACTGGGCACTTCTCTGGTGGCTTTTTCCCCTTTGGCGCGAGCATTTCTTGCCGGTGCTGCGAAGGATGTAACGCAATTGTTGGATGATGATATACGGTGCACTAATGCCAGACCCAGGTTTGAGGTTGACGCCTTTGCAGAGAACGCAAAATTATTAGTTCCTTATGCTGAAATCGCCCGAAAAAATAGCTGTAGCATGGCACAGTTAGCACTTGCCTGGCTGTTGGCTCAGGGTGACCACATTATTCCGATTCCAGGTACAAAACATATCGAGTATATGTTGGAGAATGTGGCAGCAGGAGATCTGGAGCTGGATAAGAGCACCCTGAACGATTTGGACAATCTTATTAATGAGACTACAGTTATAGGACGGCGCTATACCGATGCTATTATGGCATCAACTGACGCAGAACGAGATTAATCATGATGGATTTTGAACAGATAAGTTTAGACTGGATTAAAAAATCCAGAGGTCAAAAGTGGGCCAAGTATCCGGATGATGTTATTGCGTGTGATGTTGCGGATATGGATTTTCCGGTTGCAGAACCCATTCAGGCTTATTTGCGTCAAGTTGCAGAGCGTGGCGACCTTAACTATGTCGCAAGTGTCCCGGTGGACCCCATTGCGGAAGTATTTTCTGACCGAATGCAACAGCGCCACCAATGGTGCATCAATCCTGATGATGTCACAGATTTTGTAGATATCGTTCAGGCTGTTCATTTAGCCATCATGATGTTTTGTGAACCTGATGAACAGATTATTCTACAAACACCAATGTATCATTGTATTTTGCAGGCCTGTGAGAGTTTAAATCGGAAAATTCTTTTTAATTCTTTGATTAATGATGGCGACCAATGGTTGATTGATTTCGATCATTTGGAGTCGTCAATAACCAGCAAAACACGCCTTTTTATTCTGGTTAATCCACATAATCCATCAGGCAAAGCCTACACCAGATCAGAGTTGCAGCGTTTAGCTGAGGTGGTCCTTAAGCATGATCTGATTGTTATTGCTGATGAAATACACAGTGATCTAGTATTTTCCGATGGCGGAGAGCATATTCCGTTTGCCTCTCTAGGTAAGGAGGTTTCTGATCGCACTATAACCTTTAATTCCGCTACGAAATCTCACAATCTAGGCGGCGTACGGTGTGCGCTAGGTCACTTTTCTGGTAAGAAGATTAGGCAACGATTTGATTCGTTGCCGCGCAGGGTTCGTGGTGGAAGCAACGTGATAGGTCATGCAACTACCCGAATCGCCTGGACACAGTGCGATGACTGGTTGGATCATTTACGAGGCTATTTACAGGGAAATAGGGATTTTATAGCTGAGTATGTACGGCATTCAATGCCTGGTGTAAAACATATCCCCAATCAATCAACATTTTTGGCCTGGTTAGATTGCACCGAGTTGCAACTGCCAGTAGAAGCAACTCAGTACTTTCTTCAGCAGGCACGCATTGGACCCAGTGCAGGCCCCATGTTTGGTGTTGAGGGTCGCGGACATATTCGAGTTAACTTTGCAACGACGAGAACTGTCCTCGAGATGGTGTTGGATAGAATGGCCGAAGCGATTGCTAGTAGAAGCTGAGTTAGCAACTATTATACAAGGTAGTTGTAATGCGCTAACGAATATCAAAAATTGACTCGATAATCACTATTATTAAACAACGAGGAGAACTACGATGACACCTGAATTAACTTATGTGGCAATGCCTGCTGTCTTGTTGCTTATGCTATGGATTCCCTATATTGCAGGATCGGTGGCACTGAAGGGAATGCTTACTGCGAAAGAGTATAAAACTCCGCTTGAGAGGGAAAATCCGGATTGGTTACGACGCTGTAATCGGGCACATATGAATCTAGTTGAAAACTTTTCACCCTTCGCAGCACTGGTAATAATTGGTCACCTGACAGATCAGGGAATGCAGCAACAGCCACCGCTGCCGCCATATTTTTCTGGAGTCGGGTAGGGCACGCAATTGGTTATATTGCGGGCATTCCGTATATTCGAATTATGTTATTTTCAATAAGTACATTTGCCACGCTCTTTATCGCGTGGGAAGTTTTAACCTGAGAGCATTATTTATGAAGTTATATTTTAATCCGGCGTCACCATTCGTTCGAAAAGTTAGAATGGTGGCTGAGGCCAAAAACCTCAGCGAGAAAATTGAGTTAATCGATTGCGTGTTAACCCCTGTAAATCCGGATGAAAACGTTATTCAGGATAACCCCCTAGGAAAAATACCGGCGTTGTATTCTGAGAATATCGGTTGGCTTTATGACTCCAGAGTTATCTGTGAATATTTAGATCAATTCGGTAGCGGAGCCATACTATTTCCTGCGACAGGGATTGATCGCTGGTCAACATTACGATTTCAATCTGTCGGAGATGGTATTTGTGATGCAGCGATACTCGTGCGTTATGAACGTTTCGTGCGCTCAGAAAACGAACAGTCCGAAGTCTGGGTAAGCGGTCAGATGGAAAAGGTTCAGCGGGGCTTGAGTTGGCTGGAGCAACAGGTGAGCGAGCTAAAGAACAGAACCGACATAGGAGCAATAGCTCTTGCCTGTGCGTTGGGCTATCTGGATTTCAGAATTCCAGACTTAGGCTGGCGCGAATCGAACCCTCAGCTTGCCAATACATTTGAGCAGCTGAAAACTTTGCCAGGATTTAGCGCGACCTCACCTGACTAACTAACTAACTGAATTGAATTGATAGAATTTTCTGCGGGATCTATTTTTCGACCGAGGCCTGTAAGCGTTGCGCACTAGCTATGCCCTTTAGTTTTTCATAGAAGGGTAGGTGATGATTCAGAAACTCTCTCAGCACAGGTCGTTTTAACTCAACTTCGTTAAATACTTCTGATGAATCAGATGAACTTGGACGTCTTATCCCGGGGCTTCTAATTGCCTCAGCGTGCCATGTCTCTACTTCTTTCCATTGTTCAGGAGGTTGCTCACTCCACTCAAGGACATTATTTTTAGGTGTGAGTCCAGTATATTCCCATAGAGAATCCAGGCTCTGCTGGGGCGTAGACTGAACATGCTCAGCTTCTAACACGAGTGGCGACTCGCCGGTATTGTCGATTAGCCATTGTACGTGACGGTATTGCGCCTCAAGTCCTACCTCTTCACAGGTAAGATCGGGATCCAGTTTAAAGTAAGAGGGGATTGTCCTGTGTGGGTCTCGAATAAGAAATATATTTTTAAGCCTGGAAGAGAATGCAGAATCAGAAAATATTTGGGGAACGACATAGTAGCTCATATCTTTGAAGAATATGGGGGTCGTCTCAGCCCTAAGGAGCAAATGTTCCCTAATAGATTGATAGTCCAGAAAACGCGCTGGGTCAGGTTCAAAATAGGGCATTTCTCTAACTTGTCTATGTAAATAAAAATCATACATAAACGGTTCATGTTCACATTCTAAATCACCGCGTTCATGCATTATCCGCTCCATAGCGGTTGACATGGAACGAGGGTGGCACCAAAGCGCAATAATTGCATGTGTCATGGTAGATCAACTCTTTGCGATAAATATCTCGACACTATGGCATATCTTTATCTTTCTTTGCATAACTCACTAGCAAACTCTTATGTCCTAAACTGAAAAGTTCTTTAGACATTCCAACATTTGAATTGTCGGTGCCATAATCATCTATGGAGATTTGTACACTTGACTCAGATAATTTTAATAAGGTTCTGAATGTGAATCATTATTGCTATTTCGGTAACCTCAAGATACAAGCATGTAAGGAGGCGGACGATATTGGTTTGTTATGCTTCTAATCGCCTCTACAAAACCTGCGGTTTCAAAATGTGCGCAGAAAAAATTACCGCAATGGTAAATTCGAAGCAATTAGTTAACCGGGTTAATCTACCAGTTGGGCAAATGATAAATAGATACACATGCCATCTCGAGTCGGGTTTATGGTCATAATCCCACCCGACTGATCCATTGCAATCTGGCAATACTCGAAATTTGCGCCAAAAATGGTCTCAGCAAATGCTGGTTCCGGTGCCATAAGTGAATCCTGCCCCGCACTTCCCGCAAAGTCTTCCAGAACAATGTTAACTGGATTGCCCGTTGAGATGCTGGATGAAATTTGTACCCGCCGGGGGTGAGCTATCTCGTTGCCACGATAACGTGCCTTCATAAGTCCTAACAAGTACACAATGATCGATTCGATATGAAACTCGAGTGAGTCAATTTTGCCGACTAATGGTTCTTCTGGGATAAGTTCAATATTTTCTCGTCGAAATGCTGGTCTGGAAACTGTGGTTGCTGTAGCGATAATCTGTGCAACTTCAGTGGGCTCGGTTTCATCGGACTCTCTCGGTACAAAGAGTCGCATCGTTTCAGCAATCTCAGACGTCTTACAACAGTTACTGTCAATGCGATCTAACCGATCTTTTAGATAACTTTCATCGTAATCGCCCCTCTCAAGTTTATGTTTGGCAGTTCCGACTGCCATTCGGATTACACTGAGTGGCTGATTAATTTGATGAACTACATGATGGGCTAAATTTCCTAACAGCATTGTTTTTGGATCCACCCGCCGGGGTGTTACCTGCTCAATCTGGGTTAATGTGATTATATTTAAACAATCCGCTGGTAGGTTCTTTATGCTTGCCTGAAGCTGTAATTTTTTAGCATGTTCTTCAAAGGAATGCTCCGTGCTCAGGCCACTGCCCATAATCGACATTCTTAACAATAATTCCTACCGTTTTCCTTCGCCACATACAAAGCCTGATCCTCTTGTTCAAGGAAAGATTTCATATCCGCCGTACTTGGTGTGGATTTGAAATCCCAAATGATCTTGGTACGGAGACTAGTTTATCACCGACCAGTACTTTCCGAGAGGATATTCGAGAACGAATTTTTTCTACAACGTTCTGAACCTTGTGTATATCTGTATGTGGAAATGCATTTACAAATTTGTCACCACTATATTTACCTGCAAGATCGCTTCTATGCAGTTCAATCATTATATTTTGGGCAAAGATTTGCAAGACGGCGCCTCCTGCCGCATTACAAAAATTATTATTAATGCCTTTAAGATTTGCCTCAATCACTAAGTCCAGAAAGAAAAATCCATTCCAGAACGAAGAATGCATTGATGTTTAAGGCGTTGCCGGTCCATAGAATCACTTCGACCAAACGCCCGGTCAGGTGATTTATACGAGACTTACGATAAACACTCCTGGATGGCGATTCTTTCAGCAGCATCCCAGAATATAGCAAGAATGTGGTTCTGCTCGTGATCATAGATCTTAACCACCGACAGATCCATGTAATGACGAATACGGGTTAGCAGGCTGCCAAGGAAGTTAAATCTGCTTTACTGGATACCCTTATGACATCCATAGTGATGCCTAAAACATACTGCTGGTATTGGAAATGACGCAGGAGGAAAGGCTGGCAAGACTTGCTGTAATATACAGCTGCTAAGAAAGAATAATATTCATCATTGTCGGCAAAGCTATTTACACTCGCTGAAGCGAGTGGCACACAATCCGGGGTATCTGAGAATTGAAAAAACATATGCAATTGCTAGCTGATATTGGCGGTACAAATACACGTATAGCGAGTCTTGATGCTGGTGGTAATATTTCCAACATTGTCGTGCAAAAAAATGATGCCTTCGATAATCTGAAAGAAATACTCATTCAATATGTGCATAGAAACGCTTCTCAGAACCATTTTGTTTCCGGTGCTCTGGCGGTAGCCGCCCCGGTGGAAGGCGATACAGTACATTTTACTAATCGCAGTTGGCATTATAGTAATGATGAGCTCGCAAATGACCTTGGAATGTCGTTTTTAAAAACGATTAATGATTTTACAGCCAATGCGATGAGCTTACCGTTCCTGACTGGTTCTGATGTGATATCGGTGGGGTCAGGACACTCTATGCCAGGTAAACCACTAGCGATTATAGGGCCTGGTACCGGTCTAGGAGTTTCTAGCCTTATCCCCGATGCATCGGGACAATGGACGGCTATAAGTGGCGAAGGGGGACATGTGACTTTGGCTGCGGGTAGCAATCTTGAGGCTAGAATTATACAGACTGTTCGAGAAGAGCATGGCCATGTTTCCGCTGAAAGACTGCTATGTGGCAGTGGACTTACCAATCTTTATCAGGCTATATGCTGGGAAAAAGGCGTTAAACCGAAGTTGGTCAAGCCAGAGATAGTTGGTTCGCTGGCAAAGCAAGGAGATCTTATTGCCCAGCAAACGATAGCCATGTTTTTCTCATTACTTGGCAGTGTTGCGGGTAATCTTGCGTTAACTTTAGGATCAAAAGGTGGGGTCTATATCGCCGGAGGCATTGTTCCCCGTTTTAAAGAAGATTTTGTTGTATCAAATTTTCGTAGTCGTTTCTCAGACAAAGGTCGATATAAGCATTACAACGATAGTATA
>JBLHGU010000244.1:0-7521 GCA_047615875.1 Parasphingorhabdus sp.
CAAGCTCGGTTTTTGGTATACCAAGCATAGACAAAACATATGTGTAATTAGCTCTGTTACTCAATCACAAAAAAATGTAAGATCGAGACTGAGGGTCTCATTTAAACTGATTTTAATATGTTTCCCGAATTCACCTGTGGTCGGGCCGCCGGCCCAACAAGCTCCGGGGCGCTGCCTTCAGCCTCGCGATGCATAACATAACGAAGGCTTTCTTAATTATAAGGAGTAGATATGATCAAACTAAAATATATAGCTGCCGGTGCAGCAGCCCTGGCCCTCATGGCATCGCCTGCCATGGCGGCAGACAAGGTTTTACGTATACAGTCGGTGCTATCCACCTCAGCTGACGAAGTCGTTATGTTGAGGGAGTTCGGTAAAGATGTCGCAGCACTGACTAATGGCTCGCTCACCATCGAAGTTCTGCCAGCAGGCGCTGTTGTTGGACCCCGAGACATCATTGATGCCGTAGACGCGGGTTTGGTTGAAGGTGGTTTTGCCTGGACACATTACTGGGGTGGCAAACACGTTGCGGCTAACCTGTTCGGCGCGCCTATAGCGGGTGCTGGTGTAGGACTCGATAACATCGCGTTCCTGAGCTGGTTCCAGTACGGTGGTGGCAAGGAGCTGTATGACCGTCTGTGGGATGAAATGGGCGTGAACGTCAAAGGATTCATGCTGCAGCCAGTGGGCCCTGAGGCACTCGGTTGGTTCCCACATCCGATCAAGTCGATGGATGACTTCCGTAAATTACGCTTCCGTGCACCTCCGGGAATGGTTGGTGCAGCTTACGCTGCAATCGGTGTTCCAGCAGTTGCTATGGGCGGCGGCGACATCCTGCCAGCGCTTGAGAAAGGCACCATAGACGCAGCTGAGTGGTGCTGCCCCAAGCCTGACTCCGTCTTTGGTTTCCACAAAGTGCTAAAGCACTACTACCTGCAAGGTCTGCACCAGGTGACCGTAAACGCGGACATGTATGTGAATGGCGATTTCTACAAGTCGCTGAGCGCGGTTGAGCAGAAAGCACTGGAAGTGGCAGCAAATGCGTCCCTGTCAAAATCCTTGTCCTACAGAATCTATGAGAACGGTAAGGCACTGAAAGATCTGACGGATAATCACGGTGTTATCCTGGAAGATACTCCAGCAGATTACTTCGCAGAGTACATGGCGGCCGCTAAAAAGTTGCTACAAGCCGCTGCGGATGAAAACGAGTTCTTCGCAGAAGTGTGGCAGTCACAAAAGGATTTCGCCGACACAGTGGTACCATTCTGGTCGGGTGCACAAACTTCAAACGCAAGTTTGGGTCGTGCACATGCAGATACACTGAAGTAATAAAAACTTGAAGTAAAAAAGACTTCGTTGCGAGGCCCGTCAAGGCCTCGCTTCGAAGTTTCTGTAAGGGGCTGAGCCCTGTTTAAATAATAAGAGCCCAAAATGGGCACAAACATACAGGGGAGAAGGGTCATGGCTGTAGAAGAGATCAATCCAGAAGATCTTGAGATCGCGGACGAACTGATCGCTGAGCGTCGTGCCGAGGCCCCGGGTGAAACGCCAGAAGATATGACGCCCTGGCAACGCCCTATTACGGCAGCTATTGACGTAATCAATTACCGAGTAGGCCAGATTATTGCCCTGCTCATGGTGCCGCTCATTGTTGCAGTGGTGATAGAAGTCCTTTCACGAAACTCCTTTTCGATCTTACAAAATGCCGGGTTCGAAGACCTCGCCCGAAACCTCGGACTTGGCCCCACGCTCTGGGTGTATGACGCCAGTCGTATGATAGCCGGGGTACTCTTCATGGCGGCCGCGGGTTATGGTTTGATGCGCGGGGTTCATATCCGTGCCGACTTCCTCTACCGAAATTGGTCGGCAAAGACACAGGCGACTGTGGATGCAACACTGTACCTCCTGTTCTTTATGCCTTCGATGATCTTCTTTACCGTAATCGCCTCGGATTTCTGGTGGCTCGCATTTTCAAGAGGTGAAACCATGCAGGTCGACAGTGCCTGGGGACCACTTTTATGGCCCGCGCGCCTGGCGATGCCAGTCGGTGCCTTCCTCTTGATGCTGCAAGGCCTTCCTGAGATTTTCCGGGCATTTCACAAGATGGGTAAAGAGCGAGAGCGTTTGTTTGTACGGGCCTTACCTGTCTATATAATCGCACTGACCTGGCTCGTTATGGCGGTGTTCCATCCGAGTATTGTCCCCGGGGGCGAATCGTTTTCTGATCTCATGTCCGCCCGACCGAACATGGACAAAGCTACCATCGGATTGATCATGCTGGGCGCCATGCTCTTCGTGATTTTTATCGGTTTTCCAATTGCGTTCACGTTGATCTTCCTTGCCTTTGTCTTCGGTATTTGGGGCGCCAACTTCAAGTTAACCACGCTGTTGATGACGCTGAATACAAACTCTACCATGTTGAACGATCAGCTCATGGCCGTACCGCTTTTTGTCCTGATGGGGATCGTGATGGAAGCGGCGGGCTTGATGGACCGGTTGTTTGCATCGATCCAGATGATGATGTCGCGCGTTCGCGGCGCGTTGTTCATCGCCGTACTGATCGTATCCACGATTTTTGCAGCAGCCACTGGCATTGTGGGCGCTTCTGTAACCCTGCTTGGGATCATGGCCGGCGCGACCATGACCAGAGCAGGCTATGACGTCAAGCTTGCGGCCGGAACCATCACCGCAGGCGGCACATTGGGCATTTTGATACCGCCCTCAATTATGCTGATCGTCATGGGACCTGTTCTCGAAGTTTCAACCCTGGACCTTTTCCGTGGAGCCTTTATTCCCGGCGCCATGCTGGCTACCCTTTATCTGATTTACACGCTTGGACGCTGCTGGCTAAATCCCGACCTCGGGCCAATTTTATCAGAAGAGGACCAACCTCAAACGTCCGCTTTTTATGGCGCTGAGGTCGCGCTGATCTGCCTGGGTGTTTTGACCGTTTGCCGAGTCTTTGGCCTTGCCATGGGCGGTGCTTTTGGCGGTGTGATGCCATTTGGCGGCTTAATCGTTTTGGCCATTACCTGTGCCGTCGCCTATGCCGCATACCGCCGTTTGAATATACTCAGGATCGTGCTTCCGTTCACGGTGATCTTCCACCTCTATATGATCTTTGCGAATATGGGCGATGACGGTAATCTGTCGATCTGGTCGATAACCTTTGCTGCATTCACCCTGCTTCTGGCCTATTTGGGACGGCCGATTTATAACGCCGCATCAGACAATGGGTTCCATTTCTCGGATCTCTGGGATGAGTTCTTTGCCGGGCTCATGCCTCCCACGATCCTGATTTCTTTTGCTTTGGGGTCGATTCTCCTTGGCCTGGCAACACCTGCTGAAGCCGCAGCGATGGGCGCCTTTGGTGCCATCTTGTTATCTATCGGTTACGGCAAATTCACCTTTCCTAGTTTCTTTGACAGTCTGGTCAAAGCCCTGGAGATCACGGTTTTGATCATGTTCCTGGTTGCCGCATCGAACTTCTTTGGCGCCGAATTCAGTTATTTGGGCACGCCAAAGATGATGACTGAGCTGCTACTTGGCCTCGACATGTCGCCTTACCTCATTCTGATCGTGATTATGGCACTGATCTTCCTCCTGGGATGGCCACTGGAGTGGGTGCCTATTGTTCTGATCGTTTTGCCAATTTTGCTGCCAACGGTCGAGGCGCTAGACATCCACGGGCTGGATCGCTACGACCTGATGGTCTGGTTTGGCATTCTAGTCGCGGTGAACTTGCAGACCGCATGGCTATCTCCACCTGTGGCTTTGTCAGCCTACTTTCTGAAGGGGGTCGTGCCAGATTGGGATCTCAAGGACATCTACCTGGGCATGATGCAGTTTATGGTGATTCAACTCATTGGTCTCATCCTGCTGTTTATCTTCCCTCAACTGGTGCTTTGGCTACCCAAAGTAATGTCTGGCGGGTAAATCATGATGCACTTACTTCGATCTGCCATGTCATGGGCAAGTGTTCGACAGGCTGATTTCTGTTCAGGCAAAGGCCGGCACGAATGAAACGCGAACGCGGCTCTACGATTGAACGGGTGCTCGATATTCTCGACACTGTAGCCGCATCGACGAAGCCGCTTAGCGCAACCGAGATCAACGAGGTGCTGAACTTGCCCAAGGCAACCGCGCACCGGCTCTGCGCAAAGCTCGAAGCGCGGGGATACCTGCTCATGAGAATCGATGGTAAAAGTTATCAGGCCGGCAAGCGCCTTTTCAATGTTGCTGTCGGAGTCCTGGCCAACTCTCGTTTCAGTGCCACACGCCACGCAATACTGACAGAACTGTCAGAGAAGGTCGGTGAAACCTGCAATATCGCCTACCCCGATGGTCTGTACATGGCTTATTCTGATCGCGTTGAAACCGTGGCACCATTGCGGCTGCATTTTCCAATCGGTATGCGGGTGCCACTTTACTGCACCGCGAGCGGCAAACTTTACCTGAGTACGCTGCCAAAATCCCGGCGCAACGCGGTAGTCAATAAGCTAACGCTTGAGGCTCGCGCAAAAAACACGATTACCGATCCCGACATATTGCTAGCCGAACTCGATAGTATCGAACGGCAACAGTTCTCGGTCGACAACCAGGAATTTTATAATGATGTTGTCGCCATCGCGGTACCTATCAAGGACAAGCAAGGCAGATTTTATAGTTCGCTCGCGATCCAGGCACCGGCGTCGCGTATCTCCATCAATCAAAGTGAACGTTACCTGCCTTTGTTGCGTGAGGCTGCCAACGATTTAGCGATGCTGGCTGGAGACGAGTAACAGGGAAAAACCCAGACAAGGCCGGTTTCCAACTGGAGTTTAAGGAAAATAAAATTACACGGTACAAATTCGGCTCTGTCAACTTAGCCATATGAAAGTCAAATGTCGTCCTAGAGGTTCGACAAATAGTTCCCTTGGTTCAATTTACACGAACCAATCCACTAACCTTATTTAACTCATTAAAACCGATATTTCTTAATGTACGATAGGAACTAGCTGATAAGAGAAGACGATCTTGGCGCGAGAGATTATTAATAGCTCGGTGAACGGAAGAATATGTAGGGTCACCCATTAGGCAAAAAGTCAAACGAAGGCACAAAAATATTCTCCTGTAGTTCAGTAATTCTGATCTTCAAGTTAAACAAAGATCCGCATCCGTACTTTCATTTGGTTCGGTGTCACAAATAAATCCGCACCAATCATCGTGTGTTGCTCCTGCACACAGCTATACACCGCTTCCATGCTGATAACCCATCGGGATCAAGCAATAATATTATTGCCCTGGCTTTCACCCCAGAAAAATATCGGTTCCAATTACCGTCCAATCGTATAACAGATCTTGGGCCTGTTTCGACCAACCTTTGTGTGGCTCAGTAGTTGCGCACATCATCTCTAACTCGGTTAAATTGAAAGAACAGGACCAATCAGGTCTGGTGGGTTGTAGCCAACCCTCAAGCTGGTTTCCCGTTCTTTCAAACTCATTAAAATAGTTTCGACAACTGGAATGGCTCTCAATTTTTTATCACCCAGTAACAAGCCCTGGATAATTTGTGTGCCAGTGCTTTACGTGCAACGATACTGTTCCTGGCATTGGTTTTTTTCTCCACGAATCGCTTCGCTTACTCACAATGCCAGACGCTAAGGTTTGCTGCTTCGATGAAGGCCCAGGCTAAATATTTATCGCCTAAAGCGCCCCTTAGTAGGGTTACCTTAGCGGGGTCCTGAAATTAGGTTATTTTTAAAACGATAGTAACTCATCGGATCGATATACATTCCGATAATATCGTGACAACGATTATTTATACTCAATATCACACTGAATCACAAAAGTGTCACTATTCCTTGGATTGGATGCAGGGGGAGTTAGTTTTAACAAACATTTAATTATTATGACCTGGGATGTTCAACATCTGATTTATGACGAAATTTTGGAATTTATTCCAACTCAGGTTGAGGTGCCAACAAATGCCGATCAGAAGTGAACCGAAACTTTTCGTCTGAGGGTACTAATCCGATGGCCGCTTTCTGAAAATTTCTATCCATCCAAAATCTGCACCCCCCTCCCCCACCCCACCCCACCCCACCCGGCGAGTTCACCAACCATTCGAGGGGGCACAGTCCCAAGGTCGGTCCGACAGGCCTCCGGATTGCCAGCCTCCGGCAAAATTTCGGCCTCTGCATCCCTACTCCCCATGCCGCCCGAAACCGCCCCCACTCCGTACGAATCTCGAGTAACCGGCCGCGCAACGACTTCTCAGCTTTCGGGGTGGTGGGGGTGGCGCGGAAAACGGCGCTTCGAGATATTATCTGCGGTTGGTCAAACGGCCACCCTCGAACTGAATCCGAGATCCAATCTCACTAACAGTTCGGGATAACTTAACGAACGTTCTTGCTCGGTTCGGGCTCGGATTTCGTTCGGGGGCGGTTAAGCGGTTGAGCCCAATAGGTTTTTTACATGCTTTAGCGAAAAAGAGAGTCAATACAGGAAAATTAAGGCTAACGATGTTCGGGATAGGGTCGGACGGCGCCCTGATCTGAGAAATACAAAAATAAAGAGCTTAAGTATCTTCAACTTAGGAACATAATCGACCTCGGTTCAACTTCCTGTTAATGGGTCGGTTGATGTCGATGCAACGACTCTTCCCATAAAAAATTCCGTCATTTCCGATGGTAATTAATGAGTTATCCCGTGATCGACGGCCAGTTTTGGTGTCCGTGAATAATCACCGCATATTTTCACGGCTTGATTGATCGACTCATAATCCATTGGTCACACATGATTTGTGGGCCGATTTGCTTGGTCGCGGCAATTGAAAATCCTCTCGGCTGTTGGGTGATTGCACCCCCGGTCACTGATTCCAATTTAAACCGATCACCCATTCTCTCCAGGTGTTCAACGTCGCCGGAATACGCTGATATTAAGATGATCAGGAAACCCACCTTTCAATTCTTTGAATGAAGCATCCGTGTTTGACAATAAGCTTTACTACTGCCTGTACTAACCTCCCTTTTCCGTAGATATCACCTTCAAACTGGTACTTTGAATAGTTTCTAGCCTGTTGTGGCGCAGTTAGTGGTGTGTTAACTCTGCAATACATTGAGAGTCAAAGAAGTCCTATAGACGCGCAATAACACTGTCGGGAGTTTCAAAACCTTTAGCATAAACCCCTAAACAATCATATGCTTCGTCATTAATTTTGATGGGTTTTGTTATTTATTACCTTTCTCAACGACCTGCCTGCTATAACTGGGGTTAATGAGACCATTGTCTTTTTATAAATCGGATTTAACCGATAGCAGAACAATAAATATCGATCTATTTGGTTTGACTATTTAATTCGAGGTCAGAATCAATCACTGTGATATTGATTCCAGAATACCAGGAGGAAACATTTTCGATATCTTGTTTAGTTAACATTTTTGCCACCAATGACATTTGCGGGTGCTGGATTGCGCCAGACTGGTAACCTTTAAGCCGGGCAATCATGTACTCTTTTTGCTGTGCCGTCAGGTTTGGAAT
>JBLHGU010000245.1:0-7499 GCA_047615875.1 Parasphingorhabdus sp.
CAAGCTCAAGTCCGAGGCCAGGGCCAGGTAAAACCGCAAGCCGACCATTGCGGAGTGCCAGATCGGGTTTTTTCACGATATCCCATTGAAGAAGATGGTTCATAAATTGATTTCCATCGTCCAGATTTGGCAAGGTCGCCGCCACCTGATTGCTAGCCGCAGTGGTTATTCCTGTTTCGTAGATACCGTGAAGACAGATATCGATACCTGCCGCTTCAGCAATATGGGCAATTTTCCGAAAGCGCGCGATGCCGCCAGATTCATGTAGCCCCAAAACAATCAAATCCGCGGCTTTCTCGCGACAAACGTTATAAGCATCGTATGGAGTGAAAACAAGTTGGTCGGCAGCAATGGCCACAGGACTGTTTGCCCGCACCTGCGCCAGAGCTGAAATCGACTCGGCATTGGTTGGCTGCTCGACCATATCGATATCGAACTCAGCCATTTTACGTATCATGCGTGCCGCGCGCACCGGCGACCAGTGTTCATTCGGATCCATTCTCAGGCGCTTATCCGGGCCGATAGCAACGCGAACCTGTCGAACGATTTCGAGGTCCAGCGCATCGCCGCGCCCTACTTTCACATAAATAACATCATGACCGGCTTCGGCCATCTCCCGCGCTTCACCGGCAATTTCTTCCGCGGTTCCTCCCTGAGGAAAGCCAAAATAAGCTATCTCGTCCCTGACAGCTCCTCCCAGCAATTCATGCACAGCACGGCCCGTGGCTTTACCCATAACATCCCACAGCGCCATCTCCAACCCGGCCAACACCTGCCCCGAGAAGCGCGGCGCACTGATGGTGCCAAAAACCTGGAACAATGTGTGATAACACTCGCCCATCAACCGTGTGTTTTCAAAGGGATCACGACCCAGGCAAATCCCTTCAGCTAGCTTCAGATAAGACTGTATTGCCGCGGCTGACGGTGTCGCAACGCATTCGCCAATACCGACGATACCGTCGTCTGTATGCACTTCGACTAGCAACACACCTGCGTTGTGCATGATGCCCTGCGCCCAGTGATAAGGTTTTTTGTAGGGCACCAGTAGCGGGGTTGTTTTGATCCGCGATATTTTCAATTATTATCTCCGATAAGCTTACTTGCCAAGTAACAAGTCAGGCAGGAAGAGTGCAATTTCCGGAATGAAGGTTGTCAGCACCAGAGTCGGCAGCCACGCGAACACAATAAAGATCATGGTCGGTTTAATAAGATCGCGAACCGGCACATTCGTCACCTGCGCACCGAGATACAATAGCGGGGCTGTCGGTGGCGTGATGTTGCCCATTCCCAGATTCACTCCCACTATTGCGGCGAAGTGAATGGGATCCACACCGACACCTTCAGCAATGGGAAGCAGCAACGAAGCGCTCAGGATGATGCCGCTGATATCGTCCATCAACATGCCGATCAAAAGCATGACCAGATTGATCATCAGCAGAATGACGATTGGATTCTCCGAAATGGAATGGATCAATTCTTCAGCCATCCCGGGTATGTCTTCAAAGATCAGGAATCGACTAGCAATCAAGACCATGAAAATCATCGCCATGACAACGCCGATGGTAATCGCTGACTCCTTCAGACTTTGATACAAAGTTTTGAGCGTCAGTCCCTTGTAGAAAAAGAAACCAATCGGGATCGCATAGATTACGGCAACCCCGGCAGCCTCCGTCGGCGTCATGATGCCGCCGTATATCCCGCCCAGGATGATCAGGGGCATGAATATCGCGGGCATTGCAAACCAGGTTTTTTTGGACAGTACGCGGAGAAACTGCTGCGGGACTTCTTTGATGAGGATGGTAGTATTTTTGCGCAAAACTACAAAGTTCACGATGATCAGCAGCACCGTTAAGATTATGCCGGGTACGAGCGTCGCCAGAAAACATCTTAATACGGAAAGCTGACCGACCCATGCATAAAGCAATTGCGCAGCACTGGGTGGGATTAGCAGACCCAATGGGCTGGCGCTGATGACCAGCGCGGCTGAAAAGCCATCCGGATACTTTGCCCGGCGCAAATGCGGCATGATAATTCCGCCGATGCAGGTAAGGGTCGCTGCCCCGCTACCGGAAATAGCGCCAAACATAGCACTTGCAACGACGGATGCAGCACTCAAACCACCCCTGAGGTGACCGAACATGAGTTCAGCGATCTCGACGATGGGATTGGCGATCTTACCGCGCTGCATGATACTTCCAGCCATCATAAATAGTGGAATAGCCAGAAGGATCACGGAATTCATCTTCCAGTGTCCAGTGGCGAGAAATCCCGAAACATCGTGACCTCCCGTATAAGCCAGTAGGATCAGCACCCCACCAAAGGCCAACGGCACCGACACTCCAATCGCCAGCAGCACACAGATCAGCAAAATCGCAAATGCAACTACCATGACACGTCTCCGCCCTCAACGATTTCCTGCTTGTCTGTCTTCACGGCTTCAACGTACCGGTCCGGCCCCGCTCTCCACATCAGGTAGAGTGACAATGCGCTATAGAGGGACATAAAAAAGAAGCCTACGAAGATCCCAAGCCGTGGAACGAAAAAAGGAATTTTGAGTGCGATGGTAGTTTTCCAACGGGGGTAATCTGCAATCTCGTTCGCCATCATCAGCCAGGCCCAGTAAAGAATGACTAACGTAATGACGAGTTCAATGATCGTGACCGCTATCTTGCGTAGCCACATAAATCTGTGATTATCAGTGACCGTATCCAGAAGATCAGCGTTTATTTGCTTGCCATAGAAGGTGCCAAGAGCGCTGCTCAAAAAGAATATCCAGAAACAGATGAGCAGCAGCCACTCTTCGTAAGCGAACAGATCCTTTTCCAGAATGTACCTGAAGAAAACCACTCCGAAGAACGTGATGGGCAGGATGGGAAGTAATATGACGACCAAGGTCGTTTTGATTTTGACCATTAGCAGGACAAATCTACGTAGCCCCGGCGGAAGGTTTTCTTCAATTAATATCATACTGTTCTGGCCTCCAGAAACAGGGAATGCTCAAACAGCTATCAGAGCATTCCCCGATCACATCATAATGTTTCTTCGGGATAAGTGACTTAATTAGCGTTCAGCTTATCCATGGTTTCCTGACCGATAGTCTTAGCCAGTTCCGGCCAGACGGTTTTCTTGATGTGGGCGACCAGAGCAGCTCGCTCGGCTGGTGTGTAATCCAGAATTTCATATCCGGCTTCTATCATTTGATCGACAAAACCCTGACTGCGTTCCCAGCCTTTATCGATACCAATCTGGGCGGCCTTTTCGGCGGCCGCGCGAACAACATCACGCTGCTCCTGGTTCATTTTATCCCAGGTTTTCTGGCTGGCGTAGATCGCTGACGCTTCGATAAAGGTATTGACAGGGATAAAATATTTCCCAATTCCAGCAGCGGCGAAGGTCGTATAAGCCCATTCAGGAGTGCAGCAGATCGCGCCATCAATAACCCCGGATTGCAGGGCCGGGAGCACTTCTGCCCAATTCATGGTGGTCGCCCGGTATCCAATACTTTCGACGGTTTTCTTGACCACGTCAGAACTCCAGACACGGATATTCATACCTTTGTCACCGAAACCGGCATGGTCAACCGGCTTTTTATCGGCTACCACTCCGATCAACCCCTCACCGACAAGGCTGAGATAGGTCAGGCCAAGATCGCCCATAATCTCACGGAGGGTATTATTAAGTGGGGAGTTAGGGTCGCCATAGACAGACTTCAATTCATCAAATGTGGTCACCAGGCCAGGAAGGTTCAAGATCTCCAGTCGCGGGTCGGCCTGGGCATATATGAAAGCCTGAACCATGTCGATATTTCCGCGAATGGCATCTTCAACTAATTCTTCTCCGGAGCCCAGTTGAGAAGCAGGAAAATATTTGACCGTGAGTCCGACACCCGCGCCCTCAATCTCCTTGACCATGTTCTCCATGATCTCGTTACCAAAATGTTTCGCTGGCCAAGTGCCGGCTATCTTCAATTTAATATCGTCAGCAAAAGCCGCCGTTGAAATCGTTGCGGCAAGCGCCAGTCCGAGAAGCGTGGTTCCAAATCTTTGAATACTCATTGTTTTCGATCTCCCATGTGGATTGTATAGAGGCCTTTGGGCCCAGTAATTCATTTCACTTTATGAGTTTGATCTCAAAATACTTTTAGGTCTTGAATGAATAGGCTTATAATCATAATATATCAGACATGAACATGATCGATCTGACTCACATTTTCTCTTCCCCGCCGCCTGCACCGTCGATTGAGCCGGACCTCAAAGTCGGATTTTTGCTGACTCCCCGATTCTCGTTATTACCGTTCGCCGGGTTCATTGATTGCCTGCGACATGCGGCGGACGAGTCTGATCACAGCCGACAAGTTTTCTACCACTGGCATGTCGTCGCGCCCGCGATTGCGCCTATAACTGCGAGTTGTGGCGTTCCTGTAATGCCGGAACTGACGTTGTCAGAAGTTGAATATGTTGACTTACTCGTTGTTGTTGGGGGGCATTTACCCTGGGCAATGGAGGTCCCTGATGAAACATTGGTGTATTTGCGCAAGGTTCACAAAAGTGGCACAACTATCATCGGGCTATGCACTGGGAGTTTCGTTCTTGCTCGTGCAGGTCTGCTTGACGGGAAAAGGTGCGCGATCCATCTTGAGCACCAAAGCCAGATGAAGACTCTGTTCCCGGATACGTTTCCAATCACTGATCAGAATTTCGTCGTAGAAGACAGGATCATCACCTGCAATGGTGGAACGTCTGCAATTGATTTAGCGGCTACCCTGATCAAGACCCACTCTGGAGAGGCCCGTGCAGTGAAAGCGCTCAATTCGCTGATGGTTGACCCTCGACGGGCTGTGCACCACATGCCACAACGCTTCTATGGACATTTAATCTCTTGTGGAAACTGGCGGGTGGAACAGGGTACCGCATTGATGGAGCAGAATCTATCGAACCATCTCACCGTTTCCGCGCTTGCCATACGCCTTAACACCTCGAAGCGTGAACTGACCCGGGCGTTCAGAAAACACACACAGTTCGCGCCAGCCGAGATTTACCGAAACATGCGATTGGCCCATGGCAACTGGTTGTTGACTAATTCCAGCCGTACTATCACGCAAATTGCATTTGAATGCGGGTTTTCAGATGGCGCGCATTTTAGTAGATGGTTTAAGCAAACCTATAAGGAAACGCCCAACCAGTTTCGCATGCAACGCAGTCGGATCGAAACAACGCAGTCACTGCGACGTCGAAGCGGTTGAAGGAAGTTTAAGAAGTATAAACACCTTATTTCCACTATTCCATCAAAAATCAGAGCAGGAATGCGCGTGACCATCCAGCCCTGGGGCATTCGAATATTGACTGATTTCCCTCGACACCCCCAATATTGCTCATTCCCGCCGATCAAACCTGCCAAAACCAGCCACCAGGCATGCCGGCTATCCGTTCCCACGGTGCCATCGATGCCTGGAACCGCGGCGAGATCCAACTCCTTGCCGCCCACCCCGCATCCGCTGGCCATGGGTTGAATTCGCAAACCGGTGGCAACCATGTTGTGTGGTTCGGTCTCGACGTTTGTCAAGATAGTTGTCCAATTTTCTACGCTGCTTCGTCTTTAATTTCAGTCTCTTCGGCGTCCTGATTGTCCGGGTTTAGCCATACTTCACCGACGGGTGTCCAGTTCCTTGTACCCTTGCTCCATCGCTTTGGGTTTCGTTGCCTTGCTGCTTCGTAGACCGTCTTCCGATTCACAAGAATTGATTGCTCCACAACGTCGTGACGTTGGGCAGGCGTCACAAACTTAATACCGCTATGACGATGCTCTTCGTTATACCAGCGAACGAAATTGTAAACCCAGTCACGCGCAGCATCTAAGCTCTCAAACGGTTTCGACGGAAATGCCGGTGTGTATTTCATTGTCCCAAACAAACTCTCAGAATAAGGATTATCGTTGCTCACCGAAGGACGACTGAATGATGGCACCACACCCAACTTTTGCAGTGTCACCAGCATGGTCGCACCTTTCATCGATGATCCGTTATCAGAGTGAAGTATCAAACCACCTTCCTGGACACCCTCCGCTAGACAGGCTTTGCGGATTAATAGCGAGGCATTGTCCGCTGTCTCATTGCCGTGGATTTCCCATCCGACAATCTTGCGGCTGGCTAATCAACACCATTCGGGGCGTTCTTTTCGAAAAGCCTCCCGTTGGTCACAGTTCGTTAGACTGACTATGGCCCAACTATCAGGTCGCAATAGTCTACGAGATATAGTCGATAACATCAGCGCACAAACTCATCGTTTATATCATCTGGATAGTGCGCAACTAACGCGATCCAACTTGTCCCGGATAAATAATGATAAACCGTATTCACTGTATGAAGCCCTCTTCGCCAAGCTGTTGAAACGTTGTCAAGGAAATGCACCCAGGCATAATTTTCGTTTTAATCATCCCCTTTACTCGCTGGATGCATCGACCATTGATTTATGTTTGTCAGTCTTTCCCTGGGCAGGTTTTCGCACCACGAAAGGGGCAATCAAATTACCTATTGGATTAAACCATGAGGGTTATCTAGCAGAATTTGTCACGCGTTTAAAGACTCATGCGAAAATTCGAGTTGTGGAGCGGCACACGGTGCAAAAAAGCAAAGGTGTTTCCAGTGATCACACCATTGAGTTCACGGGTGTGCAAACGTCCAGGAAGTGTCCAATTAAGTTACGACGCATTGGATACAGAGATGCGCTGACGGGTAAGCGCTATGTGTTTCTGACGAACAATTTCAAGTTGGCTGCAAAGACCATTGCAGATATCTATAAGGCAAGATGGCAGGTGGAATTATTCTTCAAGTGGATCAAACAAAACCTTAAAATAAAATCTTTTGTCGGCACCAGTAAGAATGCTGTTATGACACAGATATGGATTGCCTTATGTGTTTACCTGTTACTGGCTTATATCAAATTCAATTCCAAGCTGACTAAAAGTATGCAGCAAATGTTGCGTCTATTGCAGTGAAATCTGTTTGAGAAACGAGACCTAATGGCATTGCTACGGGGTGATCCAATACAAGATCATATCCATGATGAAAATCAGATGTCTTTCGTATGAAAGTTAACGGGACAGTAGTGACTTTATGTGTAAAAAAATAGTTTTGTGTAGATACAAAAATAGCAGCCAGCAGATTGCTGGAAAAAGTGCTACATAAGTTAGAATTAGTTAATCTGGATTGGTGATTTCTGAGTGTTTTTCTAAATCTGCGATGAGTGCAATTCTAGACGGGCACTTAACCCACCAGTTGCATAAATTTCAGTCAGCAAGTGTATTTGTTCTGATAATAAGCAGGGTGAAATGAGAATAAAAGGATGTATCTGAAAAGCACCGTTGGTGAAGTCCAGAAACTTATAATAAAGCGCTATTAATTGATTAAAAGACAAGTAAGCGGGACGTTGTTTTAGTAAAATACCTGTTCGCTAAAACAACGTCGTACCACACAACGCCCCGCTTATCATGAAGTCTAGCAG
>JBLHGU010000246.1:0-7497 GCA_047615875.1 Parasphingorhabdus sp.
ACTTAAGACCATACAGGCAACTAATACCATTACAGCACGCTGTTTCTCATTTATTCTGATCACGTACTTGTGTCCTATAGAAAGTTGTCAGCTGGAAATGAATGATGAAGTAAAGTCATCATTCATTAGGTGAAGTAACCAGGGAATAGCGCTGTAGATCTGGTTAGCAGCACTTTGAATTTGGTTCTACATCTAGCATAACCTAATTTTCTGAGTTCACTGCGCTGCGATTAAATTATGGTAGTTGTGTCGAACCAGACATAACGGCATCTGTTGTTTTAATGCATGATGTTATTGTGTGGCGCGGTCTTGCCTAACTGATAACCTCTAGACGACGCAGCGAGTTCAATGGCAACAAAGCCTGCTCATCCTTAAATAACAAAGTACAAATATAGTAAGTAATACCGGACATATCTGGTGAGAAAAACTGACTCTCAAAGTTTACGCAGGTACCGGGTTCAAACATCTTGTCACTATCATCATCGGACATTTCATAAACAAAATTTCCCACCCAGTCTGGGGGAAAACCAATACCCAGCTCATAACCACCCACCCAGCCTGCGTCAGACCAGATCCCCATCTCTTCGTAATACGCCCTGGTTTGCCGGACCAGCTCACCGACTGTAAGACCCGGTTTGATTATTGACTCAATTACCTCAAATACACCGGACGCACGATTGTGATAATCCAGCACCTCGGGCGTAGGATCACCGACATAAAATGCTCTTGCACCATTTGCATGATAACGCCAGTAAACACCACAGACATCTACATTAACTTGCTCACCTGGCAGAATAACCTTACGGCTCGCCAGTGAGTGACCGGTGTTCGCTTTTAGCCCGGAAAGTACGGGTAAGGTTATTGCAGGATTCTCACCACCAGCTTTGGCCATGGCGCTTATCATCTCGCCGTAAACTTCTAGCTCAGTGACACCGGCTCGAATAGTATCTCTGGCAGCGGCCAGTCCAATATCGGCAATCGTTGCGGCCTGTTCGATATGAGCTACCTCCTGGGGAGATTTTATCCAACGCACCTCGCGCAGTATGTCGCTACCATCGACCACACTCATGTTACAGGCTTCGAAAGCGGATTTAAAACGTCCGCTAATAACTGGGTTTGGGCGATAACTATGAAATTCCATGGCAGCCGTTCCGCTTAACCATCCCTCGGTCTTTAGCTCATCAGTAATGAAGCCAATTCCGTCGCGGCGGCTCTGCATAGGAAAAGTACGTGGATTCCGTGCACAGGTAACAAAGCGCGCCATGACCTTCTCGCTAGGCGTATCAAACAGAATGAAGTAGTCATGATCAACATGCACCGCAATACCGCTGGTAGCAGGCCAGGCTTTCGGGCTTTGGGCCTGATACCATTCACAGGTATAGCCGCTAACGTAGTACATGCTTTCCGGCGCCATTAACCACAGCAAATCTATGTTGTTCTCGGACATGCGTTTACGAATTGCCGTAAGACGGTTATCAAACTCCTGCAGGGAAAATCCCAACTCCATGGTAGGCTGGCAATGTTCCAGTACTAAATCGCGATTGTGTCCCATGCTTTTATCTCCACGAGGTGTTTTCGTTTTCAGTTATGCCCTGCCCCTTTGATGCAGACCAGGATTCTTTTCGAGTGCTACAACCGACTGCTAAACTCTGCTTGCGCCTTGTAACTGACTTATAATTACTAGAATAGCAAAAACTCTGAATTTTTCGAAACTCATTTTCCCCCAGGGTTATTACCATGAATGAAAGACTGGCCGTATTTTTTGATGAAGATGTACTCAAACATGACACCGGGTCAGGCTTTTTCGAAGCCGCTGCGTCAGAGTATCTACCAATACAGGAGAAACATCCTGAGAATGATCTGCGGCTAGAAAATATGCAGGGAATGTTAGTAAACGGGCCGCTCAAAACAAGTATTGACTGGCACAACGCTGGGCCGGCTAGTCTCGAGCAGCTGGCGAGATTTCATCTTTCTAGCTACATTCAAACACTGGCAGACGTACCAGTCGATCAGAGCCAGGCATTTTCAGGTACAACTATTTTTGGACCGGGTAGTTTCGAAATTTGCCGCAAGGCCGCTGGGTTGGCAATTGGCGCTGCAGAACATGTTTTCTCGGGAAAGAATACCCAGGCCTATGCAATGGTTAGACCACCCGGCCACCATGCCCAGACGAACATGGCTGATGGTTATTGTTTTTTTAATAATATCGGCGTCGCCATCGAGCAGCTGCGCAATCAGGGATTGCAACGAGCCGTAGTCATTGACTGGGATGTGCACCATGGCAATGGTACTCAACAGGGTTTCTATGAAGATGCCGATATTCTGACTATCTCAATGCATATGGATCACGGTGCCTGGGGCCCTACCCATATACAAACTGGTGCGGTTAATGAATACGGCACGGGCGCTGGCATTGGAAAGAACATAAATTTTCCTATGCCCTACGGAGCAGGCGATAATTCCTACGCTGCGATGTTCAAGGAATTCATTCGACCTGCCGTAGAAGATCATCAGCCAGAAATCATATTTATTGCCATGGGACAGGATGCCAATCAGTTCGACCCAAACGGCCGTCAGCTATTATCCATGCAAGGATTCCACCAACTGGGCTGGATGGCCCGTGAGCTAGCCAATAATTGCTGTGATGGTAAGTTGGTTATGGTACAGGAAGGCGGCTATGCCATTAGTTATGCGGCCTACTGTTTGCATGCCACTTTGCGCGGCTGTTTACATCAACCAAATGATATAGCGGACCCATTGGCCTATATGAATGAGAGCAATCAGGGGATAGACGAACTGAAATCAAAGCTATATTTACATCCCGCTTTCTCCAACCACAAATAACCGCGTCCAATTATGACCAACACTCAGGCTTTGCCAAAACAAGGCTTTATACTGCTCGCTGCTATTACCTTGTTCTGGGGTCTTAATTGGCCCGGACTCAAAATCATCACAGCAGAGCTGCCGGTTTGGTGGTTTCGTACCTCGTGCTTATTAGTCGGTGGCAGTCTCCTGCTATTACTTTCCAGATTATCCGGTAATCGCTGGACAATCGCGCGGCAAGATTTTGCCCCACTGTTACTGGTGACCGTATTTAACGTTTGTGGTTGGCATGCAATGTCGGCCTGGGGCGTTTCATTGGCACCCGCTGGCCAGGCAGCAATTGTAGGTTTCACCATGCCATTATGGGCTTCCATTCTTGCAGTTTGGCTGCTGCATGAGCAGATGACTGCCAGACGCATTGGCGGCTTACTATTAGGACTTATCGGGCTCGCTGTATTAATGGGTGAAGACCTTGCAAATCTGACCAGGGCGCCCAAGGGTCTGTTGCTTATGCTGGCAGCAGCTATTTGCTGGGCTATTGGCATGGTTTTGTTCAAGAAAGGTAAATGGCAGACCCCGATTGCCACCCATATCGGCTGGCAGTTACTGATCGGCTCAATACCTGTTGCTATGGTGGCCTGGCACTTTGAACCGTATCCAGAATTTTCCGAATTAAGTCAACGCGCATGGATTGCATTGATTTATATCTACCTTTTTCCAATGACCTTTTGTCAGTGGGCCTATCTTAAGATCGTACATCTGTTTCCTGCATCCACTGCGGCAATTGGAACATTGCTGATACCCATAGTTGGGGTAATTTCCAGCGCCATAATTCTTGATGAAATAATCGGTTGGGCGGAGATTATCGCTTTGCTACTTACCTGTTCGGGATTAGCATTGGTGCTTTTACAGCCAGTAAAAAAATCAGCACCCGGTAACTAGTCAGTATGCAGGCGGCAAGATCTTTTTGTAGTTTGCGGGCAATTTAAACTCCTCATCAGCAATAGCCCGATCCACGACTATTTTAACTTGCGTAATTATCTGGGTTGAATTGGCATGACCACCGATAATGAACAGGCAATATTTGGCAGAACTGAGAATAAAGGGCGTTTATATTGCCTATACTCGCATAGGCTGTCATTAATGAAAATCTATGCTACCTCTATGAAAAATTATGAAAACAGGCATTCCAAACAAATCGTGTGCCCTAATTTAGATTTTTACCAGGTGTTGTCTGGAATCAAGCTGTAGAGCTGACCACCAGCCGTATTGCGAACCAAGAATAACAACCACGCCCGCCAAAAAAACAACTGGGGTGTGAGATTTTACATACCTGCCTGAAGGCTATAGGCTAACCATGCTCAGCACTTTTTGGGGCCCTCTCAGGATTAGAAACCTTGTGTTCAGGTAGACCCACAATGGACGCAACTCTCTGATTCTTTTGCTGGATTGCTATAGTAGAATAAATGCCCACACAGAAAGGGAAAATATAACCCAGTGAAACAGATAGCAGAGTCGAACCCGGAAAGGCCGACGCCCCATCAATAAACTGCAGCCAGGGACTCTCAACACCGCGCATCCAGGGCACAAGAATTTGGCCATACAAATTAATCAGTGTCCCGACGATTATTGCCAGCCAATAGGTTGATGGATCCTTGAGCCTTGCTGTCAGGAGTTTTTTGAAGTCAAGCTTATTCAAGAGAGTTTCTCAATTTTCTATCAGCCAATTTCAGATTATACTGCTGCTCACCGCTGCCCCGTAAGGCATGCAATAAGACTTGGTTTTCGTTGGGTAATAATGCAACCGGGTTAGCTACAACTCATTGAATAAAAACAAAAACCAGGCTATGTCACATTGTAATACAGTTCTCAATAAAATCCTTGAAATTGTTCCGATTCAGGAATTCGAGCAACTGGCCTATCAGCACCATTCAGGGCGTTCGTTTTGCCCAGCATGCCGCTGGAGTCAGTTTGTGACAATGCAGAAACCCCTTGCTAATAATTTAAGGTCCCGTGCAGGTATCTAAGTTTTCCCGCTGATGCAATATCGTCACGCTCAATCCAGACCAGGTGCAAATCACCGGTGGTATCCGATACCAATACCGGACTGCCCTGATAACCGTCTCCAGAAGCTCCCGGCACGGCGAGATCTTCACTCCAGCCATTATTAGTTTGCCAGGATATAAAGATATCGCCAGATTCGGTTTCGTCAGCCCAGCTCTCCCTGGAATCATCCCAGACACTAACAAACCCAGCAAGTGATGAAATTATCGACGCATGCCACTGCGCAACAGCGGAACCCATTGCGTCCTGAATTTTGTGGTTTGGACTAAATTCCGTGCCACCATTATCGCGGTAAGCGCCCCACACAGCATAACCAGAACCCGGGTCTCGTTTATCCAGCCATACTGCCTGTATGTGCCTATCTCTGGCTGCAAGAGAAATCCGCATTACTCCTGATCCACCACCCGCTAAAGCGCTTTCGGTTAGCAAATTTGCTCGATGTTCGTTTAGTTGAAACCAGTGCTGGAATTGTCCATTCAAATTGAGATACGACCCTAAAAGTCGAGTGTGGCCTGCACGTCTGTCCTCCCATGCGATTAAGTAGCCGTCGAGAGTAAAGACACCGTCTGGATAGGCCTGATAGCCTGGGCTTTCCACCGAAGCAACCGTCTGTACCGCAGCGACAATAATAGTTCCATCATCCACCGTTAATACGCCAGCTTTGATTAGCTGTTTTTGCCCTTCTATGCTAGCCCAGAGCGCCAGAGTTTGATTGCCAGGCCCCTGCACAAGACTAACCTGAGTGGCTGATCCCCGGGACAAATTAACCGGCTCGCCTAACAACATCGTATTTTTGATAAACCTTACCCAAATCTGTCCATCCTGCTCCCAGGCCACAACAAATCCGCCCGTTTCCAGAGCCGCAATGGAAGGTTCATAGGCTTCATCTCCACTACTCAGCAATGTGTGCTTGGAGAACACTTCCTGATTAACAACTTTAGTGGCTAAATAAACCTGCGGGTCGCCACTGCGATCATCCTCCCACACTACGGCGAGCTGGCTTGCAGATAGAGCCAGGTGCCTGCGACCCGCACCATCGAGGTGATGAAATCGGGCCGGCTGAACTTGCTCGGTAATATCAATGGGGTCTTTGAATGTCCATGGGCTTGACCATCCTAAAACTGGAATACATAAGAGGCCAAGCACCACCACAAATCTTCTCATCAAGACTTTCCGGCGGCAAATTCCTGTAAAGACTGAACTCGGTAATAACCGCCATTCACGAACAAATCGAGTCCAAGAAACTGATCTGCGCTGACATATCCCGGGATACTCAATATGACAGTGCCATCTGGCTCCAGAAAGAAGAAAGTCGGCGTACCTTTGATTTGATAACGAATGGCCAAGCCCATTTCAGTGATTCGTTCGCCGCTCGACAAGCGTAGTCGACGACCACTTTCAGAGTCTACATAAGCCAACACATAGTTTTTCTTCAGTTGCGCAACGACTCTTTGATCTGTAAAACTTTCATGATTAACTCGTGCACAGGTGGGGCATCCGAAACGTCCGAAATAGAGTAGCAAAGGTTGCTGATTTTCGATGGAAGCTTTCCTGGCCTGATCAAAGGGTAGAAAATTCCAGCCGTCCGGGGCCTCGGCAAAACCGGCCGGAGAGAATATCCACATGGCAACTATTAACATGATGCCGGGGGTAAATCGCGAAAAAATATTATTCACCATACAATCCTGACAAGGAAACAGTCCTGATTAAAAAGTAATTAAAATATGCCACTGAGTGCAAAGAAAAACCAGCACCACCGCTAAACGCTAAACGCTAAAACGGAGAGCAGGTCGGAGATCTGTATTTCAACTCAAGCAGAATTATCAAGGGCAATAGGCATATCAACCCGATAGCTTCGTGGCATGAATAAACGATAGAGAAGCGGAATGGCAAATAAGGTCAGCACACTGGAAATCGTTAGCCCCCAGACTATAGAAGTCGCCACGGGCCCCCATAAAAGTGACTTACCACCAAGCCCGGTAGCCAGCGAAAACAAACCTGCAATGGTAGTAAGTGATGTAATCATCACCGGAATAACCCGTCGACGTCCAGCATAGATTATGGCATGTGCCACGCTGTAGCCTGCTTCCAGTCGAACATTGGCAGCAGCTATTAGTACGATGGCCGAATTGACTGCAATACCTGCCAATGCCACAACCCCGTAGAGGGTAAACAAGCTGAGTGGTGTTTCGCTGATATATAAACCAAGCGTGACTCCGGTAAACGCTAATGGAATACTAAACAGAATCATAACCGGCTGAAAATAACTTCTAAACTGGGTACCCAAAATGACATAAATCAAACCCAGACCAAACAGAAACAACTGTCCTATTGAATTCAGACTCTCTTCGATATCATCCAGCACGCCAGTAAAGTCCAGAGATATTCCCGGGTGTTTGCTTTCAATCGTTGTCCAGTACGACTGAATGTCATTATTGATAGTCACAGTATCCGTTTGCTGTTTATCTATGTCAGCCAACAAGGTAATGGTACGCTGAAAATTGTAATGCCGGATACTGCCTGCCCCCCTGGCAACCTGTTCAGATAGCAATGCATTTAATGGAATATCACTGCCGTTTGTTCCAGGCAGGGTGAAATTCAAGAAGTCCT
>JBLHGU010000247.1:0-7464 GCA_047615875.1 Parasphingorhabdus sp.
GTAGATTATCTGCCCAATCCAATGGAAGTCAAACCACAGCCTGAGGTCGATCTGGAAGGCAACGAAACTGGCGAAACAGCTACTGTTGATCCTGATGGACCACTACGCTCTCTAGCTTTTAAAATTATGGATGACCGCTTTGGCGCACTGACTTTTACCCGCGTTTACGCTGGTCGGCTTAAAAAAGGCGACAATGTACTGAATACCTACACCGGCAAAACCGAGCGTATCGGCCGAATCGTTGAGATGCATGCGGATGAGCGTATTGAGCGTGATTCAGCCCAGGCTGGCGATATCGTTGCCCTGATCGGCATGAAAAATACCCAGACTGGCCACACCCTGTGTGATCCGAAAAATCCTGCCACCCTGGAGCCAATGGTATTCCCAGCTCCGGTTATTTCGATCGCGATCAGCCCTAACGATAAGAGCAGTGCAGAGAAAATGGGTATCGCTCTATCCAAGATGGTTCAGGAAGACCCCTCGTTTCATGTTGAAACAGATGAAGAATCCGGTGAAACCATCATTAAGGGCATGGGTGAGCTTCACCTTGATATCAAAGTGGATATTTTGAAGCGTACCCACGGTATTGCGGTAACTGTTGGCGCACCTCAGGTGGCCTACCGTGAATCCATTACTCGTAAAATTGAAGACAGCTACATTCACAAGAAACAGACGGGTGGTTCAGGACAGTTCGCAAAGATTGATTATATTGTGGAACCTTCCGAGACCGGTGTTGGCTTCGAGTTTAAGTCTGCAGTAACCGGTGGCAATGTGCCCCGCGAATTCTGGCCTGCAGTTGAGAAGGGCTTCCGTGTCAGCATGGAAGAAGGTCCGCTAGCAGGCTTTCCGTTGCTTGATGTCAAGGTAACGCTAACAGATGGTAGCTACCATCCGGTTGACTCATCGGCCATTGCCTATGAAATTGCTGCTAGAGCGGCTTACCGTCAAAGTATGCCAAAAGCTGGCCCTCAGCTGATGGAACCCATTATGAAAGTAGACGTATTTACACCTGAGCCACACATGGGTGATGTTATCGGTGACCTTAACCGTCGCCGTGGCATGATTCAGGGTCAGGAAGCTGGCGCTACCGGTGTGCGTATTAAGGCTGAAGCACCCCTGTCAGAAATGTTTGGATACATTGGCGATCTACGCACCATGACCTCTGGACGTGGTCAGTTCTCAATGGAGTTCAGTCACTACAGCGCTTGCCCACGCAATGTTGCAGATGAAGTAATCAAGGAAACTCTGGAACGCAACAAAAAATCCTGACAGAGTTGCTAGTCTGCTAAAAAAGCCCCGGCAATCCACCGGGGCTTTTTTATGTTTGAGAAATAATTTGGGTCGATACTGTAGGCAAAATAGCTGGTTTTAGTATGTCAGCTGACGTGGCTGTCGGGCACGAAACAGCGGAGATATTTTGCCTAGACATAGCAAGAACAGTAGCCTCGGAACATCACCCGTCACTTACCTCAAATGGCAAAATTCCCTACCGATTTAGGACGCTTTAGCGAAATAGTCTCACTTCTCGGCAACTCTTTCATAAATTTTTCTAATGACAAAAATGCAGACCTTTTTAGCGAGCAATGATGTTACCTCTTTCTAGCGTATTAGCAGTTTTGACTAAGGATACGATGGCGATGGAAAATTTAACACCAACCAGCTTGCAACTCATGGAAACTAGGTATACCTTCTTCCCCCGGATAACTTCCTTATTTGGGAGTTGGCCATAAAAATTACTAATGACAACAGAGCATACTGTACCTGAGGGTAATAAAAATGAAATCTCTAAACCAAATGAAATACAGGCCACCTGTATATGTTGGAGCTGTACTAACAGTGCTTCAGCTAGGAATGGCCGGAGGAGCACTCGCTGCTGATTGCCCGGCGGCAACAGTAGACGATCCGAAAGGCATAGCAGCCGGCAAATTTCCGCAGCAATATGAATTGTCCGAATTCCAGTCTCTAGGCGATTGCACCGTATCATTCAACAGCAACCCCGATGCTGCAGCAATGAATAAGCGTATTCGTGGGAACGCCGACTTACCAGCACTGGCCGATCGTTTACCTCAAGAGCCACTAGTTGTAGCACCCTACGCCAGTATCGGTAAATACGGCGGTACGTTTGATGTCATGTCAAATGCGACCGAAGCTGGCACTTCCGACTTTCTTGCTTTAAGGCACGTTAATCTAGTGCGTTATTCCGATGACCTACAGACCATTGTGCCAAATGTTGCCAAGGGCTGGGAATGGAATAGCGATTTCACACAGTTGACTTTTTTCTTGCGAGAAGGCCATAAATGGTCTGATGGCCATCCGTTTACCGCCGAGGACGTTAAGTACTGGTACGACAATCTTGCGCTGAATCCAAAGATTTTCGAGAAACCTAAAAACTATGTACTAGTTGCTGACCAGCCCATGACAGTCGACGTACTAAACCCGCAAGCAGTGCGCTTTAACATGCCCGCACCTAAACCGGGTCTATTGGTGCACTTTGCCAATTCCTATGCACAGGGTTTTCAACCTAAGCACTTCCTTGGCAAGTGGGATCCCGATTTGAACCCAGATGCTGACAAGATGGCGAAAGCTGCTGGTTTTGAAAATGGCCTCGAAGTATTGTCCAACTATTACGGAAACTCGGATTGGACTGATACTCCAACACCAATGCTTCGTAGTCCGGATAAAGTGGCCAATCTGCCAGCAGATACCATGCCAACTCTTGAGTCGCACATTCTGATCTCGGAATCTACTGAAGGGCGTCACCTGGTGGCCAACCCCTATTTCTTCCAGATTGATACGGCGGGTAATCAACTACCTTACGTTAGCGAGCAGGACGAAATCTTTGTCAACGAAGACGAAGTTCGACTTTTAAAACTGGTTAATGCGGAAGTCGATTTCAAAGCTCAATCGTTGCAGTTGTCTACCGCTCCGCTGTTATTGGAAAATCAGGAAAAAGGCGATTACACCATTCAGCTGCGTCCGGAAGTAACGATCGCATCGTTCGGCATTAACATGACTCATGAGGACCTGGAAAAACGTAAAGTCTTCAGTGACCTACGCTTCCGTCAGGCCATGTCAGTTGCGATGAATCGAGCCGAAATGAACGAAGTCGCTTTCTTTGATATGGGTGAGCCGAAACAATACACGGGTTTTTCCCCTCCTCCCCCATTCGTCGAAGACAAATGGAAACAGCATTACGCTCAGTATGATCCAGCATTAGCCATTAAGTTATTGGATGAGATGGGTTTAAAAGACGTTGATGGCGACGGCTTTCGTGAATTGCTGAACGGCGATAAACTGGTAATTAACCTGCAGTTTTCTGTGCAGGGTGCACCTGCCGCGATGGTAGAGTTGATCGGGCAGCACTGGGGTGCCGTTGGCGTACAGACAACTGTTAAAGAAGTTACGCCGGATGAATATCGTTCTGCGCAATCATCTAATAAACTCGATGTCACCATGTGGCGTAATGGTCAGCCTTTGGCAATCGTGCTTGGAACCAACCAAATCTGGGTGCCGCCATATCACGATTATTTCACCGTTCGTACCAATATGTTATGGGCAGAGTGGATTGATTCGGATGGTGCTAGCGGCGTAGAACCACCAGCTTATGCGAAACAGATGATCGAGGATATCACCGCATTTCAGTCTGCAACTGTTGGTTCAGCAGAATCGGATAAACTGGGCGCTCGTCTAGTGAAAAACTTGGTAGAAAACCTGTTATTCATTGGTACAGTTCAGGTTCCAGCGCCAATTTATCATCGTAACGCAGTGCAAAATGTTGTCGAGTACACAACTCACTCATTTGAGTACTATCGTTCTTATCCTTACCGACCTACACAGTGGTGGTTGGACGAGTCTTAAGTTTGAATAGTTAGGAAAAGTGTGGCTGCGGGCAAATCTTGCCCGCAGCTTTTTATAAAAAACCTAAGCGATTAGTATCGTTAAAAGGTTAGAGGGGAAGCGTAAAAACAACTATGTTCCAATTTCTTCGGTTCGCAGCGACACGTGCCGCACTCGCGGTTATCACACTGATATTGGTTTCATTTATTGTATTCAGTCTGATGGAGTTAGTTCCGGGCGATTGCGCCGAACGCTACCTTGCCTTTAAAAATACCCAGGGTAGCGCGATATCAGTTGCGGATATTGACGCTGAACGGGTCCGGCTCGGACTTGATAAACCATATATAGTTCGTTGGGGAAGCTGGATCTACAATGCCTTTCAGGGAGAGTATGGCGATAGCTGTATCTTGCGAGTCAACATTGCCCAACTGTTAGGAGAAAAATTCTGGATCAGCCTGGTGATCTGCCTAACCTCATTATTGCTCGCCTACATGATAGCCATTCCGGTAGGAATTATCTCGGCGACATCAAAAAATCTCCTGCTAAACAACAGTCTACGATTCATCAGTTATCTCGGCCTCGCAATGCCGAACTTTCTGCTGGCATTGATGATTATGCTGTTTTCTACAATATTTTTTGGCGATAGCCTAACTGGATTATTCTCCAAAGAGTTTCGCGATGCTGCCTGGTCTTATGATCGGGTTATGGATTTTCTATCGCGCGCCTGGTTACCCATATTTATACTGGGTTGGTCGGCCACAGCGTTTGCGATTCAGACAGTACGTGCATTAATGTCAGACGAAGTTGGAAAGCTGTATGTTACTGCAGCAGCAGCTCGAGGAGTTACGGGTAGAAAATTATTATGGCGATATCCGGCACGACACTCACTCGGCCCTATTATTAATTCACTAGGATTCGATCTAAATCGAATTTTTAACGAACTACCCATTGTAGCTTTGATTCTAACGTTAACCGAAGCAGGTGCTCTATTGATTGAAGCGCTAGCCCGTTCTAATGATCAGCAATTGGCGGGGGCGATTATATTCTTGCTTACAGCGAGTATCGTTGGTATCAATTTTATTACGGATATTATACTAGCACTAACCGATCCGCGGGTTCGCCGCAGCATTCTGGAGTAAGCGAAATGACAGATACTGCGCTCATCGAAGAAACAGACTCAAATGTAAGTCAGAGTCGCAAAGAAGCCTATTTTACTGCGGGGCAGGGACAATTAATCTGGACTCGATTTAAAAAGCAGCGAGCTGCGATGGTCGGCGCCGGAATATTAATTTGGCTGATTCTGTCAGGAATTTTTGCGCCCTTTCTCACTCCTTACGATCCAACCATTAAGGGACGTAATGCTGATTATCAAAATGGCTCGCCACAAATTCCAAAGTTCTGGGATGAGAATGGTTTCTCTGCGCGGCCCTTTATTTATACCTATGAACGAACTCGTTCAATCAAAACGAATTTTCGCTGGGTGAGTACAGTTAATCGCGACGAACGACGCTACGTAATGTTGTTCGTTGAAGGTGACAAGTATGAATTACTTGGGATGAGCTTCAATACCCATGTTTTCGGTGTAGATAAGGGAAAAATCCATCTATTTGGTACGGACGGTACTGGCAAAGATGTTTTTTCCAGAACGTTTCATTCGATTAATACTTCTTTGGCGGTTGGTACGATCGGCGTTCTCATAGCCTTTGTGTTAGCGTTAATTATCGGTGGGGTTTCCGGCTACTATGGGGGCTGGATTGACTCTGTGTTGCAAATGATGACTGACGCAGTTCGAACCATTCCAGCAATACCGTTGTTCATGGCAATCGCCGCATTCATTCCAGATACTATTAGCTCTGAGGGGCGCTTTTTTATTATTTCATTAATCCTTGGTTTTATTGGATGGCCGACATTGGCTAGACGAGTTCGCACACATTTATTGACCGAGCGCAATCAGGAGTACGTACTGGCCGCACAATTATGTGGTGCTTCCCCTCGTCATATTATCGGACGCCATCTGTTGCCGAGCTTTACCAGTTATATCATTGTTGATCTGATTATTTCATTCCCCTATATGGTGCTGTCTGAAACCGCGCTCAGTTTTATTGGTCTGGGACTGAAGGAGCCGGTAAATTCCCTCGGTGTCATGCTGCAAAATGTGACCAAGGCAGACGTGTTGCTAAATTACCAATGGAACTTCATTCCAGTCATATTCTTCATTACTCTGGTACTCGCTTTTGTATTTGTTGGTGATGGACTGCGTGACGCCGCCGACCCCTATGCGGATACCAAAAAATGACGAAACCGTTAATCTCCGTAGAAAATCTTACTCTGAGATTTAAAACCGATGAAGGCCTGGTAACCGCTGTCGAGGATGTCTCTTTTGATATCGCATCGGGAGAAGTACTTGGTCTGGTCGGGGAAAGTGGTTCCGGTAAATCGGTGACGGCCAAATCACTAATGCAGTTAAATCCGGACAATTCTGTATACGATCCTAAAAGCCGTATCACCTTGAATCTGGATGATGAATCAGTAGATGTACTTTCGCTGAAACATCCGCGCGATATGAAGGTAATTCGTGGGGGTGCGATATCGATGATATTCCAGGAACCTATGGCCAGTTTTGCGCCAGCCATTTCAATTGGAGAACAGATGGTCGAGCAATTGTTAATCCATTCGGATATGACAACGTCTCAAGCAAAAGAAATTTCAGTCGAAATGCTAACCAGAGTAGGTATTCCTGATCCAGCACAAAGATTTAAGCAATATGCATTTGAGTTTTCTGGCGGAATGCGCCAACGCGCTATGATTGCAATGGCACTTTCAACCAAACCGCGATTATTAATTGCCGATGAACCTACGACGGCATTAGACGTTACTATTCAGGCTCAGGTAATCGATTTAATGAAGGACCTGGTGAAAGAATTTCAAATGGGTATATTGTTTATAACCCATGATCTAGGCGTTATTGCACAGACCGCCGATAAAGTCGCGGTTATGTATTTAGGAAAACTGATTGAAAAAGGTGAGGTTCGGCAAGTGCTTAGAAATCCTCGCCATCCTTATACGCAAGGTCTACTGCAGGCTTTACCCAGACTGGATGATCTGGACACTCCCTTGACAGCAATTAAAGGCGATATCCCCTCGCCACTTGATCGACCATCAGGCTGTGTCTTCAACACCCGATGTCCTGTTTCACTAGGTAAAGAATGTGAAACCCGGGTGCCTGTTTATACCACTGGTGATGATGGGCAGCAGGTTGCCTGTTTGCTAGCAGAAAAAGAAGGGGTAGCAGCATGAGTAAAACACTCATTTCTACCAGTAATCTTTCAGTACATTTCCCTCTTAGGGGAAAACTTTTCGGACCACCACCGGTGGTGCGCGCGGTAGAAAACATAACAGTTAATATCGAGAAAGGAAGTTTCTTCGGCTTAGTGGGAGAATCAGGATCCGGTAAAACTACATTTGGCCGAGCTTTATTACGTGCAGCTCCAATCACTCATGGCGTCGCGACTTACCAGGATGATGAGGTGACCTATGATATTGGTACAATTAAAGGCGACGAACTGAAGGAATACAGAAAACGGGCACAGTTAATATTTCAAGATCCTTACGCGGCATTAAGCCCTC
>JBLHGU010000248.1:0-7459 GCA_047615875.1 Parasphingorhabdus sp.
GCTTCGTTGTCTGAATTCTTCACTGCAAAATAAAAACCTCTCTGGCCATTAGTTAACCAGTTAGATCAAAAAAGATATGTAACTCATGAACAAAGAAAACCAATATGATGTAATC
This sequence comes from Parasphingorhabdus sp., assembly GCA_047615875.1. Classification (GTDB taxonomy): domain Bacteria; phylum Pseudomonadota; class Gammaproteobacteria; order Arenicellales; family CAJQKF01; genus JBLHGU01. The sequence goes on from JBLHGU010000248.1 coordinate 116, forward strand.
GTGGTTGGTGCCGGTATAGCTGGTATTTCTCTGGCGGCAGTTTTATCAGAGAATCTCAAAGTCCTGCTGCTGGATAAAGAGAGCCAGCCAATGTTTCACTCAACCAGCCGTTCTGCCGCGTTGTTGATTGAAAACTATGGTGGAGATATCGTTGAGAATTTTATACGGGCCAGTCGACCCTTCCTTGAATATCCGCCAGAGAGTTTTAGTGAATTCGGATTCCTGAAGCGTCGCGGCGTTTTAAACTTGACTGTTCCTGGTGAGGAAGCCGCATTCAAACATATGGGTGAGACCTTCAACGGTGTAGAGGTGCTCACACCGCCACAGCTATCAGAACGTTTTCCTCTATTGCGTGAAGAATGTTTTATCGGTGGAGTACTGGATGCAAACGCCATGGATCTGGATGTTGATTTGCTTTGTCAGGCGTACTTGCGCCAAATGAGAAAGAATAATGGTGCTCTCGTTTGCGGCAAGGAAGTACACAGCCTGCAACGCATAGATGGGCTATGGAAGGTCGTTGCCGGTGGTAATGAGTACAGCGCACCGTTGGTAGCCAATTGTGCCGGCGCGTGGTGTGATGATCTGGCAGAGAAAGCCGGTGCCAGACGACTTGGGCTGGTACCCCATAGACGCAGCGCTGCAATGGTTGAGTTCGAGAATAAACCAGATCCAGCCTGGCCCATGATGGCAAGTCACTCAGAAACCTGGTATGCCAAACCCCAGGGTGAATACATGATGGTGTCTTTGGCGGACCAAACCCCGGTGGCCGCGTGTGATATCTGGCCGGAAGGTATTGATATTGCCACGGGTATCGATAATTTTCAGCAAGTGACTAATGTGGGCGAGGTGAAGCAGTTAATACATGCCTGGGCAGGTCTTCGTACTTTTGCGCCAGACAAACATCCTGTGGTGGGCTTCGACCCCGAAGTTGAAGGTTTCTTCTGGCTTGGCGGACAAGGTGGCAGTGGTATTCATGCAGGTCCCGCTTTGGCGGAATGTGCTAAAGCCTTGATCTGTAATAACGAACTACCGGACTGGATGAGGCTAGACAAGGCATTTATTGAGGCTCTGTCACCGAGTCGTTTCTAGTCCGAATACCTTTGCCGGCATTGGCTGATCAATGCCTGGCTAAAAAACCCGAGATCTGACTTTGTCTGTTGTTGTATTTGCCTTTCTGGCGGCTTTTCTATTCGGTGTTTCGGTACACCTGCAGCACAGTGGGATGCGTTTTCTCGACGCCCAAACAGGCATCTTGGTCAATATATCGTTTGCCAGTGTGATCTTGCTGATATTGTCTCCCCTGTATGTGGATGTGAGTAATTTACTTACCAAAGCAACATTAATATTTGTATTGATCGGACTCATTCAGCCAGCGCTGACAATGTCTCTTTCTACCCACGGTATAAAACGATTGGGGCCTTCATTGTCCGCTTCTATCGCGGCAACCAATCCGGTGTTTGCAATTTATCTGGCGTGGTTTTTTCTCAATGAAGTCGTCACGCCTGCCATACTATTTGGAACATTGCTGGTGGTAGTTGGGGTGGTTATAGCAGGCTACCGGCGTAAAGGCTTTGTATCGAACTGGCCGATGTGGTGTTTGTTACTGCCCCTCGGAGCAGCTTTTTTACGGGCTCTGACGCAGCCCATGACAAAAATCGCGCTGGCCGAGGTTACCGAACCCATCTATGCATTGTTGATTTCATCATTGGTATCGTCATTGGTATTGACGTTTGTATATAAGCTGAAGGGTCGGCGATTACCCAGTTTTAATCGTGGTTACTATTGGTTTGCGGGTAGCGGTTTGTTAAACGCCCTGGGCGTTTACTTCTATTACAGTGCTTTGGCCGGCGGTGATGTAGTTTTGGTTGCCCCGATTGTTGCCACCGCACCTGTAATGACCGTATTGCTGAGTCAGTTTGTTTTCAAAAGAGAGGTTGTCAGTATGAAAACATGGCTCACTATAGCTCTTGTAGCGTTCGGCGTTTTCCTGGTTATTTAGTATGAACATCTGGATTTACTCAGCGAGAGGCTTTCTTGTGACACTACTTTTGGTTTCTAGCAACAAAGTTTTCGCCGAGGTGCATATAGGTGCAGTCGAAACTTCGTTTCAACCAAACACATTAAGTCAGCAGGTTCCTCGGCGTAGTTCACTGTCTGCAATGCTTCGCATGCAACTGGCAGGGCAGGGTATGCTACGAGCAAGATGGATGATTGCTATACCAGAAGACCCACAAACCAATCATCTTCTGCAGGCCATCAAGCTGACAGTTAATGCCGCAGGCTGGAAGGAGATTGCCAGCCCACCACTGCCCACCGCAAAAACTGGCCAGTACCGATTATCAGTGGTGATCGATGAACCCTATGCCAGCCCACAGATAGAAGACGTAACTTACCAGGTGGAGTAGCCGTTGTTCAGACTACTTTCACTTATATCTTTAATTCCAGGATTTCTGCGGCCCTTGTTGGTTCAACAACATCTGCATCCAGCTCACGAATAATTCGCACCGCCTTTTCTACCAGTTTGGCGTTGGTTGCGTACTCACCCTTAGATAAATATAGATTATCTTCCAGACCTACGCGAGTATGACCACCGAGACAAATTGCCTGAGCCACAATTTTAAATTCCCAACGGGAAATACCGAAGGCGGCCCAGTTGGCGTTAGCCGGTAGCAGTGATGTCATGGTTTGCAGCATTTGCGGGGTTGCCGGCGAGGCATGGGGTATACCCATACATACCTGAAACATTGGCTTGCCATCGATTAGGCCTTCCTCAATCAACTTGTGTGCAAACATTATGTGCCCAGGCTCGAATACTTCCATTTCTGGTTTAACACCGAGTTGCTGAATCTTCGCTGCCATGGCGCGTAGATGTGACGGCGTATTCACAAAAATTGTCTCGCCGAAATTGAAGGTGCCAACATCCAGAGTGCAAATATCTGGCATCAGGTCTTCAACATGCACTAGCCGTTCAAGCGGCTGAATCAGAGTGGTGCCTGGCCCTCCGATACCGGCATCGTCGAGACCGGGAGAGAATCTGGCACCTTCGCTGGTGGTGAGATTAATCAGAACATCAGAGCCGGAGTCCCGTATACGTTCAACGACTTCCCGGTATAACGCCGGGTCACCCGAGCGAAAACCTGTCTCAGGGTCGCGTACGTGAATGTGTGCGATGGCGGCGCCAGCTTTGCGGGCATCAATACAGGACTGGGCGATTTGCTCCGGTGTGATCGGATAATCAGGGTGTTTGCCCTGGTTGGCATGTCCGCCAGTTACGGCACAGGTTAGGATTACTTCTTGTGTCATGGGTGTTATTTCGCTGCTAATTGCTGGTGGATAAGGCGGGCCAGTTTTGGTCCGCTTTGCTTATGTTTTGGTCTTTTTCCTGGGACCAGATTTCCTTAACTTGATGGCTGAAGTTCAGATAAAGGCGTTCGTTGTGTATTGTCCAGGCGGTGGGGTCAACATTTGCCAGTGCACCCTTGCTCGCGGCGTAAGCGCAGAATCCGCCATACTGGGGCGCAAACTTTTGTGGATTTTTGATGAATAACTGTTTATTTTCCTGTGATGAAAATTGCCAGCTTACGCCATTCCACTCGCTGTTAATATCTACATTACCCGGAACTGCTTTTGCTTGTTGAAAATAAGCCACTGCATCATATCCGGCCAGAGCAACACCGTTCTGATGATTGGTTTTCTGGTTATCAGAAGCCCACGCCAGGCTTGCTGTCATTAGTAATATGCATGCCCAGGTATACGTACTCTTAAGAAGTGTGTTCATTGTTCGATCTGTTGAGGGTTTTCTTAAATTCCTGCAACTATCAGTTGCAGCTGTTGTGATTGAAAGTATAGACAATTAACTTGTGCGAATGAAATTTACGAGTCCCGTTTTAGTAAAGCGACGGTCTGGCCTGGTTTACGCCATACTGTGCCTGTCAGCATCGTTGTTGTTTGCAAGTTTATCGACTTATGCCCAACAAGCAACACCGGTACGTGTTTCGCAGTTAAAAGACGTTGCATTAAGTCTGGAAAACTCGGCATCCGCTACAGTGATATCGTTAAATACTACTGAGGTAGCGGCCCAGGTTAGCGGGGTAATTAATCGTATTCATGTAGAAGTCGGTAACAGCGTGGCAACCGGTGATCTCCTTGCAGAGTTGGACTGTGCCGATTATCAACAGGGCTTACAACAGGCTAACTCGACTCTAAACGCACTTAAGGCCCGCCAACGACTGGCAATACTGCAGCTGGACCGGGCCAGGAAACTGTTGCCTACCCGAAACATTTCTGAAGAGCAGGTCAACCAACGTCAGACCGAGTTCGATATGTCAGGGGCGGAAATAGCTGCGCAAAACGCGGCGATCAGCATTGCAACTCGACAGGTTTCCAAATGCGCAATCAAAAGCCCATTCGTTGGAGTGGTGAGTCGTCGAATCAGCAATCAGGGTGCATTTGTTTCCCCCGGAACTCCTGTGGTTGAGGTGATTGATACCCAGCGACTGGAGATTGTTGCACGATTGAATCTGAATCTCTCTACGACACTGCCAAACACAAATTTGCAGTTTGTAAATCGAGATGCAAGTTATGCAGTGGAACTTAAAACGCTGTTACCTGTGGTGGAAGCCAGCAGTCGAACACGAGAGGCACGTTTAGTTTTCGTCAAAGATAAGGCCCTGGCTGGCACTCCAGGCCGACTGGTCTGGACCGTCGCCAGTCAGGCTATACCTGCCTATTTGCTCATTAGTCGGCAGGGCCGTCTGGGAATATTTGTAGCAGAGAATGGAATGGCGAAGTTTGTTTCTATCGAGGGCGCTCTGCAGGGGCGACCAGCTGCTGTTACTTTGCCCGAGCAGACACCTATTATCACCGATGGTCGCCACGGGCTGAAAGATGGGGATTTAGTATCCCTCACCATAGATAATTAATGCACAGGTTTTTTACTAATCATGTTCTAGCTAATCTAGTTTTTGTACTAGTTCTAGTGCTTGGAACGCTGGCTTATCTAACACTGCCCAGAGAGCAGGACCCGACCATCAATTTCAACTGGATAGATATAACAACCATCTATCCAGGGGCATCTGCTGAAGATGTCGAAAAACGGGTCACCGATGTGCTCGAAGACGCGGTTAGAAAACTTTCCGATGTGCGCTTTGTTTCCAGTACTAGCCGTGAGAGTTCATCGAACATAGTGGTTCGCTTTGAAGAAATTGAACCCACCCAGTTCGATAAACGGGTTAATGATTTACGTCGAGAGATTCAAAACAAGCAGTCTGAAATGCCGGATGATGTTCTGGATCCGGTCATTTTTGAGGTGACAAGTGCCAATGCTTTTCCGACCGCAACGGTAGTAATCCGCGCACAGGATTATGGCGAGCATTTGCGCCGTGAAGCACAGCGTGTAAAGAAGGAACTGGAGCGCATGAAAGGTGTGGACAGAGTTTTATACACCGCTCTAGCTGACCCCGAGATTCTGGTTAGCCTGTTGCCGGAACGTCTGCAATCCATTGGTCTCTCACCGGTGGATGTTGCCAATACTATACGGCTTTACTTCCGCGACCTGGCGGCAGGAAGTTTCAACATTGATGAACAAAACTGGTCGATTCGACTCATAGGCACCAGTAGTGATCCTGGTGACCTGGCTCGGTTGCCATTGCGTAGCGGCAATAATGATTTGCGATTGGGTGATATTGCGCTGATTGAACGCAATCAAGATGAAGCTCGGCGCATGGTGAGTTATGCCGGTCAGCCGGCGGTGATGTTGGCCATTACAAAAAAGCAGGATGCTAATATAATTAAGCTGGTAGACAGTATTAAGGCCTATGTGGAGCGCACCAATCAGTTTGTTGGGCAATCTGGAATACAGTTAGATTTGGTAGATGATCAAACCCAAATTACCAAAGATGCCTTAAGAGTTATGCAAAATAATGCGGCTCTGGGTCTCGGTCTGGTGTTGTTTGTTACCTGGTTATTTGTGGGTTTGAAAATATCTTTTCTAACCTGTATAGGAATTCCCTTTATTCTGGCAGGTACCTTCTGGGTTTTATCGGCTCTTGGCCAGACACTCAATGTTAGCGTTCTGCTAGGTGTTGTTATCAGCCTCGGCATGCTGGTAGATGACGCGGTAGTGGTAGTCGAATCAATCTATTATCGGTTACAACGGGGTATGTCAGCGATGACAGCGACTATGGAATCGCTGAAAGAAGTGGTCACACCGGTAACGACTGCTGTACTTACCACCATGGCGGCCTTTCTGCCGTTGATGTTATTACCCGGTATTCTGGGCCAGTTTATGCTGGTGATACCCCTTGTGGTTACCATAGCGCTGGCAATTAGTCTGGTTGAAGCATTTTGGATATTGCCGGTTCATGTTAGTAGCATGAATATCAATTTTAATAACCCAGGCATTGTGCAGCGCGCTCGTAGTCGAAGTTTGCATTGGTTGAGAACGAGATATACACGGTTACTCATTAGTACTTTCCGTCGTCCGATAATCTGGATGATCTTTATTCTTGCAATAGTTGCAGCCGCTGGTGCAACTATTGCCAGTGGCAAGATACGTGTAGATTTTTTTGCCAGTGACCCTATCCGCTTGTTTTATGTCAACGTTACCATGCCTAGTGGCACACCATTGCAGAAAACCATGGCCACTACCGAGCGCGTTGAGCAAGTGGTACAGGGCAGGCTGAAAAATCAGGAAGTACGTTCAGTAGTAACCTATGCAGGCCAGATGTTCACCGAAATCGAACCCCTATTTGGCAGCCACTATGGTCAGATTCTGGTGTCATTGAAACCCAAAAAGGGTGACATGCGATCTGTTGACGAGATTATTTCTGCATTGCGTGAGGACGTGGAAAGCATTCCCGGACCAGAGCGACTGGCCTTTCTTCGCCTGGCTGGTGGGCCACCTACTTCAAAGTCAATAAATATCAAAGTGCGAGGTGATGACTTTGATGATATTCGTCGAGCTGTTCGCGAGCTAAAGTTATTTCTTGAGTCTCGCACTGAAGTGTCAGATATCGAAGATGATGAAACTGCCGGTCAACTGGAGTATCGACTGCAGATTGACTATGACGGGGTCAGACGCAGTGGTGTGGATCCATCGTCATTGGCAAGAACGTTAAGAATGTTGGTAGACGGTGAAGTACTAACTAGTATTCAGGATAAAGGCGAAAAAGTTGAGGTTCGATTAAAGGCACTGACACCGCCAAATAAAGACATCAAGGACTTCTTGAATTTCACCCTGCCTGGAACAAACGGCAGTGATATTCCATTAAATGCATTGCTATCTGAACAGGTTGCCAGGGGGGCAGGCAGTATCCGGCATTACAATTTTCAGCGTACCATTAC
>JBLHGU010000249.1:0-7447 GCA_047615875.1 Parasphingorhabdus sp.
TTGTTTGGCGAATCGTTTTCTTGGTCGTTAACTATTCTACCAAATCTAAGGGCCTTTTTTATCACTACTATCTATATTCCTACTATATTTCAGAACGTTACGGGTTTATGGATGGGCACTAGCTAGATGCAACTTGCCACCTGGTCGTAACAAATCATACATTTGCTGCAGGGCCTTCAATGGATTTGGAAAATGTTCGATCACATGGGCCGCCAATACAGCATCCGCCTCTTCCAAGGCTACATCCCCAAATGGAGCCTGAACACCGGTTGCGTCTACCCCGCGGGCACGCAGTGCATCCATGCCTCTGCGCAACATTGCAGCACTGGATTCAATAAGTGTGAGTTTCTTTGGCGATCCATGAATAGCGACCCAGGCTTCGGCAAAGGTGCAGGTTCCAGAACCGACATCAACGACGAGATTTTGATGCGGTGAAAGGCGTTGTTGGGCGGAAAGAAAACCTAGATAGCTGTCATAGTATCCTAAGGTTCGCATTTTATCGCCCCAACGAGGCGCGGCACTGTCATAGCGTGGGGTTAAATATTGTTTTGTTTCGCTCACATTGTGAGCCTGCCATAGATTGGGGATTAATTCCATATTACAGGAAAAATTCGAGACCGCACTTGCAAGTAGCGATCATATTTGACTTTTCGCTCTGTCTCTTCAATACTCATTCCTGTCATTCGACGCCATTTCAGGAACGCGGATTCAACCTGCATGGATTATTGTAATAGACAGAATCTGTCTAATCCCCTAATTGTCTAATCCCCTAATTGTCTATTCTGCCTAATGCACTGTTAGATTTCCAAGCAATGATTAAGGTTCCGAAAAAACTTGAAAAGTATTTTAAAAAGGAATGGGATTCTATTCCAATTAGTAGTCATCTTGAAATGCAAGTATTGGAATTACTTGTCGCTTACTACTACAAAAGAACGCTAAAACCAGCTGAGTCAGATAACGCTATAGAGAATCTACGAGTTGTGCACCACGTATCACTAATGGATAACGACCTTGCTATCAAGCTGTGCCGACTTAGAGATAGAGATAACAGGAGTATTTGTTTCGAGCAAGCAATTAAAAAGTATAAACGAAAAATAAGAACTGAGAGAGTGGATCGGTTAAAAACGATACTAGACGAGTTTCGCAATGTAACGAAGGAAATTAAAACTACCAGGGATACAAAAATTGCACATTTTTCTAAGAAGTATGATGGGACAATGCCAGAGTATGAAGATTACGAAGTTGGAATTGAAAAGGCGGTACAATTCGTTGATGAACTTAAAGGGAAGAAGTGTGAATACTACCTTTTCGACATGAACCTCAGGCAACACTGATTACGATGTGAAATCTAACAATGCAATCAAAACGTTCGTTTCACTCACTCGGGCAGTAACATACTCGAAGCAGTCATCCAGTGTAGTTCTGTAGCGGCAATTGCATATTCATTCCAATCGATATAGGGGAAACTAAATCATGGCTTATTCGTATTCTTGTGCGGACTGTGAAGGTATGGAAACCTGCCCGGGTAAAGTTATTGCAGAAACAGAAGAGGAGGTTTGGAAGCTCCTGGAATTGCACGCAAAAATTGCCCACGACGAAGACGCAAATGAGTGGGATGAAGAGACCCGAAAATATATAAAAACTCTCATCAAGACTGTCTAATCAATACTCAAAAGTGGACGCCAAAGCAGTATCCGGGTTAGTTAAAAAACCACTATATTCTTTCTAGAAGCGGGAAACCCTACAACAGAAAGTAACCAGGAGAAAACATACTTAGGCTATTGGTCGTCCTTGATCAGATCAGCTCCTTTCTCGGCAATCATGATAACCGGAGCATTCAAATTTCCGCTCACCATCGTCGGCATAACTGAAGCGTCGCAAATCCGCAATCCTTTAACACCATTTACACGCAAACTCGAATCCACAACAGAGTTTTCAGCCACACCCATCCGACAACTACTCGAGGGATGCCAGGAGGTAAAAGCAGTTTGCCGAATGTAATTGATCAACTCAATTTTGCTTTTGTCGTCAATTCCTGGCTCCAACTCCCCACTAGAGATATCACTGAAAGGTTCCGCACGCATGATCTGTCGCATTAGTCCCAGACATTCAAGTGCTCGTTCTAGGTCTTCCTGCTCAGAGAAATAATTCGGATCAATCAAGGGGGAAACCAAAGGATTCCCTGACGCCAGCGTAATTGCGCCAACGCTTATGGGTCGACATTGCTGCCCAGTGAGCTGGAAGAGCCTGCCATCGCGTTTATCGGCGGTCCGAAAAAATTCAGAAGCGCCCGGGACAAAGAATAGCTGATAAGCTGGGTACCTCCCTCCAGTTTGCGAATGTACAAACCCTCCGGCTTCCAATGACAGATTGGATGATAGAGATCCTCCGCCACTCCGTTCGAATTCTGCAACTGAGTCTGAGAAACTCCCCGATAGCTCACCATAGAAACTTTCCGGATCTTGCATTTCACAGGTCACAGCACAATCGATATGGTCCTGAAGTCCTTGGCCGACTCCCGGAAGATCAAGAACTACATCAATATCGTGACGGATAAGGTGATCCGAAGGACCAATCCCTGAGAGCATCAATAAATGCGGAGAACCAATGGCTCCAGCGGAAATAATAATTTCTTGTCCAGCTAATGCGCGATCTATTGTGCGTCCGCCAGCAATGTAGTCTATTCCCTGAGCCCGCCCGCTCTTAACGCTGAGGCCTACAACTAGAGCATTTTTGATTAGTGTTAAATTTTCTCGTGCTCTCACGGGATCCAGATATGCCTTATCCACGCTGCAACGTCGGCCATCGCGGCAGGTCACCTGATAGAAGCCGCAGCCCTCCTGCGTGGCACCATTAAAATCATTGTTGAAGGGGGTTCCGCATGATTGGGCAGCAGCCAGGAACTTCTCGTTAAGCGGATCTCGTTCCGGTTGGTCTTCTATGCTTAGCGGACCGTCCACACCGTGGTATTCATCGTCGAAAACCGAGTTGGATTCTGCCCGCTTAAAGTATGGGAGAACATCATCATATCCCCAACCCTCGTTACCAAGGGCTCGCCAGTCGTCATAGTCGCCGCGATTACCACGCACATACATCATGTAATTTATGAGACTGGAGCCACCAACTCCACGACCGCGTGGAAATCCAATTCGCCGGTTGTGCAGATGCCTTTGAGGAGTAGACTTAAACGCCCAGTCTAATTGTGTATCTTCCAATCGGTGTGCCGCTCCGGGTATCTCAACCCAAGGATGCCTAGCCTCGTCTCCGGCCTCGATTAAAAGAACATTGCATTTAGGATCTTCGGTCAGCCGATTAGCCAAAACGCACCCTGCGGAACCAGCACCCACCACAATGTAATCATAAGTCATAGAATCAAGTTTACTCTAACAACGAGCCTATTTAAACCGAACCAATTCTAGGCTTGCGTTGTAAACCAATCGCTTACACCAGGTCGAATTAACAGATTTCAGAGGATACTGCCACGACAATGAGTTTTTGTCGGTTTCTCGGCGGTAACTCTGTAGATATCAATGACCGTTCAGGGCAGAGGGTGTGCAAAAACGCAGTATTAGAAAAGACCGATGGGCCAGATATATTTAAAGCTTAACCTCTGGCATAGAAAACCATACGGATTTTCCACTATTGCACTTGTGTATCCCACTATCACACTTCAGTTCCCACTGTAAAATTCGATTCCGAGTTTTTACACGGTCTGGGCAAGGAAGCGCCATTTCAGGTAATTTTGAATGGTCACTCAAGAATTTCACCAATTTGACAAATTGAAACGGCAGTAAGATACTCATAACGGCCTTTGGCGGTTCGAGGAAATCACATATTTACTCACAACATTAAATGGTAATCGGCCAATACCGCGCATTGATGCCAATCGTCAATTCAGAAAAAGGGTACGATGACTGTACTCTTTGAACGAAGTTGTCAGAGGATCGTCAGAACTATAGTAGTCGGCGTGGGCATAACATACATTCGTTGCCATCGTAATCCTTCCTTCCAATTCCTACTTCATCGAGCACGAATGAGTGCTGGCATCTTAATGAACGTGTGCTTCGGACTAAAACCGAGCGATAGCGACTGTTAAGTTTATTTTAAAATCAATAGGAATTATAAAGAATGAGAATGAGTAAACTAGTTTGTCTAGCCGCTCTAATTTGGGCATCTTCCTCAATGGCATTTGACGAGGCGCATCTTCAACAGCTCAAAGACACAAAATCTTGTGTGGGATGTGACCTGACGTACGCGAACCTGACGAACGCGAAGTATTGTAATACAACTATGTGGGACGGAAGTATCAGCAATAGTGGTTGTTAGATAGCGACTAGCGTTTATAGATGAGGGAGGCAAACCTAGATAGTAGGGGTTCATTTTCCTTCACTTTTACGAGTGATGTTAATGGCGGTTCAGGGCAGAGCCTGTGTAAAAACGCAGCATTAGAAAACTCCAATGGACCAGACATACCTAAAGCCTAACCTCTGGCATAAATAACCATACGGATTTACCACTATTGCACTTGTGTATCACAACTATCGCACTTCAATTCCCACTATAAAATTCAATTCCGTGTTTTTACACGGTCTGGGCAACGTAGAGACATAGCGCTAGTTTCTGAACGATCCTTCAATTACCTCTAGAAATTGCTGTCCGCAAATGGGCGCTGTATACTCATCACGGACATTCATGACGACTGTAAAATAAATAGTGAGCCTGGTTAAAGAGTTAAGTTTTGAAGTTCCCTTAATGGGGTCAGTTTCGGCTATTCTGAATCAACCAGACGAAGCACTTGGTTTGTATGTACTTGGGCATGGTGACGGATCGAATATTCATATTCCATTTCTGGTTGAACTATCCAAGGCGCTTGAAAATCGCAGTGTTGCCACGTTGCGTTTTGAGTATCCTTATTCAGACAAACAAGATTTTGTTCCGTTTACTGATATGCCCACTGATCCAGATGTCATCCTGATCGAAACAGTACGTTCAGCTCTCAATCGTGCCACTCAACTCGCACCTGAAACACCTCTATTCGTTGGTGGTCATTCCTTGAGTGCGCGGATGGCTACAGAAGCTGATGCGAAAGATAGTTTACCTGCGAAAGCTATAATTTCACTTGGGTTTCCGCGAAAAGGTGATCCCTCGCGTACGACACACCTAGATCGAACGACCTTACCCATACTTTTTATTCAAGGGACAAAAGACAGCTTGGGCACTAAAGATGAAATTCGTGACATGGCTAATACCCTCGGTAAACGAGCAACTGTGAAATGGATTAATGGGGCAACTCATGGCTTTAAAGTTGAAGGTGCTGAAGATTGCGATGTGATCTATGAAATCGCGAAAATTATCAGCGATTACATTGTTACTAAAGCATATCTTTGAGTGTAATTAAATCCCCGCTTTGGGCAACTTTGCGACAGTCGGGTTAAACAGATAAATTCCGCTCGCTAGAATTTCGTGACTGTCTCTGCCATACTCTAAGCAGTCATTCGAGAAGAGTCTGCATAATGTTAAACGCACACAGTTCTTATGTTTAGAAGTTTCGATCTTATCTGACGCATGAGCGACCCGTGACTGGCCAGAAGGTGCTGGAACGACCCGCTCACCAAAGTTGAGACATTCTTCACTTCACTTTTAAACCAAAGTGTCTCGAATGTTTTAACGACATACAGCCATAATGTCTTGCACTGCCGCCGAAGCTTTCATTGTTTGTTTGCCAATATTCGAATTGATCCTGCAGCTACTGGCTTCCATAGTGTCGAATTCGGTTGTTAGTTGTCCCTAATCTTGTATCCCGTTACATACATCAATCCAGATGAGTCTGGCCCAGCGATAGTGCTAAGACCAGTTGCCTTTCCCGCGTGACTTTCCAATCTAAGTAACAACTTCCATTTATCTCCACGGCCCGTCCAAAGAGATGCAATATGGTCCTGGTTATCATATTTCATGGTTGGTACATAAACATTCCCACCGTCTCCAAGCCCGAGATCATAAACGCTGCCACCATAATTGCCGAAATCGGCCGCCTGAAAAACTTCTTCATATTGCCCACTATCTCGGTCATATCGACTCACACGGCCATATTTGCGATGGTCCTCCCCAAAATACACGGCGTTCGAGGTGAATATTATCGATGTCGCCTGAGTGTCCAATAGGCGTTGCCACGAGTCGGCGCCGTCTCGAGAGACAAATGCGCCCCGGTTTTTGCTACCATCGCCAACTGTGATCCAAATGTCATCTGTAAATGGATCAACAATTACACGATGTATGTGTAAACGATCGTTATTATCAGCCTGAAATACTACTTGCCAGGTTTCACCTTCATTTGTTGATCGCCAGACACGTTTTGATATACCGATATCTCTCGGGCCATATTCACCAAGAAATACGTCGCCTTTCGAATTGGAAGTGATTGACCACCACAAGACACTACTATCTTGCATTGTCCAAATTTGTTTGAAGCTTTGCCCTCCGTCAACAGACCTGTAGATTCTACAAGGCTTTTCAGCTTCCCAGTGGTTATTGTCAGTGGCCACATAAAGCCCAGAGGACGCAAAGTGAATGGCGTTGATTTTATCGGAGAATCGATTAACTAAAGTTATTTGATCCCCATTCTCATTAATCCGATACAACTCAACCCCTCTGGCTCCGTATACGGTTTTGGTGGCAGGGTTCAGACTGAAAATTCCGAGCTTATAATCGACCGGCATAACTCGGTCATCCAATATTTTGGTCTCAACCGGAAGAGGATCCTGTTCTTGCAAACAAGCTACAAGTGAAATTGATATTACGACAAGAGATATTATGGGGGCTATTTTTTGCATCTAATAAATATATATACAGGCTAAGGTTAATTCGATTTTTAGTGTCTAAATCGTCAACACACCTAGGACAGATGGTTCCTAAGACGAAGAGAGACTGTTTGATTGTATAGTCTGTCTGGTGTTAACTATAGACTACCAATTTTATAATGCATGCAGTTTATCATGGTGCACGGGTTCATATCTTAATGTTAGGTTCAACAATAATGGTTGTTATACCGCGACTAATATCTATCCGTCAGGGAGGCAAGTCCTAAGCAATGCTGGTTGGTTTTCTATTAGACATTTCGCGGGATAATCAGGCTTTGTGAGCCAGCCTGTTGAACATTCAAGCAACTATCCTCACCAGTCACCGGTGATGCTAATGGCTCTTCAAGGCAAATCAGAGCCAGATTAGAAATTAACGACGAGCTCTGGCATACTCAAGTACGAAACCGCTATTGCGGTAATCCAGTCGACACCTCACGATAGAATTCAAGCACAACCCAATATCCAACAGGGTCTGTCCTGTGTTGTAGTTAAAGTTCTCACACTTACAACCACACAACACACAGGAGACAGACCCATGACTCAGTCTAACAAAACCATCAGTCCTTTACGTCAACGAATGATCGAAGATA
>JBLHGU010000250.1:0-7438 GCA_047615875.1 Parasphingorhabdus sp.
GAACAGATTTTCGTGACCAAAGGAAACCCCCCAGGGGTGAGTATCAGGATGATACGAGCAAGTGCCGACACGGGGATTTTTAAGAGCACTAGCTGATTTTTTATTTATATTTATATTTATATTTATATTTATCAATATCTTACCAGGCCGTCCGTTGCCTTTTCAGCACAACAATGCATAACAGCGCACTACTGATCCACACAATATTCCCACACCTTGCGCACATCTGCAGTAACCACGTTTCGGCATCGCCGTAGAGCATTTCTGATCTCTCATTTCTATGAGCTTGTAAGCTTGCAGATCGGTTCCAAATAATCCCAAATCTGGTCAGCTATTTCTTCAAGTGGTATTACATCCAGCTCGATAGAATTGGCATACGCGAGCCACTGCGTAGATTTCTGAGGGTCAACTGTGAATGGTTCTGATAGACCTTCGGGGCGTTGACTTGGGATCTCAGTTTCGCGCCTTTGAAATGTAGCCGATATCGCTTCGACTAAATCAGATTCAGCGATACGTAGCGATTTCAGAATTGCCCATAAATAGTAACACACAATAACCTATATATAAGAAGACACTATTACCTTATTGTGGTAAAACATGATAACCTAATAAAGGGGTAACATAAAAACCTAAAAATGGACGAAAGACAGTAGCATGGCAACACCATCAGAAAAACTAGCTGAATCCTTAGAGGTCCTGCAAGAAATACAGGAACGGGGCGTTGTTGCCATTCGCTCTAGTGATTTAACGCGCACGCATCGCGAGCGGCTCTTGAATAATGGCTTCCTTCAGGAAGTTATGAAGGGCTGGTATATCCCTGCGCGCCCTGATGAAAGTGCAGGAGAGAACACTACCTGGTATGCCTCCTTCTGGGATTTTTGTGCAGACTATCTGAACCAGCGTTTTGGAGATAAGTGGTCAGTATCACCAGAACAATCTCTGTCCTTTCATACCGGTAACTGGACGGTCCCGCAGCAGCTTTTGGTGCGTACAGAACGCGGTGATAACAAATCTGTAAGCCTGGCTCATGGCACATCCCTTTTCGTGTCACGCGCAGCGCTGCCGAAGGACCGCCAAAGCGCGGAACAAAATCACCTGCGCCTGTTTTCTGTTCCGGCTGCGCTGATTGCCAGCACACCAGGGTTGTTTAGGCAAAACCCAACAGATATGCGTGTTGCTCTGGCCATGATCCAGGACGCGTCGGAGGTCTTGACCATATTGCTAGACGGCGGACACAGCAAAGTCGCGGGGCGTCTGGCGGGTGCATTTCGCAATATTGGCAAGGACAAAATTGCAAATCAAATTATCAAAGCCATGCGGGCAGCTGATTACAAGGTCAATGAAGTAGATCCTTTTGAAACGGAAACAATGTTTAAACCAACAGCGCGCGAGAAATCACCCTATGTGAACCGTTTGCGCTTGATGTGGCAGGAGATGCGAAAAGAGATTCCGGGCAGATTTCCAAAGGGACAGAACTTACCGACTGATACACAAAGCTATATGAAGCATATTGATGAAGTCTATGTCACTGATGCATATCACTCGCTCTCTATCGAAGGTTACCGCGTAAGCCCTGAGCTGATTGAACGCGTACGTAGAGGGGCGTGGAATCCAGATGGTGATGAAGATGACCGGCAGCGCGTGAATGCCCTGGCAGCGCGGGGTTACTGGCAGGCTCATGAAACTGTTAAGGACGGCGTAACCAAGGTGCTAGCTGGCGAAAACCCTGGTGTTGTCACTGATGCCGATCACAGTGAATGGTACCAACAACTATTTGCACCGAGTGTTGCCGCTGGCCTGTTAGAGCCCGCGGACCTAGCTGGTTATCGAAACGATCAGGTCTTTATCCGTCGCTCGATGCATGTGCCGCCGCGCCGCGAAGCTGTACGGGATTGTATGCCTGTACTTTTTGATCTATTCCGCGAAGAAACTGACCCGGCAGTCCGTGTTGTACTCGGACATTTTGTATTCGTATACATTCATCCTTACATGGATGGCAATGGGCGGATGGGACGTTTCCTTATGAATGTCATGCTGGCGAGCGGCGGTTATCCTTGGACCGTGATCCCGGTAGAGCAGCGTGATCCCTACATGCAAGCTCTAGAACAGGCGAGCGTGAACCAGAATATTGTTCCGTTTACAGATTTTCTGGCACGCCTAGTCGACGCAGGCCTGAAAGGTGAACCAATACCCGCACTCCCGTCGTCGTAATTAAAAGGAAATAATTGCCTGTTTGGCGGCATATAAAGGATATCGACAAGATATCTTTTTAACGTCAGAAGAATCCAACTTCTACAGATCATGCTCCGACACTACGCCAATCATTATACGCACTGACCCTGAGGTTTCGATAATGTTCGGCACTGACCAGGTGCCTTCCCAAGTTGAACAGATTGTAGACTGCAGCATGAACACACAGGAATTGTTGCGCTTGCATTGTAGTCTTAAATCACCGCATACCTCGTTCTCGTACCCGAGTTGGTTGGTGTGACAATTCTGCCCGGTTGTTGACATATTGAGATGTATCATGAATTGTCTCAGGAACTAGTTCTTGATTAGCGACATCATAGCTACGCAGTTTGTCGATCACAATCTTCCTCGGCTCACCACTATGTGACTTGAGCAGTCGTTTGAAGAAGTGCTTCGCCGCAGGTCCATCCCGCCGTACCTGCAAGAATACATCAACAATTTCTCCGTCCTGGTCGACTGCTCGCCAAAGATAATGTTGTTTACCATTGATTTTTACGAAGACTTCATCAATCTAGAAAGTAGCGTACCGCTTCGCGGCTGACAATGATGCCTCGTTCAGCTAACAAATCTTCGATATCCCGTGAATCGATAGTACAGACAGCATAGCTGATGATATCGGGTGGGAATCTATGTCGTTTGTAGATATTCATCTGCCGATTCTACCAATTTTAGACAGTTAACTTGGCAATACCGAACAGTGCAGTTGCATGATCTAGGCAGGGTGGATTTATGTTACCTCAAAGAGTTAATTTGTCGATACCCGGATGAATTATAGGGGCGTTTTTACTCTATCGCCGATAGGCTCGGTGTAGGTGTTAGTTATCCACGGATAACTCACCTTGAGGGGCTAACAAATTGGGGATTGCGTAGAAGAATGCGCAACCCCCGATATTTGAACTATGGAACTTTAAATAGTGGATAACAGAATAGTCAGAATTATTATAGCAGAGACAAATGCTAGACCGACGCGATTATAAACTTCTTGTACCATGATAGATTCCTCAATTTTGGGGTTAAAATCCAGTGGTGCCAATGTAACTCTAAGACATCCACAGAACAAACGATAGTTCGTCATACATTGCATGAGTGATTGTTCATATCTTGCGCTAAGACTGGCTCCGGCTGCTCAGCGACACAATTAGCCAAAGCAAATACATACGGTACCGACAAGTTAACTTGAACGCATGGGCTGGGATTGCACAAACTGGCCATTAGCTTCCGAAATCAGCTCACTGTCCCCACATGGGAATAGTTTTTTGAGATTATAATTAGACTTATCACCACTTTTTCGAGTAGAAAAAGTTAGCTTGCCAGTACCCACTGACCCACTAAAACTTTAAAACCGCACCGAACCCTTAAAACTATCCCTTAAAGCTGCCGATCAATATTCATGACGCATAAGTTCGGTGCGCTCCATTTCCAACTGGCGCTGGATATCCTCCTCGTCAAATCCCAATGCTACGAGTACATGCTCCCCTGTCGCCAGGCTCGCATCGAGCATCTCAGGCACTACATGGTCCGCGCCCAGCGATAGCAATTCGGAGAAGTTTCCGTGCTCCGAGCAGCGTACGATTATCGGCACAGCAATGCCGTCCGCGCGTATGTGTTCGATGGAATTCCTGGCCATTTCAATCGAGCCGAAGGTCAGTATCGCCATCCGTGCGTTTTCGATACGACAGCTACGGAGAATTTCGATGTTGGTGCAATCACCGTAGATCACATTCTGGTTCTGGTCACGCTCATTGCTGACCACGTCGAGACTCCGATCAATCGCGATATAGGGAACATCATTGACATCGAGCAACCGCGCAACGGTTTGCCCAACCCTCCCAAAGCCACCGATAATCACGTGATCATGCTCCGGCAGCAACGCCTGGTTCACCTGTTGATAGCGCGTGTTATCGTCACCCACTAGCGGACCCAATAAATTGCTGATCCAGTTTCCGTGGCGGATCAGGAACGGGCTCAAGGCCATACTGAATACACAAACCAGGATAATAAAGGAAGCCTGATCACGGGGCAGCACCTCATGCATCACCCCAAGCGCCAGCAACGCCAGGCCGAACTCACCCGCCTGCGCCAAGTTCATACCAGTTTTCAGCGCGGACTTGCGGCTGTCGCCAAACACTCTCACCAGCAACCCAATCAACACCGCCTTGATCGATACCAGTAGGCCGACAAATACCAGTAACCGCGGCCAAAATTCGAGTAACAGTTCGATCTGGAGATTCATCCCGATAGTGACAAAAAACAGCCCCATCAGGATATCCTTGAAACCGCGGATATCACTATTGATCTGGTGGCGAAAGGGACTCTCACCCAACATCATACCGATCACAAAACCGCCCAACGCCATGGAGAGATGGAAACTGTGCGTGAGCCAGGCCGCCAGCATCACAATCACCAGGGTTACCAGAACAAACACCTCTTCAGACCGGGCAAGCGCAATTTCCCGGTACAGGGGTGGTAATAGCCACTTACCGACGCTCAGTAGCACCACCGTCAGCAATGCCCCCTTCGCCAACGCCCAACCCAGCGACTGCCACAGGGATACCGTTTCATCTCCGCCCAGAACCGGCACCAGGATCAGGAACACCACCGCCGCAAGATCCTGGAACAGCAGCACGCCGATGGATAACTGGCCGTGGCGACTATGCACCTGGCGCAGGTCACTCAATTCTCTGGTGACGATTGCCGTCGAGGACAGTGCCAGTGCACCAGCGATGATTATCGCGGACTCCAACGAGGCACCCCATAGCCACACCGCTCCACCGAACACCAGGGTGCAAAACACGACTTGGATCCCACCCAGGCCGAACACCGAGGCACGCAGCAACACCAGCTTTGGCAACGAGAACTCGAGGCCAAGGGAAAACAGCAGGAATACCACACCAAATTCAGCAAGGAACGCAAAGTCGGCGGGCTGGTTAACCCAGCCCATCAAGTGGGGACCAACGATAGCACCGGCCAATAGGTAGGCAATGATGTTAGGCAGGCGTAGCCTTCGTAACATCATCGTCGCCACTAACGAAGCACTCATGATTGCTAACAGCTGTTCAAAAAAATGCTCTGCCATGCAGTAATAACCACCTAAAAGTCCATACAAAATTCGCCGCTATTATAGGCACAGATGCTCGGTGAGCACACACCCAAAATGAACCAGGAACAGCACCGGCTTGGGTACTGACAAGTAAACTTTTTCTACTCGAAAAAGTGGTGATAGGCCTAATTATAATCTCAGAAAGCTTTTCCCATGTTGGGACAGTGAGCTGATTTCTGAGGCTAAAGGCCAGTTTGTGTAATCCCAGCCCATGCCTTCAAGTTAACTTGTCAGTACCAACGAGTGGAGATAAAACCACTATAACCCGTTCGAGGTGAGTCTCGTTTTTAAAACGGCTTTTAGCCTTTCTGTGGCAGATCAACGAACGGCTACCTTTTACTAGCTTAACCAGAAAAAGATGAAATTAATTGGTGAACTCGAATTGAACTTTCAATTTAGTAAAGACATCACACTTAAGAAGAAAGAAATTGCTAAGCCCATTTTGAAGAATATGTTCACAAGACGTCACAACTTATTAAGCGGGCCTACTTTCAGACTTTCAAATTAGTTGAAGACTGGCAAGAGCATAAAATTATCAGGCGTTACAATGACGTGATGAACTACTCAGGAAATATTCCAAAGGATATTCTATGCTGGAGTCTAAGAAAGAAGGAAAACGAGGAAAGCGGGTCTAATTAGGGTCTAGTACAAACCTAAAATTCACGTAACCTGTTGATTTAAATGGTGGCCAAGGACAGAATCAAACTGCCGACACAAGGATTTTCAGGAAAGCCTACTATCCTACAAATACAATCACTTACGAATGATATTTTTACGAAAACTCGAGCCTTTCAATCTATAAAACTGGCTACTTGCCAAGTATTCTTACGAACAATTTTGTAGATAGCCAACACACAGACTGTTTTGCATTTCTCGATCAACCTAAGTTCTTACTATAACCCCTTACTTTAGTGTAAGATTATGCCTTATACGTAAGACAGACGAGGAAGATAATGATTACCGCAACCATTACCAGTAAAGGCCAAATCACAATTCCGAAGGACATTCGGGACCAACTTGGTCTTCATGCCGGCGACAAAATCAGTTTCATAGTGGACGAGGACGGTTCGATCAACCTGATACCGATTAAGAAATCGTTAAGCGCACTAAAAGGTTTGGTAGCCAAACCGAAAAAACCTGTCAGTATTGAAGACATGAATAACGCGATTAAGCGCAAGACAGACCGCTTTTGATTGCAATCGACACCAATGTCTTAGTTCGCTACCTGGTGCAGGACGATCCGGCACAGGCAAAACAAGCAACCCAGTTTATCGAATCCAGCTGTACCGACGACGAGCCCTGCTTTATTGGCCAGATTGTGCTGTGCGAGCTCGCCTGGGTGTTGGAAAGCAATTACAGACAAAACCGAGAAAACATCGCTCAGGTTATTGAGGAATTACTACAGGTCAGGCAATTGGAAGTCCAACAGCCCGAAGTCGTGTGGTGCGCTTTGTCTGACTACAAAAACTCCAATGCCGATTTTCCTGATCATCTTCTCGCCCGGGTCAATCAGTCGGTGGGATGTGATTTCACTGCCACCTTCGATAAAAAAGCCAGTAAGCAGCCAGCGTTCAAGTTGCTACCAATGGAATGAATCCATATCCCCAACCAATGCAGATATCGTTCCCTCGGATTTTGCGAAACCTGTAGGGTACGAAGCCCAAATTCCGGTATTGACAAGTTAACTTACAGAAGTCAAAAGAATCCAACTTCTACAGTTCGCGCAACGACTCTACGCCAATTATTGAACGCACTAACCCTAAGATTTCGATAGTGCTCAGCCTGGTACTGACATGTTAACTTGAAGGCATGGGCTGGGATTACACAAGCTGGCCTTTAGACTCCAAAATCTGCTCACTGTCCCTACATGGGAAAAGCCTTCTGAGATAATAATTAGGCCTATCACGAATTTTTCGAGTAGAAAAAGTTAACTTGTCAGTACCCTGCCCGGTTATTTGCATACTGGGATGTATCATGAATTACATCAGGAATCAGTTCCCGATGAGCGACATCATAGCTACGCAGCTTGTCAGTCACGATCTTCCTCGGCTCACCGCCATGTGACCTGAGCAGGCGCTTGAAAAACCG
>JBLHGU010000251.1:0-7427 GCA_047615875.1 Parasphingorhabdus sp.
TGGTATGGATGTCGGTCATTGGATACCTTATTTTTGCCGAGTCTCCAGATCTGTTTACCTGGGTCGGCAGTATTCTGGTATTTGGAGGTGCATTGATTATTGGCACCTCTGAAGGGTTTAGTAATAAACGCCGCAATAAAGTAAGCACTTAATTAAAAAAATTATGAATCCCTTAATTCCCTTTGCAGGCAGCTTATTGGATAGAGCAGATGCCGTACGTGCAGATGCTGATTTACTGAGTGAGCTGAAAACTCATAATGAAGCACATTTTTTGGCTTTCGATAATCTTTGTGTTGCCATGGATCAGAATCAGGATCTTTACTGGATTATAGGAAGTGATTTGCCAGAGGTGTGTAAAAACACAGTAATTATGGCATTTCTCGGACAATCTGAGACAGGCGTCCCTTACTTTGCCTTTTCTATTTCCAGGCACACAGATCATTGGATAGATCAATTTAATTGTCAGTTTATCGATGTTAGAAGTGCTGGCTTGTTGTTGTTGGATCACCGCGCTTCAATAGTGGCGCACGCGCGGTCAATCCTTGACTGGCACAATAGAACCAAATATTGTTCTCTATGTGGGGCAGAAAACATAATCCGCGTGTGCGGTCATAAACTGCAATGTAGCAATAAGGATTGTGCGGTTGAACATTTTCCGCGGACGGACCCGGTAGTAATTATGCTGGTTGAATCTCCTGATCGTCAGCATTGCTTACTGGGTCGAAGCTTTCACTATCCGCCTAAGATTATTTCTGCTCTGGCGGGTTTTATGGAACCTGGTGAGAGTATCGAAGATGCTGTTCGCAGAGAAACCTTTGAAGAAGCAGGCATTCGTTGTGATGAAATAAACTACCATGCAAGCCAACCCTGGCCATTTCCATCTACACTCATGATTGGTTGTTTGGCCCGAGCAACTTCTACGGATCTTCAAATTGATCCTGTGGAAATTGAATATGCGGGTTGGTTTTCGAAAAACGAAGTGCGTCAGCTACTTGATGCGAATCACCCTGAGTATTTGGCACCGCAACCGATCGCCATTGCTTATCACCTCATCATTCACTGGTTGGAGAAAGAAACATGAACCAACGACGAATAGGCCCCCATGATGTTGCGGCGAGTGTGACTGATTCTGTAAACACTACGGAACATACTTTAGCTGGCTGGGAAAAAAGTATCGATGGGCTTTATAAGTTGCTAGCAGATGAAAAACGTCACTTTTTTGTTGTCGATGAATTTCGTCATGCCGTCGAGTCGCTGGGCCCAGATGTCTATCACACCCACAGCTACTACGAACGCTGGGTATTGGCTATTCGCGATATTCTTATCCAGAAACAGGTGATTACATCAGAGGAATTGTCCCAACGTGTCGGCGAAGTCCTTGACCGGGAGAACTGAGATTGGCAGTTCAAAAATTCCATCCCGGCGACTCAGTCAAGGTAGAGAAAATTGATTCCGAGGGGCATGTGAGAACACCCGGTTATATACAGGGAAAATGCGGTGTCATTGAACGATTCTGTGGTTACTTTCCTAATCCGGAACAAAGGTCTATTGGACTTAACGGCTTGCCAGAAGTACCTCTTTACAGAGTTCGTTTTTCTGGTGCCCAGTTATTTGCAGAAAAGTGGAATGAAGTTGCAGATAGTATCGACGTTGAAGTGTTCGAACACTGGCTAAGAGAGGCAAAAAATGACATCTAAAGATAACCATCCGGATAATGCCACACATAGTCATGGGCATGATCACCCTCATGACCACGCACCTCCACCGGACCATGGACCGGTTACTCAAGTACAGGCAATACAAATTGCCCTTCAGGAACTACTAATTGAAAAGAATATAGTTTCAGCGGGCGAAATTCGTGAAATGGTCGAATTGATCGACAGTATTACACCCTCTCGCGGCGCAGAGGTGGTGGCTAAAGCGTGGTTAGATCCAGAATTTAAATCACGCCTATTGCAGGATGGCACGGCAGCTTGTCAGGAGCTGGGTATAGATCTTCGTCCCACTCCTCTGGTTGTGGTTGAAAACACCCGCTCGATACATAATGTAATTGTCTGCACCTTGTGTTCATGCTATCCACGCATGTTGCTTGGCCTGCCACCAGACTGGTATAAGTCTACTGCCTACAGATCAAGAGTGGTGGTGGAGCCTCGCGCTGTTCTGGAGGAGTTTGGTACGCAGCTAGACCCAAAGTTATCAATACGTGTTCATGACAGTACTGCTGATATGCGCTACATGGTGTTGCCGAGACAACCGGACAATGCTGAAGGGTTTACAGAGCAACAATTAATGGCCCTTGTGACACGAGATTGTATGATTGGGGTGGTTTTGCCTACAGTTCCTGTTTCTACTAGTTAAGGGGCGCTCGACTAAACCCTCCGCGAATTGATTCGAATAATCGTCCGATCTCAAATAACCGTGCTTCCTGAAATGGTGCTGAGACAAACTGAATAGCACCGGGCAGTGCCGGAGCAGAATGATTGCCATTTGATGCCTTGCCTCTGGATGACGAATTCTCAAATAAACCAGAGGGTATTGATAATCCCGGTATGCCAAGATAGTTGGCGAAGCGGGTAAAAATAGCGGAACGTGCGAAATCAGCATCCACCTGTTGCTCAGTTAACTCATTGGCAGATTGGTGCAAAGGGGCATGGTCGAGGGAAACGGGTAGTGCCAGAACATCTACCTGTTTAAAGGCTGTATGAACAAAGTCATCCAGTAGTGGTCCGCGCATACACTGTGCTTCCAGATAGTCTGCTGCGGAAATATGTAGTCCATCCCGAATAACGCTGCGTACGGCATGGGAAAGCAGGGAACTTTCATCTAATAGTGCCTTTTTATGCAACGCCACAGCTTCGCTTTTGACGATGCGTTGATGGAGTACGGTATATCTTTCCAGTTGTGGAAGGTGAATATCTATTATTTCAACACCTGTGTCAGCCATTAGTTGGACGGCACTGTTATAAGCCTCCACCGATGGTTGATACTGCTGCGCATTGTGTAATACACCAATACGAATATTTTGCCTGAATTGATCGGGTTGAATTTCAAGGTCAATTTTGCGATGCTGATAGCGCGGTGCTCGCACGGTGGTTGCGTCATTATTGTCGTGCCCATTTATTGCCTCAAACAGGCAGGCCACATCATCAACAGTATGTCCAAATGGTCCAATGCAATCCATGCTCCAGGTGCGCGGCACTGCACCATAACGGCTCACACTTCCATAGGTTGGTTTTAGGCCAACCACACCACAAAAAGCCGCCGGGATTCTGATTGATCCACCAGCATCCGAGCCAATAGAGCCACAGCATAAAGAGGCAGCTATTGCTGCAGCGCTGCCACCTGACGAGCCGCCTGTGATGTGTTTTTGATCCCAGGGGTTTTTGCAGCGTCCAAAATGGGCATTGTCGCCAGTTCCACCAGCGGCATACTCATCCATGTTTAGAACACCTAGCAGGATAGCGCCCGCAGCCTCTAGTCTTTCAACTACAGTAGCAGGATTGCTTGTGACAGATCTGGGTGCTTTACTGCCACCTGAAGCTATGTGGGACTGAAAATCGAAGATATCTTTTATTGCAATAGGAATGCCATGCAGGTTTCCTCGGCAATGTCCGTCGTCAAGCTCCTTTTGTAATTCCGTAGCGCGTTGTAAAGCTCGTTGATTAAAGCTTTGCAAGAAAATTCCCAAGTTAGAACTGTGTAATTCGATTCGGTCCAGATAGTGCTCGACTAACTGGGAAATCCCAATTTCTTGTTTTAACAGGCTGTCGTGTAGCTCTAGTACCGATCTCTCATGCAGATTATTCATCATTGTTGCTATCGGTAGATGATTGTAGGTTACGAGTCAAATGTAGTGAGAATTGCCAGGGATCCGGTACGTTATCGATAGCAGTCTTTAATTCATCTTCGTTGTAATCGACTCGTTGTTCTATGTCATTGGTTGTTTCATTTTTCATGGTTTGCTACCTGTTGCCTGATATTTTCCAGTCTGGTTAACAGGGCTGGGAAATCGACAGGAATATCATAATTCGCACAATGTTCGACGTCTTCCTGTAATGAATCCCACTGGATGGCTTTGAGAAATTGACTGGACATCTTACTAAAGACCTCAGGATTTCCCATTTGCACAATTGGGTTACACACTTTCTCATTGCTGGCAATTTGAGTCGCTACAGTCGGGTCCAATATATAGGCTAAAAAATTCTCTGCCAGTTGTGCCTGGGAACTTCGTGTTGGTATAGAAGTAATCTCCATAAAAGCTATCGCTCCATGGCCATCAATGGGTCCACTCTTTGGAGTGATAGCCTCAATATTCAGATGTCCTTGCAGCCTTAAATGTGCCGAAGTAAACAGACCACCAGACATGAAAAGATCAATCTCACCATCAACAAGGGCACGGTTCAGTTGATTACTATCGCTGGTAATCAGAGACGCATTACGAAACCAGTGAGTTGCCATACTATCGAAACGACAAAGGTCGTCTTCGCTGAGTGAACCAAAAGGGTTTAGTCCTGCCGAAATGCAAATGTGAAATACATTAAATTCAGGGAACAGTAGAATGCCGTAGTCAAACCTGGAGTCAGAGTCACTGATGAGATTAAAGCCTTCATCAGCTGCCGTAGATGCGGAAATGCGATGGTTGTTTACAACAAAGTTAAAAGGCCCGAAACGCTGTGGTATGCCTATTAACTCACCACTATCTGCATAGGCCCACTCACAAAGCCTGGATGCCCAGGGCAAGTTGCTGTTCAACAGGGGAGAGAACTTGTCTTTATCCAAACTGAGGATTTTGTTGCTGGGAAATAGCTGTTTTCGTGCGTAGGGGTTATTGATATTCAATATGTCGACGTTTGCGTGATCTCCCAACACTTGTTGAGCAGCCCAGATGTCTGAAACTAATACAGAGGCATTGATAGCGACTTGTTCGGATTGCTCAAACTGATGTAGGTAGTCACCCTCATCATATCCATCCCAACAAAGGATTTGAAAGTCTGGCATTGTTCTATCCTTTAAAAAATCGTAATCAAGTGTTCGTAAATACCTGGCCAATTTTAAAAATTACGATTGGGGTAAACCCTCAATCACACGTTCAATAACTTCTCGACCTCGTTCCCAAAGCATCTGCTTCCATTTATCCTCATCCACATAAAATGCATCTCTCACTAATGTTCTGATGTCATCTCCCAGAGGGCTTTGTGGATCGCCATGTACATAGACCCATATATCGCCCCGCATGGCATGGCTTACTGTTTTTTGATCCAGGGTGCCAAACTCTAGACCCACTGAAGTCCATTCTAGATTATCTGAACCAGGTCGAAAGCCGGCAAGAACTGACCCTTTTGACCCGGCATAGTTAGAAGAGCCGGCTGTCGTACTGTGTACCTCGTCACCAAACCAGTCGAATAACCGATCAAATACTGCTTCGCCCGGTTTTGCTGGCGTCATTAATTCCCCATAGCCGTAAGGACCAAGTCCCGTATGTAGATCGATCAGGATGCCTTGCTTAGCATTTACCAGTTCTTTCTGGCAAATTTTATAGAGCGTTTCATTAGACCAGCTTGCCTTCTGGCCACCAAAGTGAACGCTGTCCGGATGAAAATACTGACCCTTGGTTAACGCCTTTCTTACCGGAACTGCGCCGTGCTCATTGGCTAATAGATCTAATTGTTTATTACATTCCAGAAAATCAGATTCTTGCCAGCGCTTGGGTACTGCATGAGGATACAGTAGCTCGAACAGCTCATTCTCAGGATAATTATTGCCCGCATGATCTACAAAATTTCGATTCATGTCGACATTGTCTTCGTTAACCCGCCGACACCATGAAAAACCAAACGGATTGACTCCATGGATCAGGAGTAGGGCGGTTCCAATAGGTAGTTTAGGACCATTTTTATCCAGCAGCATGCCGACCTGGATACCGGAGCCGCCAAAGCCTTCAACACCATGTGTAGCACTGGTCAGGATAATGACAGTTTCCGCGTCTACAGGACCTATTCGGGCAACGTCTGTAGCTAACTCTTCATCATCTATACCCAGTAATGGGTGGATATAATGGTCAACATCTATGCCGGCCTGGGAACAGGCTTGATGAAAATTTTCGCGAGACCCGGTATACGTATTTGCAAAATAAGCAGTAGCTGTACTCAATGGATTGACTCCTGTGATGATTATTTGGCTGGCAGACCATCATTGAAAAGATAATTGAAAACTTATTGCACCTCGCTGTACAGTGTAATTGTTTCGAAAACAAAAAACATCCATGCACAGCACTAATTTTACAGACGAAAAAAGTAGTTCAGATACTGTCCAGCAACTGCATGCAGAATTAAGCAGGCTGAATCGAAATCAGGCCAGGCTTGTGCAAATTATGGACTCATTACCGGGACTAGTGGGCTATGTCGATCTTCAATTAACTATTGTATATGCCAACAGGCTGATCGAAAGCTGGTATCAACGTCCGCGTACCGAACTTATTGGTATGCAGCTACGCACGCTTTTTACAGATGAACACTATGTGACTGTAGAAGAATTACTTAAACGTGTTTTAAAAGGAGAGGAGATCAATGAGGAGCGGGAAATTCATTACCCGGATGGAAATGCCAGAATTGTCCATCTAAACTATATTCCAGATCAAATAGAAAATACCATACGCGGCTACTATTTTCTGGTTCGTGATGTAACCCAAAGACGTAAGGCCGAAAGCGCACTGCAGATTGCCAATGTCGAGTTGGACCAACGGATTGTTGCGGCCACAACAGAATTGGAGTCTCGAAATAAAGAATTGCAGGAAGAGAATCAGGCGCGTAGAGAAAGTGAGGAACGCTATCGGATTGTTTCCGAACTTATGTCTGATTTGATTTATGTTTATGAAGTGGAACCAGACAACACAATGCAAACAATCTGGTATACCGGACGACTGAGTAAGGAATTTACGCCACAACTTCAAGATCGTCACTATCGTCTTTGGCGGCCAATCATTCACCCTGACGATGTTGTTGTGCTGGATCAACGGATCGAGCGACTGCTTTCTAACCAATCATCAATTGATGAGTTCCGTGTAATAGATGGCCAAGGTGCCATACGTTGGCTGAGAGTATTTGGTCGACCCATATTTAGTCAAGAAGAACAGCGGGTTATTCAAATTACTGTCGCCGCCCAGGATATTACCGAGACCAAAAGTGCACAGGCAGCTGTTGACCAACAACGCAGTAGACTCACAGCTGCGCTGGAGTCCATGTCTGATGGTTTTATGTTGTTTGATCAGGGCGGGGCATTGGTTGAATTTAACGATAAAATTCTGCATTTATTTCCAAAGACTGCTGGGAAAATGACTGAAGGCGCAAATTTCGAAACATTGATTGAAGCGAGTGTGCAGGCTGGGGAAATAAAGGCCGCCAAACAAAATCCACAGACCTGGATTAATA
>JBLHGU010000252.1:0-7365 GCA_047615875.1 Parasphingorhabdus sp.
CAATGTACCCGCAAAAAGCCCTCTTCAAGGCGACCACATTTGAGGTATTCCTCAAACTCCCATTGCACATATCCGGGCAAGGGTTTGTCCTCGGCTGCCATCTGGGCCCGAAATGCCGGGTAGTACCGTTCTACGATCTGGTAAAGAAGGGTGTGTTCGGGGCGGTGTCGTTGGTAGGAGACGCCATTTGGAGCCTCCCTGGCTTTCTGGGTAGTGTGCACCCTCCGCGATTCCCTTGCGTTGGTGGTGGACCGCCAGATTACCAAGCTCAAGAATTCAACACTGTGCGGTATTCCCAGGAATCTTGTGGTGACTGACGCACCTTGTTCGCTGTCTATGCGTAACCGGTCAAACAAAGACGTCCTACCGGAATCGGAATGAAGAGGGTAGTTTAAGCCTGAATCTATATCAGGAACTAACCGATGCAATCAGAAGTGGGAAGAACGCGGCGAAGCCGAGACCAATGGCAAGCCATCATTCAAACTTATAAGGATAGTGGTCAAAGCGCCCGAAGCTATTGTAACGACCAAGGACTAGCCCTCGGTGTATTCTACAAATGGCATCGGAATCAGGCAATTGTGAGGGAGAGTTGTAGCCCAGACATACCAGTTCAGCGCCCTGTAACCCTAGCATTCTCCAGGATTCAGGCCATCGACGATCGTTACAAAGTAGCATGCCGAGTTTGCCCAGCATGGCGTTGAAAACGGGAAACCCTAAATCACCATCGACGAAGTACCAGGGTTCAAGATGTTGTAATAGCAATGAACTATCTGGAATGGCATTACCTGCCAGATGGACTTTACGATACTTGCCGATAATGGTGCCAGACTGGTCAACTAGTATTGATGTGTTGAAACCAAAATGACTGGTTTCAGATTGATAACTGGTTCGTTCACAATAACCCAAGTAAAAACCGAGTTGATACTCACGAGCCGTATCAAACAATACCTGAGTATCAGGACCTGGCATCTGGTTCTCAAAATAGTTACCGAGTTCGGTTGCATCAGTAATATGCCAACGAGGGAAAAAGGTTGTGAGTGCCATTTCTGGAAAGACAATAAGCTTGCAACCACATTCATAAGCCTGCTCCATCAACACTAGCATTCGTTCAATCACAGAAGAACGTGTCTCAGCTTTGTTAATAGGCCCTAGTTGCGCTGCTGCTGCATAAAATGATCGGGTCATATAGAGGCCTCTTTGAAATCTTTTTATTCGCTTAAATTACGGGTAAACTTCACCCTGTTTAGACGCATATCTCACTGCCAACTAATTGTATCGATATCCTTATGAATGATCCAGCCGGTACTAACAAGCTAGCTTCGTATGTCAATAAAACTCCTGTAATTCTTATCACTTTAGAACACGGCATATTCCTAAGAAGCAACGGCATGTAGTCGAAATAATCGATATTGTTTAACAAAAATTAAAAGCCGACCTAAATAAACTGAATACTGAATACGGCGGCATGTACGATACTGTCGAATTAGCTGCCCATAGTTGATAATTTAAAGATGGATATTTACACAGATAAGTGGGCAGTATCCTTATCCAAGCTCACTAAAATTTTAGAACATCCCTAAAAAGGTACCGACCCCTTTAACTTTTTATATGATCTAATTTTGGATTATGCTGGAAAACAACGCGAGTGTGGTATTAGTCAAAGAGATACTTTATCATTATCTAGATAATCATGCGCGCGGTGAAGAGCGCAAAAGAATTATCAAGGAGAATTCTCGTTGGTTCGGTAGACCGGTACATATGGTTGCGGTGGAAATACGAAAGGAGTCTAATGAATTAACGAACCAGGAAAACTAAAGATTCTTTCATTTAGATTTTTAAATAGTGCGAGTTGTAATGCTTAAAAATGCAGTTACTGGGCTAGTGCTATCAATGGGCGAACCTACCACAAAAAACGCTATTGAAGCATTGCGTAATCAAACACACGTCTGTGTTGATGTTCAAATTGTCACAAATATTTCACCTTTTCATAAGGCGATTAATAAAGGTGTCGCTGAAATAGAAACCGAGTTTTTTCTTCAATGTGACGCAGATATGATTCCAGATCCAGATTGCGTCGATATACTTTTAAAGCATATGCAAGACGATATCGGAGTCGTAATTGGATATTTGCAAGATCCTCTTATGGGAAAAATTCAGGCGATTAAACTGTTCCGTACTAGTTGTGCAAAAACACTTCAGTTTGATAACCATTTGTCTCCAGATACAGATTTAATAAATCGAATGAACCAATTAGGTTGGAGATATGTTTTTGCCAACCGTGAGGTTAGTCGTCAAGGGCGAAGCGATGACATTTTTGGGGATCACTGCCCCCAATACACTGACTTGTATACGTTTCAAAAATTTAGATTAGAGGGTGCCCGAATGGCGAAGCGTGGCGTTTTTCGAGAGCTTGAGGATAGCCTAGACCGATTATCACAAAGCAGACACCCTATGGCTAAGATTGCTATTATTGGCTTGTGCAACAGAATATTTGAGGACCGAAAAGTTGATGGACTTGGGCCTTATGTCGGAGATGAGCTCTTCGAAAAATTACACACCTATCAAGTAAAAACATCGGAAAAAAACCATATTTTTGCTCCAATCGCATAATAAGTGTTATTTTTATGTATTTTTAGATTGTGTCCTTAGAATTAGAATTTCGTCTAAACTCGCAGAGGACGTGATGGTAATACAAAAAGCCCCTAGAACCATTCTGGGCGTGACATCGTTTAAAATGCCTAGGTATTATTTGATGACTAAAAATAATCTGGTATTAACATAAATGACTGCAATCGGCCTATGTGCAATTATTCGGGATGAAAGCCGCTATTTAAATGAGTGGATTGAGTACTATTCATTAATAGGTATAACAAAATTCTATATTTACGACGATGGCAGCAAAACCCCAATACTTGAATCACTAAGTACAGAAATTGAATCGGGTAAGGTTGTGCTGGAAACGTTACCAAGTAAGTTTCCACAAATCGAGGCTTATAACCATTGCTTAAAAAAATACGGTAATGAGTGCCGTTGGCTAGCGTTACTCGATATCGATGAATTCATCGTATTGACTGAGCACCTTAATCTCCATAGCTTTTTAATGAAGTTCAATAGTTATGGTGGAGTCGGATTAAACTGGTTGATGTATGGTCCTAGCGGTCATGACCACAGCCCACTAGGGACGCAAATTGAAAATTACTTGTTACGCCTACCAAAGCAAGACCCCGTCAACAGGCACATAAAAACAATAATTCAAACAGACAAAGTCTCCCACATTCCTAACCCCCACTATGCGATCTATAAAGATGATTACTATTGTGTCAATGAAAACAATGAACGGATAGACGGCGCGTTTTGCATTAACTCTGTAAAAAAAGCCCGAATTAATCACTATTTCACTCGGTCAAAAGAAGATTTCATGGAGAAAATCGTGAGGTCTCAAGATAAAGGGAATATAAGAACGGTACAGGACTTCAATTATTATAATTCTTTTGCAACCATTGAAGACGCTTCTGCGCTTAGGTTTTTAAACGAGCTTCGAGGTAAAAATGAAAGTGACACAAAACGGCTAGGAGAATTCAACAAAGGATTAATATTGTCGGAGAAATTTACTGACGGGCCGATCGATTTATTCAACGCAGAATATCACAACACCCCACCACCACTAATCAAACGAATACAACAAGCACGTTGGTCGGGCGCAAAGTCGGAAAAAGACGAAAACAATAGCGGCCTAACTCAGATGGATGGGACCGATAGTATTTCGAGAAAGGAAATTATCGATCAAGATTACTTTCTGAAGGTGGTAAATCCAGATGGCGCACCTTGGGCCTATTTTCAATTTCTGACCCCGAGCATGAGTTTAGCAGCATCTGTAATTATCGAAGTTGAATTACTTTGCGATTCAGATACTGAGGTCTGGATAGAATATGATTCTTCCGATCGCTCAGTAGAAATAGTACCAAGTCTACCGGGTGCATTTAAGCCAACACTACATCAAACTGTTGTCAATGATGGGAAAAAAAAGCGATTTTCTTTTTATTTACACGATGCTGATTTTAACCGAAGAGTGAATGGTGCCGACTTTCGGGTTGTGATGGCGAAAGAAACTGGTTTGCCGATGTATATTCATCAAGTCAATATTACAGACGATAGTGAAAACAGTGAGTTAAATTCTGAATCAACAATTGATCGAAATCTATATCAATACCCCATCGCACTAGATCCAAACAATATCGAGCTTCACTGCAGTGAGAGTCCTGAAATATCAATCATTATGCCAACCTATAATCGACCGGAATTCACCCTTCAATGCCTGAACTACTTAGCACAAAACACCACCGCTAATTACGAGATAATTCTTGTCGATGACGGTTCTGATTTGGCTACAAGCGATGTAATTCGTAAAATAAGAAATATCAAGTTCTTGTGGCATGCAGTCAATAAGGGCTACGCTACTGCGTGTAACAACGGTGCTAAGCAGGCGAAGGGGCGTTATCTAGTTTTCCTTAACAATGATACGGTTCCACTAGCCGGTTGGTTATCGGGGTTATTGTCTTGTGCAGTTCGTTACGAGAAAATTGGAGTAGTTGGGAGTAAATTAATTTATCCCTTTACAGAGAAAATTCAACATGCTGGGGTTGGGTTTATTGAGGATGGCCGCCCTTATCATTTACATCATCTTTGCTCCTATAAGCATGAAGAATCAACGCATGAGCGTGAAGTGGCCGCCGTAACAGGTGCGTGTTTTTTCACCCCATCAGAGTTATTTGAAGAACTTGGCGGTTTTGATGATACTTTTGTAAATGGATATGAAGATATAGATTATTGTCTACGTGCCCAGAAACTCGGAAAACGGATATTCTACTGTCCAACCTCTCAATTATTCCACTATGAGTCGGTAAGCGAGGGGAGGTTTGATGCAGAAGAAACAAACCTAAACCTATTTTTAGCGCGCTGGGGCATAGAACCGTATCGACAATTTAATCTAGTACGTGCCCAAAAAACTTGAATAACCGTTTGAAAAAGGGCGTGGCCGTTGTTCCAGCTTGCTTAGACTATTGATATACGCTGACCACTTCGCCATCCTGATCCACTGCCCACCAAAGTTAGTGCTGCAGCCATTATTGCAGTAAGACGGCGTTCCACTAGTTATAACCCCTAAATATAAAAAACATTAGGAATATTTCGAAGCGAGCTTGCCCAGTCCTTTTAAGTATAGGAAGTATAAAGCCTATGTTAATGGAAAAAGAAGCCGAGGGAAACGCACTATGGGATCCGAAAAGTTGATCAACAGGCTCTGATTCATCTTACTGACCTTGGAATCTAGCAATTTTTTTCAGTCAATAGACCACTAGTGTCCTTGGCGCCACAATGAAGGCGAACGCGCTTCTGCAGTGTGATTGAAGCACGCCGCATTCCGTTGCGGTCAATCAGTAAAAGAGGTCGGCCTGAGGTGGCGCGTGAAGGACGACTTTGACATACAGAGGACGGATCGTCCTTTTCACTCAGGATTACCAAATCATGTTGCTATAAAGGCCGCTCACGTTCATGCTTTGCTAACTGGCAGGGCGGATTTTGCCCGAAGGAGCCACCGTAGGGGTCGGAAAATTGAGCGCTTAGCACGTGGAAACTCACCCCTGGGGCGGCTTCAATTAGACGTCCCCTTCGACCTGGATAAGTATCCTTTTTTCTCTCAGAAAATTGTTACCGGTCCAGCACTGCCACAGCAGCTGCCTTAAGTACCAGCATCTCGGCGCTATGGGTTCTGATACTCCTGTACAGATAAACCTCAGGCCATGGTTTAGTCCCACGCAGGCAAGTCTAGCCAACGCCAAACTCGTCTGACTTTGTATTCGCTACTTCAGATCATATCCAGCTACACCGAGTACCCAGCCAAGGTCCGTGGCGTATTCCACAACCAGTCATGGAAGCTCGACATCGCCAGTGGCAATGTGGAAAAGCTGCCCGAGTGGATTGACGTGAGGATTGCGATGTCCAACCAGCATGAGGCACTAGCGAAGATGAAGAAGGTGGATGGTGATGGCTCGGTGCAGGCGTGTATCAGGCAGGCGATTATTGAGGGCCACAAGACACAGACTGCCATCGTGGAGTTCGCCGGGGACAGGCACTTCGCTCGACGACGTGTGCTCCAGGTTCTTAAGCTGGCCACCAATTCTGCCACCGGAGTGCAGTGGTTAGATTGCCACCAGAGCGGCGAGAAGAACGCCGTTATATATGAATTACTCGACGCGAGGAGCTGAAATGTGTGACACGAAATTCAGTTGTACCACTTTTATCCTGGGGGCGGATAACAGGATAACTGGGACAACTAGAACAACTGGGACAACTAGAACAACTGGGATAACTGGGATAACTGAATTGCTGAATGGTGGCGGGGCTTTGTGGGGCCACTTGGTGTCCACAAGGGGGTGGGCTGAAACCCTTACCACCACTGGGCTGTCTCAGTTATACCACTTGTACCAGTTGTATCACTTATATCAGTTATCCTGTTATCCACCCCCAGTATCATTTTGCGTTGTTTTTGGCGTGATTTGGTGGAATTTTACTTTTAACGACAAATGAGGATTTTATTGTGGAAGAGTTGAAAATGTTGGACCATGAGCAGCGATTGTTTGAGCTGTATAAGATAGTTTATGCATACGCCCTGGATACCAGTGGTATGGCACTAAATGATGAGTTACTGGCCAGGAGGGTGTTAGATGCTGCCAAAATGAGTCTTGCTGCATACAACGAGGGGTGTAAGTTATGAGCACGTTTGTTGATGAGATGACGAGAGCGCAAGAGCTGGACGCGGATATGGAGGCATACCGGGCACGGATAGCAGAAGCAGAGGACAGCCTGGACGATGAGCGACTGCTCAACCTGACAAGGCACATTGTGGCCGACTGTAGCTTGCATGACGACAGCCCTGACGATGTGAACCGGCCACGTCATTACTGTGGTCATCCTGGTGGTGTGGAGTGTATTGAGGTGGTGGAGCACATGAACTTCTGCTTAGGCAATGCGATGAAGTACATCTGGCGGGCCCCACTGCACGCTGACCTCTTTCACTGATTCACTACCCAGCGGATTATTGTCACACTTGAAGCGGGAAAGTTTGCTGCTAGAACCTACTGCTGTGCCTAGTTGACTACATCGATATAGAAAGTATCGCCGTAGCCTCGATGGTACAGCTAGACAGCATAGCTGATGATATCGGGTGGGAATCGATGTCGTTTGTAGATATTCATCTGCCGATTCCATCAATTTCTGGAAGTTAACTCGTCATATACCCACTCGAGCAGTCCATAGCTTTTCTACCAGAAACGCGGGTTGGGGTAGTGCGGACAAAAAAATACCGCC
>JBLHGU010000253.1:0-7306 GCA_047615875.1 Parasphingorhabdus sp.
CGCCGACGGCCAGCCGTGGCTAATCGGTATCTTTGTGGTATGTGCCATCGCTGCTCTACAGGCCACCGCCGGTGCCTTTATGGCCAGCACGGGTGGTGTACTAACGCGAGATATTTATCTTCGCTATGTTGAGCCAGACGCCAACCATGAAAAACAAAAACGTGTCGGTCGTCTGTGTACCGGCCTGGTTTTTCTTGCCGCTATGTTGCTTGCGACTTACTCTATGGAAGCGGCCCTATTGATCGGCTCATTGGCGATATCATTTGGCTTCCAGTTATGGCCATCATTGCTGGCTGTTACCTGGTTTCCCTGGATCACCCGTCAGGCAGCAATCCTCGGCTTAATTGCCGGTCTTATAGTAGTGGTAATGACTGAACCGCTTGGCCAGAAACTGGCGGCGGATTCATTACCCTGGGGTCGCTGGCCATGGACCATACATTCAGCGGCCTGGGGTATGTTTTTTAATATTATTGTTTGTGTAGTGGTCTCGGCGATGGGGCGAAATGAAAAAGATCGCCAACGACGCAATAGCTTTCATCACTTTTTTGCCAGTTACAGTCCGTTGGTTCTGCGCAAAAGTTGGTCAAAGCCGGTCGCTGGTGTCATTGTATTAGTATGGATGTTTTTTGCCATCGGCCCAGGTGCCGTAATTGGCAATATTTTGTTTGGCGATCCCAATGCGGGTTACGATGCCTGGAATTTTGGTATGCCCTCGCTTTGGGCATGGCAGATTATCTGGTGGGCGCTCGGTGTTGGTATGATTTGGTATCTTGCTCAGAAGATGGAAATGTCCACCGTTCCAGAGCGGGAAATCGATAGAGTGGCGATTGGCCAAAAGCAATAAATAGCTTGATTGTTCGAGGAGAACATTATGTTAAGAATCACAGGATATAGCGACAAATATTCTGTTTGTCCAGGCGACAACATCAAGTTCTATGTGAACTCGGAGCAGGGTGAGTCTTATGATACCCACCTGGTTCGCTTAATACACGGCGATACAAACCCTGATGGCCCAGGCTATAAGGAAGAGGAAATCGATGTACCGGTTAATACAACTTACTCCGGGCGAAATCAACGCATCCACGGTGGCTCTTATGTAGTCATTCCCCAGGATGATCGTCTCAACGTCGAAAGCTTTACGATCCAGGCCTATATTTTTCCCACTACACCTGAAAAAGGTCGCCAGGGACTCATCACAAAGTGGGTTGAGCCCAGTAAGTGTGGCTATGGACTGTTTATCGATGATGATAGTTGCCTGTCGCTGGAAATTGGTGACGGCAAAGGCCTGGTTATGAATTTATCCAGTGGTAAACCTTTGCTGCGTAAAGTCTGGTACCTCGTCGCGGCTACGTTTGATGAGAAAAGTGGTCGAGTGACATTGTATCAAGAACCGGTTGTCAGTCGCACCAACGGTGGGCTTGGCATGTCTATGCTACATCCTGCCGATGAGACAACAGCAGTTATAGAGGCGACCAATAGCATACGTCCCGGTAAAAATGATGCGCCTCTATTGATGTCTGCATGCACATTGGAGGAACGCACAGGCAGAACAATTTTTGGTGCTCATTATCGAGAAGCCCGTTATCCCATAGAGTTACCAGAACAAACACTCGTCTACAACGGTAAGATCGATAGACCTCGAATTTGTCGCCGCGCTTTGTCTAAAGCTGAGATTGAATCACTGGCACGGGGATTTTCCGGTTGTGCCGGAGATCTACGCAATGACGTTGTCGGCGCCTGGGATTTTCACGCCAATATCACCACTAATATTGCGTCAACCCAGATTATTGATACCTCTCCCAATGTGTTAAATGGTTTCATAATCAACTTGCCGGTCCGCGCTATGACCGGCTATAACTGGACTGGTGATGAAATCGTCTATCACCATAAGCCAGAAGAATATGGTGCGATCCATTTTCATGATGATGATATTGACGATGCTCGCTGGGACGTCGATTTTGAAATGAGCATCCCAACTGATCTGAAGAGTGGTGTCTATGCTATGCGGCTTCGTATAGGTGGGGATGATTCTTCGGACACTGAAGATTATGTGCCCTTTGTAGTACGGCCACCGCTTGGTACCTCTACAGCAAAGATAGCCTTTATTATGCCGACCAATAGCTATATGGCTTATTCGAATGATAATCTCGGCACCAATTCTGTGGTGGCACAATTATTAGCAGGCAAGGTGCCGGTAATGACACCTTCCGATCTTTATCTCAACGAGCATAGAGAATATGGTCTATCAACCTACTCCCAGCATTCTGATGGTAGTGGTGTTTGTTATGCTTCACGTTTACGGCCAATCCTTAACATGCGGCCAAAATATCGTCATTGGTTGTCACCATCATTATGGCAACTAAACGGCGATCTGCATCTAACTGATTGGCTGGAAGAAAAAGGCTTTGAATTTGACGTGCATACGGATGAAGATTTACACCGCGAAGGTGTAGGACTTCTCAATCGTTATAAAACCGTGTTGACCGGTAGCCACCCTGAGTACACCTCAGAGAAAATGCATGAAGCCTACGATTCCTATCAGCTTGAAGGTGGTCGCTGGACCTATTTGGGTGCCAATGGTTTCTACTGGATAAGTGAATATCACCCCGATAACGAAAACATTATCGAAGTTCGTAAAGGTGAGGCAGGTACTCGCGCATGGACCGCCAATCCCGGTGAGTACAATAATGCTTTCGACGGAAAGTTTGGTGGCATGTGGCGTGCCCGTGGCCGTATACCGAGTAAATTGTGTGGTCTGACATTTACCGCTTATGGTTTTGATGTGTCATCCTATTATCGTCGCGAAGACGATAGTAAACGACCAGAATGTGTGTGGATGTTTGAAGGCGTAGGTGATGAAGAGGTTATCGGCGACTTTGGCCTGGTTGGCGGCGGTGCTGCCGGTTTGGAGCTGGATCGTTATGATCTGGAATTTGGTACTCCACATAATGCTTATCTCTTGGCCCGTTCCGAGGGCCACACCAATCTCATGTTACAGGTAAATGAGGAAATCCATTTCTCTGTGCGTGGCTACTATGGCGGTGGCACTGAAAATCCACAGGTACGGGCAGATATGATTTATTACAAAACCCCCAATGATGGTGCTTTATTTGCACCTGGTTCGTTATCCTGGTGTGGCAGTCTGTCGCACAATAATTACGACAACAATGTGTCGCGTATTTTAGAAAACACCATCAAAGGTTTTCTGAAAGATGGTCCACTTCCTTAAGGGTTTAATATCATGCATGACAATCAATCAGCGCCGATGATGCAACGTCCAGAAGGCAAGGAAGTAATGGGTGCCGCAATGACAACACCGAACCCGCTGGAGATCGCCGCTATGGCTGATCTCGACATCGATAAGATTAACGAATTAGCAGAATGTTTATTTGTACTCAATAATAGGCACTATGGCCCTATCGCCGGTGCCTACATGGTGGTTTGCACCAGCCCTGGTAAGCAGTGGTGTGTTGCGCAACTCAATGCTGATCGTGCCAAACCAATGATTTTGTTCGAAGATAAAGTCTACCCATCTCCAGAGTTAGCCCAAGAGGAAGCCTTGCGGATAAAGGCCGAGCGTGGCGAATCTGCACCGTGTCGATGTACCTGATACGCGGCTGAAATAATCAATTAGCGAGGTTAAACCATGTTAGATAAACCAACAGGCGTGCAAACCGATCAAGGCCGTGCCAGCACCGACGATTACATTACGCGAACCTATGTACTGCCATTACTCAATGATGTCGAGACCCGGACTCGAATCATCGCCGAACATAAAGCTAACCCGGTAGCCGGGCCACCTAGAAACGGTCGTCCACCAATTGATCATAGTAAAGACCTGATTACGGTGCTCGACAAGTTTCGACGCCAGCCTATGGAAGGTAAGTACATCACTATCTGCAAACGTCTGCATGAAGATTATCGTATTGGTATTTGTTCCGGAGTGCGTGGGCAGCCGGTAGAAATATTGGAGGATTCTTATTCCTCTGAGGAAGCTAGTGAGCACGCAATATTTCTAAAGCGTATTGCGGACATTTTGAAAAAATACCGATAAGCATTATTAGGGAATTACTAGTAGACAGCCCAGAATGGTGCTTGGTTGAAGCATATATAGCATGCTTCAACCAAGCGTTAAGCTTCTGATATTGTGATGGTGCGAGCCTTTGATTTAGGCCATTCAATTGTGTTCCCAGAATCCCAGCCCGATAGCCAGCAATAAACAACAGGCCTTGTGCGCTATCAGTTCCCCACATCCTACACTGACTGAACAGCCATAACTTATTGCTATTCGGGGCAGGCCACATTGCCCTGTATTAAGGCGTGGAAATAGTAGGGCCATTTAAAAGTTCAACTTCCTCAAGATTGTTGCCAGAACCGCCACGATCAATGACTACGAAGTCAGCAGTCTGCTTTATAACCATCTGATAGTGATGCCAGGTGTTGGTGTAATAGTTAACGCCTTGCAAACCGTCTGTGATAAATAGTTTAAGGCTATCTGGTTCAAACTCCTGCTCGCCGGAACCCACCAAAATCAGATACGGATCCTGATGCATTGGAATGAAGGCCTGGCTGCCTAATGGGTGGCGCTCCATGATTTTCACCTGATGCGGCATTGGCAACGGGTTTGACCGGAATACGTTAATTAAGGGTCTACCATTTTCGCCACTGGTATCCACAGTAGCAAGATCGTGGAAACGGGTTGTTAGACCAAAATTAATATCCTGAGTTTTGGCACAACGCAGATCAATCACTTCACCAAATGGGGCAAACGCTTCACTGGTTAGAGGTTGCGGTATGAGCTCAACCATCGATGACTCCAAACAGTCGTAATCGGCTGACACCGCCATCTGGGTGTATGTTAAAACGAATGTAATTGACAATCGGGGTCGCCTTATCAAGGCTGAAACTATGAATGGTATCGGCGGCAAGTTTTTGTTCTGGCAATAACTCTGTCCAATACAGACTTTGGGCTGGAAGACTTTCTCTTGCGGCATCTTGCATATAAATGCCTTGCACGGAACAACGATCTGGAAAGTTGCCTTTGAAGTGTGCCGTATCAATTTCAACCGATTGTAAACTGCCTGAGTGTCCCAGCTTTACTATGACCCAGTCATGACCTGGTTCTCGCCGTCGTCTGGTCTCCCAGCCATCACCCATGTTCACGCCACGGCCTGGAGCCAGCAGATTATTCATCACACCAAAGTGTTCATCGTTGCAGGCCAGTGCAACGCCACCATTCAGGCTGGCCGCGAGGTCTACCACCTCATCTTTGGCGAGATCGGACCAGTGAATATCTGGGGTGCCGCGAACACGCAGTCTGGCCACACCACCATCGGGATAAATATGTAGTCGAACATGGGTTATCGGCGTTGGTGTCGATACACTGTAAACATGCTGATTATCACCACGAAGCTGTTGCACACCGAGTAAGGCCTGCCATTCTTCTTCTGCAGGGTTATCTGCATCAGAGCTACAGACTTGCAAAGATGCAGCAGGTGCATAATTGCCAGTAAAGTGACGCGTATCGATTTCGATCTCTTCGACATAGCCTCGTGCGGCGAGTTTAACCACACACCAGTCGTGGCCGGATTCACGCTTGCGTCGGGATTCCCAGCCATCCATCCATTTGCCATTGTCATCATACTTGCCAGCAACGAATATCGGCTCGGCATCGTCTATCATGCGCGACATTTCGGCAAAGAAATCGTCGGTGCTGAAAATGGTTTGGGCGCCAAGTCTTTTCGAGGCAAGGTTGATCAGATGTTGAGATGACATAGTTATAACCAGACTTAAGAATTTGGGGATGGGACCTGGGCTGCGAATTCCCGGGCGATGTCCAGGCGAGTGGCGCACCATACGTCTGCTCTGGACTGGATATAGTCGATGAATTTTTGCAAAGCTGCGGCACGACCCGGCCGACCAATCAGACGACAATGCAAACCAACCGACATCATTTTCGGATGGGTTTTGCCTTCAGCATAAAGAACATCGAAACTATCCTTTAAGTACTGAAAAAACTGTTCCCCGCAATTAAAACCCTGATTGGTTGCGAAGCGCATGTCGTTGGTATCCAGGGTGTAGGGGACCATTAACTGTGAGTGGCCATAGTCGTCGTTCCAGTAGGGCAGATCATCGCAGTATGTGTCGGCATGATATTCAAAACCGCCTTCCTCAGCTACCAGTCGATGGGTGTTGGGACTAGCTCGGCCCAGATAAAAACCCAGCGGCCTGTGGCCTGTAATCTCCTGATGAATCTCGATGGCCTTAAGCATGTGTTCACGC
This sequence comes from Parasphingorhabdus sp., assembly GCA_047615875.1. Lineage (GTDB taxonomy): Bacteria > Pseudomonadota > Gammaproteobacteria > Arenicellales > CAJQKF01 > JBLHGU01. The sequence continues at coordinate 6,283 of JBLHGU010000253.1, forward strand.
TCAGTTTCAGCATCCATATGCTGATAGTCGATCCAGCGATAACCATGACTGGCAATTTCCCAGTCTGCATCCATCATGGCTTTAACAACATCCCTATTCCGCTGCATTGCCATAGCAACAGCATAGACGGTTACGGGAATATTATTGTTTGTAAACATCCGATAGAGACGCCAGAATCCGGCCCGGGAACCGTATTCATAGATCGATTCCATATTAATGTGACGCATACCTTCATAGGCTGGCGCACCGATAATCTCGGATAGAAAAGCCTCTGAGGCCGCGTCTCCATGCAATACATTATTCTCGCCGCCTTCCTCGTAGTTAATGACAAACTGAACGGCTATACGAGCATTATTTGGCCATTGAATTACGGGAGGATGTTGACCATAGCCACGCATATCCCTTGGGTAGTTATCATCAGGCTGACTCATTTCTGATTCTCGTGTATCACTTCCTCGAGCCAGTTACCCAGAGCGGCACGTTCGGGCTCGGTCATGCCGGTAATGTTGCCAATGGGCATGATTTGATTCACCACCGTATTAACGTAGACCCGATCCGCATTAATTTTGACTTGCTCCACCGTCTCCAGCATGAGGCCAGCAGGCGGCGCGCCGAATCCGTTTTGCGTAGGTACCTTTGCATGACAACTGATACAACGATCAGTCACGATAGTCATTGCCTCTGCATCGGTTAGATGGCCATGGACCTGGGGAAGTGGCTTTGGCGCTGTGACCCACATAATGCCTACCAGAGCAATAAATGCCACTGGTAGCACCCACATGGCATTGGCACGATGGCGAATATTGTAGAAATGCCGTACCGCTACGCTAACAGCGCTTACCGCGATCAATACGGCCCAGCCATAACTATTGCCATAGGTGCTGGGAAAGTGACTGCTGATCATTATGAACAGTACAGGCAAGGTCAGATAATTGTTATGTCGCGACCTGAGTAGGCCATTCTTGCCGGGTTCAAGATCCGGTGTTCGATTTTCTTTCAGCGCGTCGACCAGTTCCTGTTGAGC
>JBLHGU010000254.1:0-7289 GCA_047615875.1 Parasphingorhabdus sp.
TCAAATTTAACTAATGTTGAAAATATAATTTCATTTTCAAAACTTGGATACTTATTGACATATGTTTCTACAATTTCATTATTTATCTTTAGTGTTATGTTTTTCGTATAATCCACATTCAAACTGTAAATGTAAGTATGATTATGCGGACATTTGTATAAATCAAAATTAGTCATACTTGCTTTGTCCGCTTGAAGATATTTGATTTCAAGCGGTTCTGTTTCAGCGGGCATCACTATAATTATTTTATTATCATCACTGTGAAAAATATCATAGATGTAATATTTTTCTAAATGGTTCGGCTTTAAATGGTTCGCGCTTCGAAAAAAATTAAGTTTATTTAGGATTTTAGATAACACTGGTTAACTCGTAAGTGCAATAGAGACATACTCTGTGGACCCAAACTGGGTACATAGAAATGGACCCCAAAAGCTGGACAGGGCGCTAAGTGTAAATACTCCACCGGTTTATGCCGCAATCGGCATGGTTGAACAATTATAATATACAGTATCGGGTGTCTTTTTTCCCAATGCTGTATGCCGACGACGGGTGTTGTAGAACCTAAAGAAATGATTCAACCCACTGCTTAGTTCCGGCTTATTCTGAAGTTACCGGTGCAGTGACCCTAGCCTGGGCATTCAATCCGGCAATTATGACCTGGGCCGCGATATTCGCGATTCTGTTTTCCTTTATCGGTAAACTAGGGGCAGTATTACAAACCGTACCGACTCCTGATATGGGTGGCATACTGATTTTATTGTTCGGGGCTATTACCGTAGTCGCACTAAACACCCTGATTAACGACAAGGAAGATCTCGCTAACCCACGTAATTTTATTATTATCTCATTCATCACCAAACAAATCAGAAAAAGAACTACAAATTTAATCTATGCTCTCTCCACTTGATGTCCTGGCGCTTTCTGCACTTGCTCTACTAGCCTTTTATTGGGTTAACAGCCTGAAAGTCCGTGAGCGGGCGAATGAGATAGCCAGAACCTACTGCAATTCTCGGGGAGTCCAGTTTCTGGATGCCTCGGTTAGTTTTGGCACGGTTAGCGTAATACGAGATTCAGGTAAACTTAAGCTTCGCAGAGTATATGTCTTCTCTTACAGCCGTGAGAACGTCGAACGTTTGCATGGTGTCATAATATTTGTTGGTGGAATATACCAATCACTATTGTTGCTGGAAGAAGATGAAAAAAACCATTAGTCTGGGTGTTGCTATGTTGTGGATTTTGATTTGCGGTCAGGTACAGGCTGTTAATCTTGATCGATGTGATGAAAGGCAGGTGTTGGATAACCTTTTTTCTGTGAGTAATACCAACGATATCTCAACGTCCCCAGTATATAAGATCCTTCGACCCTGGGCTCAGGCTGCAGTTTTAAAGAATTTTAAAGCTGCTCGGAAGATTGCCCCTGGGGTTGTTCGGGATTTGCGGCGAATGGTGCCGGATAAGCAAACCGTCAAACGTATAACCGATATCGACTCCGTCTACAAACTGGCATTTGTTCATGCAAGCATATCCAGGGTAAGTCTTACTGACTATCAGTTAATTGATGCTTATCGACACGGCAAGCGCGCTGTATCATTAATCCAACAATATCGGCTGCAGCGCCCAGATGACTTGCGCGCGGATTATTTTTTGGGGCTGTTTCAGTATTACACCGGGGCGGCGCCACTGCTGGCTCGATGGTTAGCAAAAATGTTCGGTATGGATGGGGATATCGATCAAGGCATTCAATCGTTGGAAAAAGTTGCGTTAAATTCAGACGTCCTTTCCACCGAAGCTGCTAGAGTGTTGTTATTCGAAGTATTGGAAAAACATCGGCAGCCCTGTCGCTATACCGGCCTGGCGCGGGACCTGGTAGAGCTTTATCCGGATAATACGGTATTTTGGGACAAGTGGGCCAGGGAACAATTTCGCTGTGAGACAGCAAATTTGTCGCCAAAGTTAAGTATCGAGCCTAATATTACCGTTGTTCGTAGTTGCCCCGCCGCCTGAAAGCTATTTTGTTCCAGTCCATACGGCTATAATCGCTCCTTTTTTACGTGGACTCAATTTTTGAGTCTGCAATGCTAGTTGCAATTTCCTGCCGTGAATTTCCAATCTCTAATTTTGACACTTCAGCAATACTGGGCTGACCAGGGCTGTACCCTTCTTCAACCCTATGACATGGAAGTGGGGGCCGGTACTTTTCATCCCGCCACATTTCTCGCCGCCATAGGCCCGGAACCCTATCATGCTGCTTACGTTCAGCCTTCTCGGCGACCGACTGATGGTCGTTATGGCGAGAATCCGAACCGTTTGCAGCACTATTATCAATTCCAGGTTTTGATGAAGCCATCACCACCAGATTTTCAGGATTTATATCTGGGATCGCTAAAGGCGGCTGGCATTGATTTTACCGTTGATGATGTTCGATTCGTCGAAGATAACTGGGAATCACCGACTCTAGGTGCCTGGGGGCTTGGCTGGGAAGTTTGGCTAAATGGTATGGAAGTTTCCCAGTTCACCTACTTTCAGCAAGCCGGTGGTATGGAGTGTCGACCGGTGTCAGGCGAGCTGACTTATGGGTTGGAACGCATCGCCATGTATATTCAAGGTGTGGAAAATGTTTTCGATCTGCAATGGACAGACAGATACACCTATGGCGATATTTTCAAACAAAACGAGATTGAGCAGTCAACCTATAATTTTGAATTAGCCGATGTGGATAACCTGTTTGGCCAGTTTGATAATTATGAGACTAACTGTCAGTTGTTAGTGGAAAAAAACCTCCCGTTACCCGCCTACGAAATGGTTTTGAAAGCTTCTCATGTCTTTAACCTGCTTGATGCCCGGCACGCTATTGGCGTTACTGAGAGAGCACGCTATATCGGCCGCGTGCGCGCCATGGCCAAGGCAGTCGCTCATGAGTATTACGCCTCACGGGAAAGACTTGGTTTTCCGCGTGGCCAGATTGGAGTGGAGTCATGAGTAAGGCAAGCATGAAAAGCCTCTTGATTGAACTAGGCACTGAGGAATTGCCGCCTAAGGCGCTACGAAAATTGGCTCAATCATTCGCTAATAGTATTACCGAAGAGCTGCTAAAAGATGGTTTCGTCAAGCAATCAAAAGTAGATTCAAAATGGTATGCGACCCCACGCAGGCTTGCAGTCTGGGTTGGAAAGGTAGCGGATCGCCAACCGGACCAGCAGATTGAGCGTAAAGGTCCGGCAGTTAAAGCCGCTTTTGATGCTGATGGTAACCCAACCAAAGCTTGTGAAGGATTTGCCCGCTCCTGTGGAGTCGCTGTTGCTGAGTTGAGTCGAATACAGACTGAAAAAGGTGAATGGTTAGTTCACCGTAGTCGTGCGCAAGGTGAAACTCTGGATGACAAAATTCAGTCGATTCTTGAACTGGCTGTAAAACAGCTGCCAATACCCAAGCGCATGCGTTGGGGAAGTGGTGACGCCGAATTTGTACGGCCAGCCCATTGGTTAGTGGCTCTACATGGTGCGCGTGTTTTGCCAGCGAAGATATTGGGTATTGTCGCGGGCCAGGAGTCCCGTGGACATCGGTTTATGGGGGCTGCTCGCATTCGTATCACCAGCGCAGATAAATATGCCACATTGCTAAAGGACAAGGGGTGTGTTTGGGTGGATTACGAAGAGCGCAAGCTTGAGATACATATACAAGCAGAAGAAGTTGCGAAACGTTTTAACGGTCAGCCGATTATTGATGACAGCCTGCTGGAGGAAGTTACCGGCTTGGTGGAATGGCCCAGGGCCATTGCTGGAAGCTTTGATAAGCGCTTTCTGGATGTCCCTCAACAGGCTCTGGTGTCCTCAATGCGAGATCACCAGAAATATTTTCATGTCGAAGATGGCAACGGCAATCTGTTGCCTCATTTTATTACCATAAGCAATATTATCAGCCAGAATCCGGAGCGGGTTCGCAAGGGAAATGAACGAGTGCTGAGAGCAAGACTGGCCGATGCCGAGTTTTTCTGGGCTGAAGATAAGAAACGCAGTCTGGATTCGAGATTTGAGGAACTCGCTGGTGTGATGTTTCACAAAAAGCTTGGTTCTGTAAAGGATAAGTCCGAACGTATAGCCCAGTTGGCAGGAAAAATGGCCCGCCAAATTGGCGAGAATGTCGAACCAGTAGTCAGAGTGGCCAGGCTTTGCAAGATAGATTTAGTGACCAACATGGTTGGCGAGTTTCCCGAGTTACAGGGCACCATGGGTCGCTATTATGCGCAACATGATGGTGAGCCATCTGAGGTTGCGTTGGCTATTGAAGAGCACTATATGCCGCGGCAGGCCGGTGATCAGTTGCCCACTAATAACCAGGGTCGGCTGGTAGCGATCGCAGATAAAGTGGATACGCTCACAGGGATATTTGCCAGTGGTGAAGTTCCATCTGGTGATAAGGACCCATACGGCCTAAGAAGAATATCCCTGGGTTTGATTCGCATATTAATTGAGGGAGAGCTTGATCTAAACATTGCAGATTTGATTAACTATTCTGCAGGTTACTACAAAGAATCCAGAATCGATGTGAGTGACGAGGCTTGCGAGAAAGCCCGTAGCTTTGTGATTGATCGCTATCCAGCCTATTACTCTGCGACCGGTTATCAACCCGACGAGATAGCTGCCGTAAAAGCCGTGCATCCAGAACGTCCACTGGATTTTGATAAACGACTAAGAGCCATACAGCATTTTAAAAGCCAACCAGCAGCAGCCAGTTTAGCGGCAGCTAACAAGCGCATTCGAAATATTTTGAAAAAGTCACCGGATGAAGTGCCGCATAAATTCAATGCTGATGTGTTCGAAGAAGAGGCTGAGACTAATCTCGTGAGAATGCTTGTGCAGATATCTTCTCGCGTATCACCGTTGGTACAACGTGGCGATTATCAGGAGGCGTTACAAATTTTGTCAGAATTTCGAGAACCTGTTGACCAGTTCTTTGACGAAGTCATGGTTATGGATAAAGATCCGATCTTACGCAATAATCGACTGGCGCTTTTAAACCAGCTGAGTGGTCTGTTTATGGGTATCGCGGATATTTCCCGCCTGAAAAGCAGTGATGTCTGATGAGTAATACTAGCGACAGCTATGTTGACATGTTAGCAGAAGTGCAGTCATTTCATGACAAACACCAGTTCAAACAAAAGGGTGGCGAAGACCTACCTTATCGTGTGGCATTGATGGCTGAGGAGTTGGGTGAGATTTCTGCTTGTGTCACTAAAGGTAAATCAAAAACCGAGTTATCTGAGGAATGCGCAGATCTTATGATTTTGTTACTTGGTACAGCTATTTCCGCAGACTTTGATTTGAACCAGGCATTTTGGAATAAGATGAATAAACTTGAGGCTCGCAAAAGTCGTATGATCGAAGGGCGTATACGTGTTTCGGAGTTTCGTGAATGAACAAACTGGTTATTCTTGATCGTGACGGTGTAATTAATCATGACTCTGATGATTACATAAAGTCTGCAGACGAATGGTTGCCCATTCCCGGTAGTCTGGAAGCTATAGCAAGGCTATGTAGAGCGCATTATCAAGTGGTTGTCATAACCAATCAATCGGGAATTGCTCGTGGCTTGTTTGATATGGAAAGCCTGAATGGCATCCACCGAAAAATGCTCGATCGACTGCATGAAAAAGGCGGCAAAATAGATGCCATTCTTTTCTGTCCCCATGGACCAGATGATGAATGTGAATGTCGCAAGCCTAGATCAGGACTATTTCTGGAGTTGGCTGATCGTCTTGGTTGTTCACTGCAGGGCGTTCCCGCGGTAGGTGATTCGTTGCGTGACTTGCAGGCCGCTCTCGCCGCAGGAGCACTGCCAGTATTGGTAAAAACTGGTAAGGGTAAGAAAACCTCCAAGCAATATAGTCAGGATGAAAATCTGGCTGCGATGGAGCAATTACCAATCTATAAAGATCTGGCTGCTTTTGTAGATGATCTGCTAGATGGTGGTCTGGATGCAGAGTTGGAAGTTTCCAATGAGGGTGTGGCTGGCCTGACAAGATGAAGGCACCGAGTAAAATAATGCTGGCTATTCGTTCTGCGGTATTTTTTCTGGGTATGGTTGTTACCGTGGTGTTGTATACACCCATAGCCATTGCCGCCTGGCCCATGCATCACGCCAGGCGTTATGTCGTCATTGGAGGCTGGGCACGATTCATAGTGTGGTGGTTAAAGGTAACCTGTAATCTGACCCATCGGGTGTCCGGCATGGATGATTTGCCCGACTCTCCACACGTAATGTTATCCAAACATCAGTCCGCCTGGGAGACCATTGTCTTTCAAACCATCTTTCCATCTCAGGCCTGGGTGCTAAAGAAGGAGTTGCTAAAAGTACCCTTCTTTGGCTGGGGATTGGCCGCAAGTCATCCTATTGCAATTGATCGTTCCCGTGGCATTAAGGCGCTGGATGGCATAGTTAAGCAGGGTATTGTGAGTCTTAAAGAAGGCCGTTCGGTGCTGGTATTTCCTGAAGGTCATCGCATGGATCCGGGTGAGTCAGGCAAATTCAACCCGGGTGGGGCGATGCTGGCGGTCCGTGCCGGTGTGCAGGTTGTTCCTGTTGCACATAACGCCGGCCTGTTCTGGCGTCGGCGTGGTTTTCTAAAATATCCCGGCGTTATTGACCTAAGAGTGGGACCACCAATTGATACGGCAGGTAAAAAAGCCCGACAAATCAATGAAGAGGCTCGTCAGTGGATTGAGGGCGCGTTTGATGCCTGAGGAAATAGAACGGCCGGATCTTGAATTGCCGGAACTTGATAGCCAGACCCGATTGAATCTGGAAACTGCCCGAATACCATGGACCGAATTACAACGATTTTTCGCTCGTGGTGTGGTGATTATTGTAGACGCAGATCTGGATCTTGTCGAAACTGCCGCCAGGTGTGTTGAAAATGACAGCCAGACTATTCAGCAGCTGTTAGAAAAGGGTGGGGTACGTCAGGCAGAAATAGAAGATGCCAGACGCTGGAATGAATCTCAGTCCGAACTGTGGGCGGTGGTCGTCGCTCCATGGGTGTTGGTACAGGAGGGCAAGTGACAAAACCGGCAGCCTATATCCTGCCCGTTATTATTTTTGCCCAATTCACTGGCACATCGCTCTGGTTTGCTGGCAATGCTGTAATCAATGATTTACAAATTCTCTGGCTGTTACCGGACAGTAGTCTCAGTTATATAACTTCTGCGGTTCAACTGGGTTTCATCAGTGGCACGCTGATTTTTGCCTACCTGAGCATTGCCGATAGATTTTCCCCTCGTGTGGTTTTTCTT